>JADZFZ010000587.1 GCA_020854145.1 Deltaproteobacteria bacterium | reverse complement strand
GCGGAGCGCCGCGTCGGCGCAACCCGAAGGTCCCGTCACCAGCAACCCGAGATCCGCGGAAGGCCCCTCCCGGCAGAACGGATCGCTCGGCGCGCCGTCGTCGTCGCCGCAGGCCGCGGCGAGAACGAGCGCGCACACGAGCCTCGAAAGCGTGGACCGAGTCACCGCCACAGCCTACGGCCGACGGACGCGTTTTCGCCAGGCTCGCGGGTGGGCTGATACCCTGCGAGCGGGTGGAAACGCCGTTCTCGCGCACGACGCGATCGCTGGCGGCCGACGGCGTGAGGGGGCCCGTCGTGCGCCTCGTCGTAGCGCTGGCGCTGATCGCGGCGTGGGCGTCGTGGATGGCGCTCGCGGAGGTCTCGCTCCACGAGGTGACCGAGCGCGCGAGGCTCGAGGTCGGCGAGGTGATCCGTCCGGTCGAGGCGAGCGTGGAGGGGCAGATCGTCGTCTCGCGTCTCGGGCTCGGGCAACGCGTCGAGCGTGGCCAGGTGCTCGTCGAGCTCGACGCGAGCATCGAGCAACGCCGTCTGGTGGAGGCGCGCGCGCGCCGGTCGGTGATCGCGCCGCAGATCGATGCGCTGCGCCGGCAGGTCGACGCCGAGAGCGAGGTCGGAACCCGGCAGCGCTCGCGCACGCGCACCGAGATCGACCAGGCACGCGCCCGCGCGCGCGAAGCCGACGTTCGCGTGCACGTCGCGCGCGACGAGGTCCGGCGGCTGGAGCAGCTGGCGGCGCAGCGCTACGCGACGGACGCAGAGCTCGTTCGCGCGCGCGCCGAGGTGGATCGCGCGCGCGCCGCGGCGTCGGCCGCGCAGCTCGAGGTCCGTAGGCTCGAGCGCGAGCGACAGCTCGAGGCGCCGCAGACGACGAGCCGGGTCGAAGAGCTGAGACGCGAGATCGCGGCCCTCGAAGGCGAGGTCGTCACGACCGCCGCCACGATCGCGACGCTCGAGCGCGAGATCGAGCGGCGTGTCGTTCGCGCGCCCGTGTCGGGCCGCGTCGGCGAGCTGACGCGCCTGCAGGTCGGGCAGTTCGTTCGTCCGGGCGAGCGGCTCGCGGTGATCGTGCCGCGCGGGCGCCTGCAGGTCGTGGCCGACTTCGAGCCCTCGGCGGCGCTCGGTCGCGTTCGCCGCGGGCAAGCGGCGCGCATGCGGCTGCACGGGTTCCCGTGGCTTCAGTACGGGATGCTCGAAGGCGTCGTGACGGAGGTCGCCGACGAGCCGCGCGACGGCACGGTCCGCGTCGAGCTCGCGCTCCGTCGGCCCGAGGCGACGACCATCCCGCTGCAGCACGGCCTGCCCGGGACGGTCGAGGTCGAGGTCGAGCGCGTGCCGCCCTGGGTCCTCGTGCTCCGCGCGACGGGTCACGTGCTCGGCGGTGCGCCGCGCTCCGTCGTGGAGCCGCCGGCGCCGGGCTCGACCGGAGCGGAGATCGAGCCGCGAGCGGAGCGCTGATGTCGCGACGCCGTCCGTTCCTCGCGCCCGAGGTGGTCCAGACGTCCGCGATGGACTGCGGGCCCGCGTCGCTCAAGGCGCTGCTCGCGGGATCGGGGGTCCACGTCAGCTACGGCCGGCTGCGCGAAGCCTGCCAGACGGATGTCGACGGCACGTCCATCGACACGCTCGAGGACATCGCCGTGCAGCTCGGGGTGGACGCCGAGCAGGTGATGATGCCGCTCGATCACCTGCTGCTCGAGGAGTCGCGCGCGCTGCCCGCGATCGTGGTCACGCAGCTGCCGAGCGGCCTCACGCACTTCGTCGTCGTGTGGCGCGTGCTCGGTCCCTTCGTGCAGGTGATGGACCCCGGGACCGGTCGGCGGTGGGTCCCGCGGGAACGATTCCTCGCCGAGGTCCACGAGCACCGGATGCCGGTGCCCGCGTCGTCGTGGCGCGAGTGGGCGGAGTCGAGCGACTTCCTCTACCCGTTGCGCCGGCGGCTCGAGCAGGTCGGTTTGGCTTGGTCGCGCGCGCGACCCTTGGTCGAGCGCTGCGTCGCGGACTCGAGCTACCTCACGTTCGCGACGCTCGACGCCGCGGTCCGCATGGTCGATGCGCTGGTGCGCGCCGGCGGCGTCTCGCGGGGCGGGGAGTCGGCTCGGCTCGCGCTGACGGTCTTCGAAGCGCAGCTCGCGCACATGCGCGAGTCGCCGTTGCCGAGCGTGTCGCGTGGGCCCGCCGCAGGCCTCGGATCACCCGGCTCCGCCACGAACGACCCCATCCCGCCGGGCTTCTGGCAGGTGCGCCCCTTCGATCCCGACGAGGACGGCAACGAGCAAGTCGTCCTGCGGGGCTGCGTGCTGGTCCGTGTGCCCGACCGCAGCCCGCGCTCGCCGCTCGTCCCGAGCGCCACGCCTTCGATGGTCGAGTCTCGGCCGTCACGCGTGTCGGCGGCGCCGCCGCAATCGCCGGAGCTGCTCGCCGCGCTGCGCGAGCCTCCGACACGGCCCGGACGCGATCTGCTCCGCCACGCGCTGCGCGACGGCGTGCTCGCGCCTTCTCTGCTGCTCGTCGCGCTCTCGACGGCCGCAGCGTGCGCGATCGTGGAGGCGCTGCTCTTCCGCGGGCTCTTCGACGTCGCGCAGGAGCTCGATCTGGTCGAGCAACGCATCGCGGCCCTGGCGGTGCTGGTCGCGTTCAGCGTCGCGCTCGTCTTGCTGGAGATCCCATCGGCCACGGCCGTCGCGCGTCTCGGCCGCGGCCTCGAGACGCGTCTCCGAGCGGCGTTCCTCGAGAAGATCCCGCGCCTCGGCGACCGCTACTTCCAGAGTCGCCCCGCGTCGGACATGACCGAGCGCTCGCACGCGCTGCAGTCGCTCCGCAACGTGCCGTCGTTCGTCTCGCAGCTCACGAGCGCCGGCATGCGCCTGCTGGTCACGGCGGCCGGCATCGTGTGGATTCACCCGAGCGGCTGGTGGCTCGTGGTCACGGTGACGGCGGCGTCGGTCGCCATCCCGTGGCTCTTCCAGCGCACGTTGTCCGAGCTCGACCTCCGCTTTCGTACGCACGCGGGATCGCTCGGACGGTTCGTGTTCGACGCGCTCGTCGGCCTCGTCGCCGTACGCGCCCACGGATCCGAGCGCGCAGTCCGTCGCGAGCACGAGGGTCTGCTCGTCGAGTGGGCCCACACGGGACGCGCGCTGCAGCGACGCGTGTTGTGGATCGAGGGGCTGCAGTCGGTGCTCGGCCTGCTGCTCACGACGGGGCTGCTGCTCCACTACGTGGGCGCGGAGACGGGCGAACGACGCGAGGCGCTGCTGCTGCTCTACTGGGCGCTCAGCCTGCCGCAGATCGGGCAGGAGCTCGGGCAGGCGTTCCGCCAGTACCCCGCGATGCGCAGCGTCACGCTCCGGCTGATGGAGCCTCTCGGTGCGCCCGAGGAGCAGGCGCTCGACACCGGCCCGGCCCACCGACGCGCGGTCGAGCGTGTGCTCGATCGGTTGCGCGTCGGGCGCGACGCGGTCTCCATCGAGATGCGCAACGTCGCCATCCGCGTCTCGGGCCACTCCGTGCTGAGCGACGTGTCCGTCGAGATCCCCGCGGGCGGCCACGTGGCGGTCGTCGGCTCGTCGGGCGCGGGAAAGACCAGCCTCGTGGGCCTGCTGCTCGGATGGCACCGGCCCGCCGAGGGCCAGCTGCTGGTCGACGGCCATCCCCTCGAAGGGCGACGCCTGGCCGACCTCCGCCGCCACACCGCATGGGTGGACCCGACGGTTCAGCTGTGGAACCGCTCGCTTCTCGAGAACCTCACCTACGGTCTGCACCCGGGCTTCACGCCGTCGATGTCGGAGGTGCTCGAGCAAGCGCAGCTGCGCGGCATCCTCGAACGCCTCCCCGAAGGGCTGCAGACGTCGCTCGGCGAAGGCGGCGGCCTCGTGTCCGGAGGCGAGGGACAACGGGTCCGGCTCGGTCGTGCGCTGCTGCGTCCCGACGTCCGCATGGTCGTGCTCGACGAGCCCTTCCGCGGTCTCGATCGCGAGCGGCGACGGCAGCTGCTCACGGCCGTGCGCGAGCACTGGAAGCAGGCGACCCTGTTCTGCATCACGCACGACGTCGGCGAGACGCTGTCGTTCGAGCGCGTGCTCGTCATCCACGAGGGACGGCTCGTCGAGGACGGCGCACCACACGAGCTCGCCGCCGACCCGAGCTCGCGTTACCGCGCGCTGCTCGACGCCGAGCGCGAGGTGCGCGAGGCCCTCTGGGGCGGGTCCCACTGGCGCCGGCTCAAGATGGTCCGCGGCAAGCTCGCGATCGACGACGGAAGCCCGACCGCGGGCGAGGAGACCGCCGCGTGAGCGTCTCCGAGCTGCCCATCGGTGCGGCCGCCCCGCGTCGGCCGGCCGGCGCGCTCGCCGAGGAGATCGGTTGGCCCGAGGAGCGCGTCGGCGAGGCGATGGTGGCCCTCGCTCGGCACTGTGGTCTCGCCACGGCGAGCGCCGACGTCCCGCGTCCCCCGCTCGCGGCGATGCGCACCGACCCTGCGGCGCTGCCCCGCTGGCTCGACGGGGTCGCGGGCCTGCTCGGCATCGAGGTGGAGCCGTTCGACGTCCGGCACGCGGAAGCCGAGGCCGCCGTGCGGACTGCCGGTCCCGCGCTCGTCGAGGTGACCGCGAGCGCGTCGCCCGACACGGCGCCGAGCACACGATTCGTCGCGCTCCTCGGGCAACGGCGCGGCGCGCCCACCGTGTTGACGCCCGAGCTCGACGTGCGCCGCGTCGACGAGACCCTGTTGCGCGATCTCGTCTGCGAGCCTCGCGAGCGACCCGTGCGCGATGCAGTCGATGCGTTTCTCGGGCGCGCCGGCATCGCGCCGCGCCGCCGCGCGCGCGCGAGACGCGCGATGGTGGCCGAGCGCCTCTCGGGCGTGCCCGTCGCGCGCGGTTGGATCCTTCGGCACGAGCCCGGCGCGAGCATGTTGCGCCAAGGGCTCGCCGTGGGTCTCGGCAAACGCCTGGGCGCGATGACGCTCGCGTTCGCTGTGAACCTCTTGCTCGGGATCGTGGGCTGGTGGGTCGTCGGCCGTGGCGCGCTCGACGATCGCCTCGACACCGGGTTCATCTGGGCGTGGCTGCTGCTTTCCGCGTCGGCGATCCCGTTTCACCTGCTCTCGACCTGGGCCTCCGGGAGGATCGCGATCGATGGAGGCGTGCTGCTCAAGCAGCGCTTGCTCGCGGGCGCGGTGCGTCTCGACCCGGAAGAGATCCGACACCTCGGATCGGGCCAGCTGCTCGGCACCGTCATCGAGGCAGAGGCCGTCGAGTCGCTCGTGCTCTCGAGCGGGTTCCTCGGGCTCGCCGCCCTGATCGAGCTCGTCGCGGCGGGCTTCGTGCTCGCGGCCGGTGCGGGCGGCCTCGTCCACGTGCTGCTCCTGGCGGCGTCGGCCGCGGCGGCGACGTGGTTCGCGGTCCGCTACTTCCGGCACCGTCGCGTGTGGACCGACGCGCGCCTGTCGATGACGCACGCGCTCGTGGAACGGATGCTCGGGCACCGCACGCGCATCGCGCAGGAGGCGAGCGATCGCTGGCACGAGGCGGAGGACCAGGAGCTCGAGCGGTACGCGCTTCGCTCGCGCGCGATGGACCGCGCGCACGTACGGCTCGCGAGCTTCGCGTCTCGCGGCTGGATCGTCGTCGCGCTGCTCGGGCTCGCACCGGCCGTGATCGCGGCGCGCCCTTCGGCCACGTCGCTCGCCATCGCGCTCGGGGGCGTGTTGCTGGCGCGCCAAGCGCTCGCGCACCTCATGAGCAGCGCGCAGGGCCTGATGAGCCTCGCGATCGCGTGGGAGCGGGTGTCGCTGCTCTTTCGCGCGGCCACGCGAACGGAGCGACCCGCCGCGGGTGCGCTCGCGCTCCGTGCGTCGAGCGGCGCGCTCGAAGGCAACCTCGTCGAAGCGCACGGCGTCGTGTTCCGACACGGAGATCGCCCCGAGCCGACGCTGCGCGACGTGAGCGTCGCCATATCGCGGGGCGATCGCGTGCTCCTCGAAGGCCCATCCGGCGGGGGCAAGTCGACGCTCGCATCGTTGCTCGCAGGCTGGCGACGACCCCAGTCGGGCCTCGTGCTGCTCGGCGGGCTCGACCGTCAGACGATCGGCCTCGACGCGTGGCGCGCGCGCGTCTCGAGCGCGCCGCAGTTCCACGAGAACCACGTGCTCGCGAGCACCTTCACGTTCAACCTGCTCATGGGCAAACGGTGGCCTCCGACCCACGAGGACATCGCGGAGGCCGAAGAGCTCTGCAAAGAGCTCGGCCTCGAGGCGCTCCTGACGCGCATGCCCGCGGGTCTCGGTCAGACGGTGGGCGAGACCGGTTGGCAGCTCTCCCACGGGGAGAAGAGCCGCCTCTACCTCGCGAGAGCGCTCCTCTCGGGCTGCGACCTCGTGCTGCTCGACGAGAGCTTCGCCGCCCTCGACCCCGAGACGATGAAGCAGTGCCTCGAGTGCGCGCTGCGCCGCGCGCCCGCGCTCGTCGTCATCGCACACCCCTGATCACTCAGATCCGTGCGAGCACGCCTTCGGGCGGCGGCGTCTCGCCCACCTGCTTGAGACCGCCGATGGCGCGGCCGAGGGTCTCGCGCAGCCGCACGAGCTCGCCCGCGTGCGCGCGACCGACCAGGATCCGCGGCGCGACCGGGGGCACGTCGGCGCCGAAACGCGCGTGGAACCGTCGTGGCCATGCACGTCGGAACGCGTCGAGGCGCTCGAAGAGCGTGGCGGCGGTGGGCGCCCCCACGATCAGCATCTCGTCGCCGCCGTCGCGGATCGTGCGCGTACCCTCGATGCTCGAGAGCGCCGAGGCCAGCTCCGCGAGCACGTCGTCGCCGGCGTCTTGCCCGAAGCGGTTGTTGAACGCGCGAAAGCCCGCCAGGTCCAGGAACGCGACCTCGATCTCCGTACGAGCGAGCGACGGCAGCGTCGCGAAGAGCTCGGCGAGGTCCGAGTAATACGAGTAAAACGGCAATCCAGTCTTGTGGTCCGTCGCGGCCACGTGAGGCCACCGGAAGCGGTCGCCGAACGGTTGGTCGAGCGCGTCGAGCAGGTCGATCACCATCGACGTGGTCCAGAGCGCGTCCGGCCCGAACGCGCGGAAGAGGCCATCGGAGCTCTGCTTCGACAGCACGAACGTCAGCACCTCGTCGACCTCGAGCGCCGGATCGAGGCGGCACGCGAGGTCGGCGGCGACGAGCGTCGTCATCGTGTCGGCCGGCTCGCCGGCATCCGCCCAGCCGCCGGCTCGCCGTCCAGACGAAACGACGAAATCCAAAAGTCGTGCGACCAGCGGAACGTCGAGCCCGAGCGCCAG
>JADZFZ010000586.1 GCA_020854145.1 Deltaproteobacteria bacterium | reverse complement strand
GGCGCAGGCGGAGGCGGCGGCGCAGGCGGAGGCGGCGGCGCAGGCGGCGGCGCAGGCGGCGTGCTGGACGCGGGTGGCGCAGGCGGCGGCGGCGCCGGGCTCGTGCTGCCCGGCGGGCGCGCGCCGGTGTAGCGACCGAGCTGAAAGGACGACCACGCGGACCACGGACCGAAGCCTGCGGGCGTCGCGCCGCGCACGCGGAACCGATGGATCGACGGCGTGCCCGGCAACGAGATCCGTTTGAACGCGTACGCCGACGTCCACGTGTGATAGGGCCGGAACCTCGAGCCGCTCCACGTCTCGAGGGCCAGCTCGTAACGCGTCGCATGCGGCAGGCTGCCCGCGATGAGCTTCACGTCGGGGTCGAGCGTGACGAGCCCGTCGTACGGGTACAGGTGGTCGGGCGCCGCCGGCGGCTCGTTCGTGTAAGGAGGCAGCGTGCGATCGACGACGACCGTCGGGCCCGCGAGCACCTGCATCACGTTCAGGTCCGCCGCCATCCCGCAGAGCGGACCGTCGCTGTACTGCTTCGCGGTCGGTCGCGACCATCCGCCGAAGCGCTCGGTCGGCCAGTCCGACAGCGAGCGCCGCCCGTCGTAGTGCGCGAACCACAGCGGCACGTCCGAGAACATCGACGTGTTCCCGGTCCCGCGATGCCAGAAGCCGAGCCCCGTGTAGAAACCGCACTCGACCCCGTCGACGCCGCCGAGCGCGCGGCACGTGTCGAGCGCCTCCTGGATCTGCGCGATGATCGCGCGCGAACCCTGGCTGCCCGGGCTCTCCTCGAGGTCGAGCCACATGCGTTGGATGGGAAAGCCGCGCACGCGGTCGAACGCCTCGCGCACCTGCGCAACGGTGTCGCCATCCCAGTACAGGTAGACGTACGCATCGACGCTCATCCCGCGTCGCACCGCCGTCTCGAGCTGCTGCCGCGTGATGTCGCGGTTCTGCGTCCCGCTCACCACGTGCCGCACGCCCGAGTCCCAGAAGCACTCCATCTCCGCCTCGCTCGTCGCGAGCTCCCAGTGCGAGATGTCGATCGCGAAGATCGCCCCGTTCTCGGGATCGCCGGCGAACGGCGGCGCCGCGCGCAGGTCGTCCGATCCGCGAGCGAGACCGTCGTCGCCGAGCTCGACCTCGCCGACCTCGGCCGCGCACCCGACCACAGCTGCTACACACGACACCCAAAGGAGCCGATGACACCCAGACATGACCACCCTCCGCGCCCGCCTCGTGTAGGCGCTCGGACCGTGTCAGCTCCCCATCGCCCCCGCATTGACGTCCGCGGCCATCCCGTTGACCCACGGGGACAGGATCGACCTCCCCAACCCCGCGGAATCACACGTCCCCTGGGCGAGCAGTTCCATTCCGTAGGATTGCCCTGATCTTCCGCTCGATCGCGGGCCCACCCCGAGGTGATCGTGCTCCTGCCCTTCTCCCCTTCCGATCCGACGACCCAGGCGCTCAAGGCCGACCCGAGCCGCTGGCGCGACGCGGCGCGCGCGCTCTGCGACCGCCACGCGATCACGATGACCGAGCTGACGCCCTACCCCGACGGCGCCGCGCTCGTGGCCGCGGTGAGCGACGACGCCGTCATCAAGATCATCCAGCCACCATACCGGGACGAGTGGGAGCGCGAAGGTTGGGCGCAGGGCCTGCTGCTCCGCGCGACTCTACCGATCGAGATCCCCCGCCTGCTCGCCTCGGGCGAGTCTCCGGACGGCTGGACCTACCTGATCTCGTCGCGCGTCCACGGCACGCTCCTGAAGGACGTCTGGCCATCGATGGACGCGCCTCGCCGCGCCGAGCTGCTCTCCGAGATCGGTCGCGCGATGGCCGCCGTCCACGCGGTGCGGCTCGTTTCGCAGCGGCTCGCGCGCCGAGCGTGGGACACGCTCGTCACCGCCCAGCTCGCCGGCTGTCGCGCACGTCACGCGAGGCTCGCGATGCCGCAGTGGCTGCTCGACGGGTGCGAGACCTACGCGCGCGCCGCCGTCGCGGAGATGCCCTCGGGCACCGATCTCGTCCTGCTCACCGGCGAGTACACGCCGTTCAACCTTTTGGCAGAGGAGCGCGGGGGGCGCTGGGCGCTGACCGGGATGGTCGACTTCGGCGACGCGATGGAGGGACCGCGCGAGTACGACTGGATTGGTCCGGGCGTCTTCCTGTGCGCGGGAGACGCGGAGCTCCTTCACGCGTTCCTGCGCGGCTACCGCGGAGCCGAGGGCGCGCTCGACGACGCCGATCGCCGCACGCTGATGGCCCTGCACCTGATCCACCGCTTCGCCGACCTCGACCGTCAGATCGCGCTCCGCGGCTGGCGTGAGCGCGCCGAGAGCCTCGACCAGCTGGCCGCGCTGCTCTGGCCGCGCTGATCACGCTGCGCTTCTCGGACCGTCGCGCCCCCCAATCGCGAAGGCCACCGAGCCGGGACACGCGCCGCGACCGGAGCGGGCCCCACCGCCCATCCAGATCTCGCCTCCACCAAAAGGTGGAGGCGGGCAGGCCCCGGCGGAGCTCAGAAGAGCGACACCACCTCGTCCGCGCCCTGGCAGAGCCAGATGACCCGCGGCCCGCCGGGCATGGACGTCCCCGCCCGCGCGCCGCTGACGATCCGCGCGATCCGTGGCGCCGCAGGCGCACCTTCGATGTCGACCCACGCAACGTCGACCCAATCGTTGCCGACGTCGTCAGGCTGCACGTTGTCCGTGCGCGCCTCGGCGATCGAGAACGAGCAGACGGCCGTCCGCAGGTTCGGCGTGCCCTCGCCGCCGGCGATGAAGACCCTGCCGTTGAGCCGGACGCCGGGGCCACGGTCGTTGCGGAACAAGTGGACGCGGATCGCATAGCGGCCGTTCTGGACCACGTACGGCGGCCCCGCGGTGTCGGCCGAGCTGATCGTGATGAACTCGGGACCATAGCCGTCCGAGTCGTCGAGCGGTCGGTTGCCGAGGTCCGACCACGGCAACCCGTTCCAGATCGCGCGCTCGTCGGGCGCGACGACGTAGAGATCCATGTCGGACTGGTTCTGGTCCCACGTCAGCATCGTCATGAGCTCGGCGGGTGGGGCCGCGTTGCTGACGTTGACCTCGAGGACCGCGGAGTCGCGCGCGAGGAAACGTGCCTGGGTATCGGTGGGCGCGACGATGACGTACATCCGCGTGTCGCCCGCGAGCGCCGGCACGAGCCCTGCGAAGCTCGGGTGCGTCGTGTTGAGGTCGAAGAAGGTCCCCCAGACGAACACCATGGCGCGGCTCGGCGCCGGCAACGAGGAAGCGAAGGTCCCCGTGACCTGCACCGTGCGGCTGTCGAGCATCTCGCCCTCGATGGGCGAGGTGAGCGTCAGCCCGACGCCGGCAGTGAAGCCCCCCTCGGCATCGGCGAGGAGGCGGTCGTACGCGCCCGGGGGCACCATCGAGGAGGTGCCTTCGATCGCGTAGATGGCTTCCGTCGCGACGCCGGGGATCGTGCTGCTGACGCCGCTGGCGTCGTACGGGATGCGCACCTCCGTTCCCGGGAGGTTCGGGTCGTACGCGAAGAACGCCGTGTCGTCGTAGCCGTACACGAGCATCGCGTGCCCACCCGTGAGCGGTCCTCCCCCGTAGTCGAAGGTGGCGCGCATGCCGAACACGACCGGACCGAACTGGCTGAGGTCCATCTTCAGCAGACGGACATCGTCTCCGTCGAGAGGCATGTGCCTGACCCCCACCTGGTTCCAGACGCCTTGCACCTCGATCTGTGCACGGATCGCCAACACCCGTTCGACCGCCGGGGTGAACCGACCTGCGAGCCGGGGCAACGCGGGCGTCCGCCTGCGCGCGCCCCAGTACCACGCAGAGAACGCGCTCATCCCGAAGCAGTTGCCATTGGTCGGTCCGCCCCCGACGTTGACGTGCGAGAACGTGTCCATCGCCACGTCGAACTCGGGCGCGCGAAACGGAGCAGGCGCCGGCGCGGGCCGCGCGGCAGTCGGGAAGTGCGAGAAGCCGCGCGTCTGGAACGTGACGGTCGCGGTGACGGGATCGTGCGCGAGGATGGTCGCCGGCGTGTAGCCGGTCTCGTCGTCGTAGTGCAGCACGACCGGCGGCTCGCCTTCGGGCACGAGCGACGGGTCGTACGACCGACGAATCGTCAGCGGCGCGACGACGGCGTCCTGGTCGTCGACCGAGATCTCGAGGTTCTCGCCCGCCTCCACGAACCCGTCGGGCAGCGGCATCGGCAGCGGCGCCGCTTCCGCCGTGATCATGATCGGGCCGGAGATGTCGGCTTGATCGGCGGTGACCAGAACGGGGCCCACCGCCACCTCTTCGCCAGGGGCGAGCATCGCCGTCGGTGGCGCGAGCGGTCCGGCGTCGGGCCGCGGACGGAACATGTCCGTGCCGCTGCCTCCTCCATCCCCGTCCGGCGGTGTGGACCCGTCGGGATCCTCGTCGCCGCCATCGATCCCGCCGCCTCCTGCATCGCGATCGGTGCTGCCGTCTCCACGCGGTGTGCTCGCCTCGGCGCTTCCGTCGCGCGCGAGGAAGTTCCCCTCTTTGCAGCCAGCCCCTGCCGACAACATCGCCGCCAGCAACACGACGACATGCGAAGCACGTGATCTCTCGGTTACCTGCATCCCGACCTCCGCGTCCCCTCCCCCGAAGACAGCAACAGCCAGTCCTCGCACGGAGGCGTTCGGAGGCAACGACAATCGTCCTGCCGCCCTTCCGTGCTCGACGAGAGCTACCCGACCGTTCGCCCCGCGCCGCGTCGAGGAGCGCGATCACGTGCGTCGACGAGCTCGGCACGAACGGTCGTCCGTCACCCCTTCAGTCGGCCGGGGCGCAGCGCAGGAGGAATCCTGGCCTGCAGGGATCGTGGACGTTCACGAGGCTCCGGTCCTCCCAACAGTTGCAGCAGCACTCGAGCGTGAACGTCAGTCCGGCGCCGGGCGGGCAAGTCTCCTGCTCGCACGCGATGGTCTCTCGTGAGCAGTAGAACCCCGCGCCACAACACTCCTGCGCACCGCATTCTCCGGTGACGCACTCGAACGGCGGGCACGCCGTGTCGTCACAGGCATTGCCGATCCCGTCGCGATCGGAATCGACCTGATCGGAGTTCGCGGTCGGGCAGTTGTCGGTCTCGTCGGCGACTCCGTCGCCGTCCGCGTCGTTGCGCGGCGGAGGTGGACGGTTCTCGCAGAGCACGACCACGTGGGGCCACACGCGGGGCAGCGTCGCGCGATCGGAACGGAGCGGCATGTTGGTCGCGGCCAGGAAGGGCTCGCCGCCGCGAAGGTCACGCAGGCCGAGCGCCATGTCGATCTGCGCGAGCGGCACATCGATCTCCGGGCTGCGGCCGAGCGCCTCCAGCTGGAGAAGGAGCGCATCGTTGACGTTGAGACGGTTGTGGACGAACACGCGTCCCTCGTCGTCGAGCCGGGCCATCGCGCTGTGGTTGAAGCCGTGATAGCCGCTGGTGTCCTGCGTGATGGATCCACCGAAGAGGAACATCACCTGGCGCCCGCTCGCGAGGAGCACCGCAATTCGACCCGGCAGCCCTGGATCGAAGGCCTCGGTCGCGTCGAAGTTGCCGCACTCCGTGAAGTAGGTCGATGCGAACCGGTTGAGGACGTCCTCGGTCCCCAGCATCCCGCAGTCGGTGGCCTGCTCTGGCGAGAGCATCGTCTCGGCGAGCACCTCGGGAAGAACACGCGTGCCGTTGGCTGCCCATGCCTGCATCAACGCGTCGCGTGTGCCCCGGTGGCAGTTCTTGAGACACGCCTTGCGGCTGAAGCCGATGATCGGCGCGCTCACCTCGGTCCCGGACGGCGACACGGTCAGCAGGTCGTAGGTCGCCACGAGCTCGTCCGAAGCGCCGGGGGCGCTCGCGAGCACCAGCTCGTCTCCCGGTGGAAGCGGCCGCGAGAGCACCAGCGTCAACGTCGCGGGTACGGCCAGCTCGAGCCCGTCCGGCTCGAGCCGCACGAGCGCGAGCGCGTCGAGCCACGGGTCGCCGGGGATCTCGTACGGGGTCATGGTGATCTCGGTCGGGGCCGTGACCGCTCCCGGTGGGATCACCAGCGTGTCGCCGCGCGCGGACGTGAGCGTGCCGCCCGACTCCGGCGTGACGGTCGCCGTGACCGACGCGAGCTCGGAGATGACCGGCGGTGGGTGGCCGGCGTCCGTCGGCGTGGGCCCGAGGTCGTCGCCCGAGCCGGTGTCCACGCGCGGGCCTCCTTCGGGCCGACCCGCATCGATGGAGCCGGGCGGCGGCGGCGGACCGAACGGCCGGCGCCGTCCGGACCCGTCGTCCTCCACGATGATGCAGCCTGCGCACAGAGCGAGAAACCCAACCCCCCACGCTCGCGTCATGAACGCCATTGTACCCGGGGACAGGATCGACGTGGTCAACCCCGCGAGAACACACGTCTTCGAGACGAGCACTTCCATTCCGTCGAAACGCCCCGTTCGTGGCTCGTTCCGGCGGCCTGATACGCTGCCTCTCCCTTGGCCTGGGATCCCGAGCGATACGAGCAATTCAAGAAGGAGCGATTCGCTCCCTTCGACGACCTGCTCCGCCTCGTGCGCACCGGCGACGGCCTGCGCATCGTGGACCTCGGCTGCGGCACCGGCGAGCTGACGCGACGCCTCGCCGACGCGCTCCCGGCAAGCGAGGTCGTGGGCATCGACTCGTCGCCCGAGATGCTGGCGAAGACCGCTGCGTTCGCACGACCCGGTTTGCGATTCGAGCTCCGGCGAATCGAGGAGCTCGAAGGTGAATGGGATCGCATCGTCTCCAACGCCGCGCTCCACTGGGTCGACGACCACGCGCACCTGCTGCCCACGCTGATCTCGCATCTGCGCGCCGGAGGACAGCTCGCGGTCCAGCTCCCCTCCAACTTCGGTCACGTCGCTCACCGGTCGCTGGACGAGATCTCCCTCGAGCCGCCCTTCGCCGCCGCGCTCGGCGCGATGGCCGAAGCCCACCGCGCGGGCGCAGCCCCCGCCGCGCTGCCCATCGATCGGTACGCCGAGATCCTCCACGCCGCGGGCGCCACCGAGATCACCGCGTTCGAGAAGGTGTATCCGCACGTGCTCCCGGACGCCGACGCGATCGTCGACTTCATGTCCGGCACCGCGCTGCTGCCCTATCGCGCCCGTCTCGACGAAACGCTGGGCGCCACCTTCGTCGAAACGTTTCGCCGGAGACTGCGCGACCGGTTCCCGGGCTC
>JADZFZ010000585.1 GCA_020854145.1 Deltaproteobacteria bacterium | reverse complement strand
GATCAAGTATCGGTCGTCGAGCGCGCCCGCGCCTTCGAGCACGATCACGTGGCCAGGCTTCGCGGTCACCACGGTCGTCTCGAGGGTCCAGCGCTGCCGCGCGAGATCGAGGCTCTCGGCGCGCATCTGCGCTTGCCGCTCGGCCGTATGGGCGCCGTATCGGCTGCCGTCGTACCCGTGCTGCCGCAGCGCGCGGAAGTGATCGTGGACCTCGAGCTTCGGACCGCTCCAGCGTCCCCGGTCGGTACGCCCGTTCTTCACGGTGGAACCGGGGCTCGTCCAGTCGTAGCCCGAGACGACGGCGTCGGTCGCTCCGATCTGCTCGTGCCGCTCTGCGTGGAGCACGACCTCGTGCAGGCGTGCGTGCTCCTGGTTGGCCGAGTAGGGGACACGTCCATCGGACGACTCGCGGACGACGGGCCTGTTGGCGTTGCTGTCCGCGAGCACGAGCAGCTCGTGGTCCTCACCGTCGGCATCGTGATCGAAGTAGAAGAAGATGCCTTCCTCGCGGCAGAGGCGCGTGATGAAGTCGAGGTGCGACTCCTGGTGCTGCACGATGTACTCGTGAGCGGGGTAGCTCGCGGTGAGCTGGTCCTTCTTCACCTTTCGCCCGCGGCTGCCCACGAGCTCCCGCACGAGCGACTCCACCAGGTCGGGCACGCCGACATCCTGGTAGATGCGCGAGTCGACCGTGTGCGCCATGAAGTGCATGGCAGGCACGATCTCGATGGAGACCCGTTGTCGCCCCTCGAAGCCGTGCATGGCCTGCACGGTCGCGCTGGCGATCATCCCGCGGAGCGAGCGCTGCTCCGTCTGGCGCTCGATGCGCAGGTGCACGTCGCGGCCGAGGAGGTCGGACTCGGTCAGCCCTGCCGCCGTCTGGAAGACCACGGCTCCGCGATACATCCTGCCGAGCCGCTCCGAGAGGCTCGTGGCCGTCACGCGCAGCGAGCCGGTGACGTCGGCGATCGTGAGGTAGAAATCGACGTCGGCGGCTTCCCCGATGACCGCCGCGAGCGCATCCGCGGCAGCCTGCACGGTATCCCCCGTCCCCTCCGAATCGGTCATCTCACCGCCTCCATTCATTCGCGCCGACCGCGCGCCGTCCACGTGCCGTCGAGAGCAGGCATCAAGCCGGCCCCAGGAAACCCAGTCGGTAGAGGAACGGACGAACGGCGTTCCACACCTCTCTCGAGCACGCCGCATCGTCGGCGTACGTGATGTTCGTCAGGCCGTCGGGGCTCTCGTAGATGAGGTGGCTCGCCTGCGCAGGTGTACCCCGCCACGGGACGCCTCCGAGCGCGCCGTGCGTTCCCAGGTGGAAGCTCTGCTCGTAACGCGGAGGAGGCGCCCCCGCGGGAAGACGGGAGCCGCTGTGGCCGAAGGACTCGCGCGAGCCGGCGTCCCGGTGGCGCCTCACGTGACGCACCTCTTCCACGTTGGTGGGAAGCACGTCGGTGTTGAAGCCAACTGCCCTGTTCACGCAGTCGAACAGCATCAGCCCGGCCACGCGAGCGCCGCTGCTCGACAGCTCTCGGGCGATGGCGACGACGGCCGCTGCGCCGCGGCTGTAGCCGGTCAAGAGGATGGGCTCGTCGTCGCGCCGTCGGTCTTCCACGAACGCGAGGCCGTCGCGCACGAGCCCGGACATCTCGCTACCGAGCATGGACGGTCCGCGCAGGTAGCGCTTCCTCGTAGCCTGCGTGTGGTACCAGATCTTGCGAACGTGGCTGTGCCCGAATTCTTCGGCGTACTCGTCGTCGTCCCACGGTCCGGTGCCGTCGATGGCGAGGAGGATGGTCACGTGGCTGTGCAGACTGTAGACCGGTTGAGCCGGTCTGCACCGGCCGGGGATCACTCCGGAGCGGGAAAGCGGGTCACGCGGTCGAGGAGCAGCTCGTCGGGGTGCGGGCTCGTCGCGGTGGCGGGCTCCATGTACATGCGGAAGGCCACGTAGCCGCGGCGATCGAGGTCGACTCCGGGGCAGCCCGTCGGGATCTCGGTGCAGTGGGGCGCGTCGCCGCACGCGCGCGCGACCGTCCACGCGTAGAGACGCGAGACGTTGGGATCGTTGGGGACGTAGTCGGCGGCGCTGCCCGCGAGCTGCCGGCTGTCCACGCTGACGACCCCGACCAGGTGGCGGATCCCGTAGACGGTGAAGTTGGCGTACGTGGCCTTGCCCGCGGCCTCGTGGTTGACCCCCCAGACGATCACGCGGTCGCGCGGTCGCAGGCGAAACGGCTCGGAGTACGGGTAGAGCGTGTCGTGGTTGTCGGCGAGGCAGCTGACGCCGCGCGCGATGCACCAGTAGCCGAACTGGTGGACCTGGAACGGCGTGCGGTGCGCGACGGAGATCTGTTCGGCGCGCGCGCGACCGTGTCGCTCGAGGATCGCGGCACCGAGCGCGTCGAGCGAGCCGCGGAGCGCTGCTTCCGTGGTGCCCGTGCCGTGGCGGCGCAGCGCGGGCGTCGCGAAAGCGCGCGGCGCGACCCGCTGGCGCGGCGACACGCGGAACACCCGTGTTCCGGGAGAAGCGAGGTAGGCCTCGCCGGCCGCGCGATCGTCGAAGAGCGCGACGCGGTGAAGGAGCTGGAAGCGGTCGCCCGGGCGCTCGAGACCTACGCGCGCGAGCGGTGTCGGGATCGGCATCACGTTGATCGCGCGCTCGGGGAGCCCGGAGGCGACGAGCGCGGCGCGCACGCGGGCCGCCGTGGTCCGGTTGGCGGTGACGACGATCGCGAAACGCCTCTCGAACGGCGAGCCACGCGGGCCGTCGGTCGCGATCGTGAGGTTGTTGACCGTGTCGCCGAGGCTCGCGAGGAGCGGTCG
>JADZFZ010000584.1 GCA_020854145.1 Deltaproteobacteria bacterium | reverse complement strand
CGGTCGTCGTTGTCCGCGTCGGTGTCGCCGACGGTGTCGGGGTCGCAGTCTTCGTCGACGTTCTCCGCGTCGCACACCTCGTCCATGCGCGACGAGCGTTGCGGGTCGTTGTCGTCGCAGTCGGCCCCGCCGCACGCGATGGCGCGATCGCCGTCGCCGTCTCGATCGGGAGCGGTGCGGCACTCGTCCATCGACATGTCCGTGCCGCCGCCGTCGGGCGGCGGTCCCGCGTCGGGACGCTCGCGGAACTCCTGGCCGGGTCGCACCTCTTCGAGGCCGTTCGGATCGATGTTCTCGTCGATGCACCCGTTCTCGGTGCAGGTGCTCGTGATCTCGGCGCACATGCGCATGTTGCAGGACTCGGCGAGGAACATGTCGAGACGCAGCGACTTGTTCTCGCGGAATCCCGTGACCGCTCGCCGCGTGACGCGCGCGGTGGCGTCGCCGGCGGACTCGTACCCCTCGACGATGATGGTGGCGCGTCGCGACGCGTCCTGATCCTTGGGCACCACGGCGAACGAGAAGGGCACGCTCGAGGAGTCGCCGAGGGTGAAGTCGTTGCGAGCGATCTCGGCGTTGTCGCCGTCGAGCACGATCACGCGGACGAGCCCGAGCTCCGACGGGACGGAGTAGTCCGTGTCGATCACCACGACGAGCTGGGTCGGGTCTGTCTTGCAGCCGAGCAGCATCATTCCGCCGATGACGGGACCGAGGAGACCGAGGCGTGCGAGCGAGGACATGACAGCGCGCGAATATACACGTCCGCGTGTGGATGTGGTTGACGGTCGTGAGCGTGCTCGTCGAAGATGCGTGCGACCCGCTGGGTGCGCGGGCCGGTCTTCCGAAAGGGGTCGCACGATGACGCGTCGTCTTGGCAGTTTGGCTTGGGTACTCGTGTTGTCCGCAGCGCTGGTGGCGTGCGGCGACGACGACGGAGGCGGCACCGATGCCGGCACCGACGCGCGTACCGACACGGGCGGCGACACTGGAGGACCGGATACCGGGCCGGGTTGCGATCCCGACGAGGACCTCTGCGACGGCGACTGCGTCGATCTCGACCGCGACCCGCTCAACTGCGGCGAGTGCGGCAACACGTGCGCCGCGGGCATGGTGTGCGCGGCGGGCGAGTGCTCCGCGAACTGTCCCGACGGCGAGGAGCTCTGCGGCGATCGTTGCGAGGATCTGCAGTCGGACCGTGACAACTGCGGCGCGTGCGGCAACGCGTGCGGCGCCGGCGAGCTCTGCAGCGCGGGCGAGTGCGGCACCAGCTGCGGCGCGCTCACCGACTGCGGCGGGATCTGCCGCGACACCGAGATCGATCCGCGCCACTGCGGTGCGTGCGACAACGCGTGCCCGACCGGCCAGGTCTGCAGCGACGGCGCGTGCGGCACGATCTGCGGCGGCGGCCTGATGGCGTGCGACGGCGTCTGCCGCGACCTGACCGCCGACCGCCGTCACTGCGGCGCGTGCGGCAACGCGTGCGACGCCGGCCAGATCTGCGAGGACAGCATGTGCGTCGTCACGTGCGCCGGCGGCACCACGGCGTGCGGCGACGCGTGCGTGAACTTCCTGACCGACCGCGCGAACTGCGGCGGCTGCGGCACCGCGTGCGCGGCCGGCGAGGTCTGCAACGAGGGCGTCTGCGACACCGACTGCGGCGGCGGCGCGCTGACGCTGTGCGACGACGCCTGCCACGACCTGCAGAGCGACCGCGATCACTGCGGCGCGTGCAACAACGGATGTGGCCCCGGCGAGCTCTGCAGCGCCGGCCGCTGCACGGTCGAGTGCACGGGCGGCCTCATCGACTGCACCGGCGTCTGCCGCGACCTGCTCAGCGACCGCTTCAACTGCGGCGCGTGCGGTAACGCGTGCCCCGGCGGTCAGGAGTGCGACCTCGGAGAGTGCCAGTGCTCGGAGGGCTTCACCATGTGCAGCGGCACGTGCCGCGACACGCTGATCGATCGCGCGAACTGCGGCGCGTGCGGCAACGCGTGCCCCGCCGGCCAGGTCTGCAGCGCGGGCACGTGCGCGACGTCGTGCGGCCCGGGCCTCACCGACTGCGGCGGCAGCTGCGTCAACACGCTGACCGACCGCTTGAACTGCGCGGCGTGCGGCGTCGGCTGCCGCAGCGACGAGGTCTGCGTCGGCGGCGGCTGCATCTGCCCGCCCGGCCAGACGGCGTGTGGCGGCGCGTGCCGCTCGACGCTGACGGACCGCAACTTCTGCTCACCCGTGGGCTCGTGCCCGGCAGCGGCTTGCCGCACCGATCAGACGTGCTCCGGCGGCGCCTGCGTGTGCCCGTCGGCGACGCCGCTCGAGTGCATGGGCGAGTGCATCAACACCGCGACCGACGCGCGATTCTGCGGCGGTTGCCCGGGCACCGCGTGCACGGGTGGACGCGTCTGCAGCGGCGGCATGTGCCAGTGCCCGACGGGCCAGTGCTTCGACGGCTCCTCTTGCCACA
Organism: Deltaproteobacteria bacterium; assembly: GCA_020854145.1. Taxonomy (GTDB): domain Bacteria; phylum Myxococcota_A; class Polyangia; order Polyangiales; family JADZFZ01; genus JADZFZ01. The sequence continues at coordinate 4,092 of JADZFZ010000584.1, read as the reverse complement.
ACCCGTCCACGAGCCCGACCCAGTGCGGTGCGACGACGGCGGGCGACGGAACGTGCAGCGGCGGAACCACGTGCACGCTGGGTCGCAGCTGCATCAGTGGCAGCTGCCGTTGCCCGACGGGTCAGTGCCACAACGGCTCGACCTGCGTGGACCCGTCCACGAGCACCACCAACTGCGGAGCGACCATCGCGGGCGACGGCACCTGCAGCGGCGGCAACCCCGCCTGCGCGGCAGGCCTGAGCTGCGTCGCCGGCTCGGGCCCAGGCGGCCGTATCTGCGCGTGCCCGCCCGGCCAGTGCTACACGGGCTCGACCTGCGAGAACCCGACGACCAGCCTGACGCACTGCAACGCCACGATCGGCGGCGACGGGATGTGCGTCGGCGGGACGGCGTGCACCTTGGGCCGGAGCTGCGTGCCCGGCACGGGCGGCGGCAACATCTGCGGGTGCCCGACGGGTCAGTGCCACACCGGCAGCGCGTGCGTGAACCCGCTGACGAGCCTGACGCACTGCGGAGCGAGCGGCGCCCCGGACACGTGCTCGGGTGGCGATGCTTGCGTCGGTGACGAGATTTGCGGCGGTACGGCATGCCGTTGTCCCGCGAACGAGTGCGATCGCACGGGTAACGGCGACTGCATCGATCCCAGGGTCGAGGTCGACTTCTGCGGCAGCAACGCAGGGCAACCGAACACGTGCATGGACACGCTCGAAGACTGCAGCCCTGGTGGCTACACCGGCACTGCCGCCTGCATGGGTGGTGACTGCGTTTGCTCGGCGAGCGCGCCGAACGTCGCGCTCGACTGCGCGGGAACCAGCTTCGGTTGTCAGGTGTGCGGACCCGGCGCCACGTCGTGCGACTCGTCGGGCGTCTGTCAGTGCTCGAGCGGGACGTACTGCGGCACCGGCGCCGGCAACGGATGTGTCAACACCATGACGGACGAGCTCCACTGCGGCGGATGCAACATGCCTGTCGCCGCGGGTCAGCAGTGCTGCAACGGTGTCCCCGTGAGCGTCCTGACGAGCGACACCCAGTGCGGTGCGTGCGTCACGCCGCCCGAAGGTGGCGACGTCTGCACCGCGGAAGAGGACTGCAGCGGTGGGACGTGCGTGTGCACGACAGGCTTCACCGGCTGCGCGAGCGACTGCTGCAACAACACCTCGGAGCGCTGCGTCGACAGCGCGTGCCAGACGTGCGGCGCGGCCAACGGCCAGCCGTGTTGTCTCACCGACACGTGCACCACGGGGCTCGCCTGCGTCGGCGCCGGAGGAACCGCCACCGGCACGTGCCTGACCTGCGGCGGCGCGGGCCAGCCGTGCTGCACGTCGGGTACGCCTTGCACAGCCGGCAGCTGCTCCGGGCCGCTCGGCGCCGAAGGCTCGATCTGCGCGACCTGCGGCGGTACCGATCAACCTTGCTGTGCGGGCGACGTCTGCAATGCAGGCATGAGCCGCGCGTGCGTGAACACTACCTGCCAGACTACCTGCGGCGAGGACGAGGAACCGTGCTGCGCCGGCAACACGTGCGTCTCGAGCGCCGAATGCAGCATCGACGGCTGCGAGACGGGCGGCTGCGGCGGGGTGGGAGCGCTTTGCTGCGCGGGATACAGCTGTGATGCCGGGACGGGCAGGAACTGCAGCAGCATGAGTGGAACCACGGCGACCTGCAGCGTGATGTGTGGCGGCGAGGGGCAACCGTGCTGCAACAGCGGTACTTCGTGCAGCACGAGCGGTGGAGCGGCGGACTGCGGCCGGATCACGGCGAGCACCTGCAACGCCTGCCTTCCGACGACGACGGCATGTGCCCCCAATGGAGCCAACGACGACTGCTGCTCCGGCACTTGCACGGCCGGCGCCTGCACGTGATCGGCTGAGCGCTTCCTGTCCAGGGGTCGGCCCCGGGGCGAATGCCTCGGGGCCGATTCGTTGGCTCGATCCGACAGGCGCCAGATTGCCTCCGCCGGTGGCGACTCGCGGGAGCAGGCCGCAACTCGGCGCGGGTTGGGCCGAGAAGTGCGCTGTCGCGGCGGTGCGGTAGCATCACACGCGTGCGACGGAAGGGCCTGCACATGACGACCAGGGACCTGTCGATCGAGATCCTCAAGTCCATTCGCGACGAGGTGAGCTCCGTTCGCACCGAGGTGAGCTCGGTTCGCGACGCGGTGAAGCAAACCAATGTCCGCCTCGAGGCCATGCACGCGGAGCTGGCTCGCCGGATCGTGGAGTCCGAGATTCGCACCTCGACCGCCATCGCCGATCTCGCGGGCACCGTGCGCGAGATGACGGGCGTCCTGCGCGCGTCGGCGGACCTTCGCCCGCGTGTGGAGCGCTGCGAGCTCGAGATCGCGGATCTTCGACGCCGCGTCGGTTGAGAGGCGCCATGGCACCCACCCATCGACGCATCCGCCCCAGTCGCACGACGACCCCGTCGACACCAGCGGCGGCGAAGGCCGCGCGGCGCGCGGGAGTCGAGCGCAAGGCAGACGTCGCCCTCGTCGAGCGCACGCTCGGGCTGCTCGGGCGTCACCAGCGCGCGGAGGCGAAGGGACGACGCGCGATCGGTGAGCATCTGCTCGACGCGTACTTCGACGGCGACGCCGCGCTCGCGAAGAGCAAGAGCCCGTCGAAGCCCAAGAGCTATGCGTTGCTCGCGCAGCGCGCCCAGCCCGAGAGCGATTGGCAAGAGCGCGACCTGCGCGACGCCGTCGCGATGGCCATCGCGTACCGCAGCCTGCCGGCACGCGTCCGCGGCGCCGTCTCACCGACGTACTTGCTGCGCCTCGCGTCGATCGACGACGTCGCCCAACGACGTGCGCTCGCCGCGCGCATCGCCGCGGGCGAGCTCTCCGGCGGCGCCGAGGTGCTCGACGCCATCGCGCGTGCTGGCGCCGGCGAGCGCGGCGGCGGTCGCGCGCGTACCCCGTCGACGCTCCGGTCGGTGAGCACGCTCGTGCGCGCCGCCGAGCGCGCGGAGGACGGAGGCGCGCTCACGATCCGGACCCTGCGAGCGCTCGACGACGACGCGCGTACCCGGGTCGCGCATTCGCTCCGCAAGCTCGCCGCGCGCCTGAACGAGCTCGCCGAGCGCGCAGAAAAGGCCTGATAATACGGCAGATCCCAACAGTGCGAACGTTCGCACTGTCCGTCGAGGGCACCCGCGGGCTCGTTCGTCCTGAGCGCACCGCCCCGGAGGTCGGTGTTCGGATCGACAGCGGGAGATCATCTTCCCTCACCCCGGCCCTCTCCCCGAGGGGGAGAGGGGGCCTTGCCGCGAGTTGCGCGCCGCGATCCACCGACGCGCGTCCCCTCTCCCCGGGGGGGAGGGGGGGACTTGCCGCGAGTTGCGCGCCGCGATCCACCGACGCGCGTCCCCTCTCCCCGCAACGCGGGGTGAGGCAGGGTGAGGGGTCCGAGCTCGTGACCTGGCCACCAGCTTGCGGGGACCTGTACTGCGCGCCTTTCGAGCGAAGCGAGGAAGGCAGTCGAAGGACGCGATCGCGTGCCGAGCCTGTCGAAGCATTCGACTGCCCTCGCAAAGCTCGGGCGCTCGGCACGAACGGTGATCCTGCTGAAGCAACTCGACGCGCGCGCGGCCGATGAGCACCGTGCCGCGTCGGGCGGTAACATCGTCCCGACGGCAGAAGGGCACCACGATGACGACCACCGACCTGTCGATCGAGATCCTCAAGTCCATCCGCGACGAGGTGAAGCAGACCAACGCGCGGCTCGACCAGACCAATACGCGGCTCGACCAGACCAATACGCGGCTCGACGAGCTCGCGCGTCGCGTGGTCGAATCCGAGGTCCGGACGTCGACCGCCATCGCCGACCTGGCGGGCACGGTGCGCGAGATGACTGGCGTGCTGCGCGCTTCGGCGGATCTGCGGCCGCGCGTGGAGCGCTGCGAGATGGACATCGCGGAGCTTCGGCGCCGCGTCGGCTGACGGGCAGGCAACTGCGCGAGGGCTGGCGCGAGAAGCTCGGCGTCGCGGCGGTGCGGTAGGATGAGACCTATGGAATCGGGTCGTGTGCGCATGCCTCGCGCGCTCGTCGTGAGGGAGCCGCCGCCGGAGGGCGGCTCCTGGCAGCTCGATTG
>JADZFZ010000583.1 GCA_020854145.1 Deltaproteobacteria bacterium | reverse complement strand
TCTTCCTCGGTGTTGAACTTGCCGAGCCCGAAGCGAATCGAGCTGTGCGCCAGCTCCTCGCCCACGCCGAGCGCCCGCAGCACGTAGCTCGGCTCGAGGCTGGCGCTCGTGCAGGCGGACCCGCTCGAGACGGCCACGTCCTTGATGGCCATCATCATCGCCTCGCCTTCGACGAACGCGAACGAGACGTTGAGGTTGCCCGGAAGCCGCTTGTCGCGGTCGTCCCAGCAGCCATTGACGTGAACCTCTTCGAGCGTCGAGAGACGCGTCCACAGCCGCTCGCGCAGCGCGCGAACCTTCGTCGCGTCGTCGCGCCACTCGGCGAGCGCAATCTCCGCCGCCTTCCCGAAACCCACGATTCCCGGCACGTTGAGCGTGCCCGAGCGATTGCCGCGTTCGTGCCCGCCACCGTCCATCTGCGCGACCAGGCGCACGCGCGGCTTGCGTCGTCGCACGTACAGGGCGCCGATGCCCTTCGGACCGTGCATCTTGTGGGCGGTCAGGCTGGCCAGATCGACGTTCATCTTCTCCACGTCGAACTCGACCTTGCCGATCCCCTGCACCGCGTCGGTGTGGAAGAGGACTCCGTGCTTGCGACAGACCGCGCCGATGTCGGCGATGGGCTGCACCGTCCCGATCTCGTTGTTGGCGAGCATGATCGAGACGAGGATCGTCTTGGGCGTGATGGCGGCTTCGACCTGTTGCGGATGGACGCGTCCCTCGCGGTCCACGTCGAGGAAGGTCACCTCGCAGCCGCTCCGGCGCAGTCGCTCGCAGGTATCGAGCACCGCCTTGTGCTCGGTGCGTGCCGTGACGATGTGATTGCCCTTGTCGCGATAGAACTCCGCCACTCCCTTGATGGCGAGATTGTCGGACTCGGTCGCGCCCGACGTGAAGACGATCTCCTTCGAAGTCTCGGCGCCGATCAGCTTCGCGATCGTCTCGCGCGCGGCCTCCACGGCTTCCTCGGCACGCCAGCCGAACGCGTGATTGCGGCTCGCGGCGTTGCCGAATCGCGTCGTGAAGAACGGCAACATCGCCTCGACGACGCGCGGATCGCACGGAGTCGTGGCGTGATAGTCCATGTAGATCGGCAGCTGAATCGTCATCTCGGGCTCGGTGGGCTTCGGTCCCCCCCTCGGCCGAGGTCGGTGCGAGGCTCGGGGGCGCGCGTTGGGGTGACGCCGAGGAGGGGCGTCGGTGAGTCGGCGATCGACTGCGTGGCGTGGAACCCGGCGACGAGCTCGGGCGCGGACGCGCAGCCGTGGAGGTCGCATTGCGGGCACACGGACAGAACGCGGCTCGGGTCGCACGCGGTCTCGCACGTCTCGAGGTACTCGAGGCTCGACTCGAGCTCGGCCTCGAGCGCACGCAATCGCGCGAGCTGCGCGCGCGTGTCGCGGAGCTTCTCGATGTAGAGCGCGCGCACGCGCGTCATCGCGGACGGCGCGGACGTGATGCGCTCCCAGTCGCGAACGATCTCCTGGATCTCGCCGAGCGAGAATCCCATCTCCTGCAGCTTCGCGATCCAGCGAACGCGCACCAACGCGTCCGAGCCGTAGAGGCGATAGCCGCCTTTCGACCGCGAGATCGGCACCAGCAAGCCGAGCTCGTCGTAGAGATGGATGGCGCGCACGGTCTTGCCCGTCTCGCGCGCCAGCCGTCCCACGCGAATGGAGCGACCCGTACCGAGCGAGCGGCCGTCGCGCGGTCGAAGCGTCGTGAGCGGTGTGAGGGTGCTGGGCATCGGGCAGCGACGGGAAAGCAAAACCCTTACGTGAAGGTGAGGGTTCGGCTACGGCAGGGACATACTGTCGCGTCCCCCGTGCGTCAAGCCTGTCGGACAGCCGTCCGCCACTGTCCGACAGGGGCGGAGCACACGGGATCGCCGCGAAGAACAGGCATCATCCCTTGGCCCACCGTGTGCGGACCAGGCACCGGCCAAGATGCTCCAGGTCAACCCGAGAACGTGGCTCGCGGGCGTGGGGAGGGGGCCCGAGCTGCTCGCCGCGCTGGCGCTCGCAGCTTCGCTCGCGCGCGGGCTGTCGCGATCCGAGGCGCCCGCCGACGAGCCTCTGCGCGGCGACCACCTCGTCCACGGCGTCGCCGTGCGCGTGGCGAGCGAGGCGTCGGGGGATGCCGTCGACGTGCGCACCGCCGAGGGCCGCGTCGCTCGGCTGCGTCTCGTCGGCTTCGGGCGTGTCGCGCTCGGTGACCATCTCGACGCGTGGATCCACGCGAGCCCGATCACGCGCTACGCGAACCCGGGCCCGGCGCTTCGATGGCCCGGCCCGATCGACGCCCCCGAGAGTCGTGCGCGGCCGATCGCGCCCGATGCGATCCGAGTCGTCGCCCACGGTCGCTCGCTCGTGGCCTGGCTGGCGCGCCTGGTCGGGCCCCTTCGCGGCGCGATGCGCGACGCGCAACGCGCGACGCTCGCGCCACCCGCCCAACGGCTCGCGCGCGGCATGGTGCTCGGCGACGGCCATGCGTTGTCCGACACCGAACGCTCGACGTTGGCGCGGGCAGGGCTCGCGCACCTCGTCGCCGTCTCGGGCCTCAACGTCGTCCTCGTCGTCGGCGTCCTCGTCTGGCTGCTTCGCAATTGTCTGCGCCGCGTCGAATGGCTCGCCGCGCGATGCGACGTCCGGCGAATCGCGGCCGCCGCGACGATTCCATTGGCCGCCGGATTCACCGCGCTCACCGGATTCCAGCCCTCCGCCATTCGCGCCGCCGTCATGGCCGCAATCGCCGGAATCCTCGTGTCCCTCGGCCGACACCCGCGCACCTCCACGATTCTCGCCACCACCCTCCTCGCTGCGCTCCTGCTCGACCCCGACGCCGCCCTCGGCCCCGGCCTCCTCCTCTCCGTCCTCGCCACTGCCGCCCTCCTCCGGGGACAGGATCGACGTGTACAACCCCTCGAGATCACGCCTCTTTCGGACGAGCAGTTCCAATCCTCCTCGAACGCCCTGATTTCGGGGCGATTCGCGCGTCGATTCTCGGAGCTCGCGCGCCGCGGGGCGACGCTCGTCGTCGATCGGGTCCGCGCCCTCGCCGTCACCAATCTGCGCGCCACGCTGGCGACTGCGCCCATCGTGCTGTGGCTCTTCGGCGAGCTGCCGCCGATTGGGCTGCTGGCGAACCTCGTGGCCGTCCCGGCGACCTCCATCGTCCTATTGCCCGTCATGCTGGTCCACGCAGTCGTCTCCCTCGTCTGCACGCGCGCAGCGAGTCTCCTCGCTCCCATCGTCGATTGGGGCGCAGGGCTCTTCCTCTCGTTCGCCGAGCTCGTCGCGACGGCCCCTCCCATCACGATTGCGCCGATGACCTTCGGACAATGGCTCGCCGCAATCGTCACGGCCCTCGCGCTGCTCGCTCCCGCTCCTCTCGCGTCCTGGCGCCGTCGGCTCGCCGTGCTCGGCTGCGCGCTCGCGCTCGCCGCCGCCGAGGAGGCACGCCTGCGCCCGTGGCCGGCAATCCGCGGTGGGCCCCTCGACGCACCGCTCCGCGTGACCTTCCTCGACGTCGGTCAGGGCGATTCCGCCTACGTGGAGCTTCCCGACGGGCGCAACCTGCTCGTCGACGCGGGCGACGCGTACGCCGGCGAACGCGCCGTCGTGCCCTATCTGCAGAGCCGACGGATCGACTCGCTCGACTTCCTCGTCGTCACGCACCCGCACCCCGATCACTTCGGCGGGGTCGAGGCCGTCGCGCGAGCCCTCGCGGTGCGCGAGCTGTGGGACACCGGCCAATCGGACGTCGAGGAGCCCGGCGGCGATTGGCCCCGGGCAATGCGTCGATTGTCGCTTCGTGGGATTCGCATTCGGCGTCCGCGCGAGCTGTGTCGCCGAACCCCCGTCCCCGAGCTCCGTGTCCTCGCGCCGTGCCCCGACCGCGACCCCGGCGACGATCCCAACGACGCGAGCTTCGTCCTTCACCTGCGCCACGGGGCTCGCGCGATCCTGCTGACCGGCGACATCGAGGCGCGCGCCGAACGCCGCCTCGTGCGCGACGCCCGCGACGCGCTCCGCGCCGACGTGCTCAAGGTCCCGCACCACGGAAGCCGCACCTCGAGCGCCTCCGCATTCCTCGCCGCCGTCGGGCCTTCCATCGCCGTCGCGAGCGCCGGACGCGGCAATCGATACGAGCACCCGCACGGACCCGTGGCCACGCGATTCGCGGCACGTTCCATCCCGTTGCTGACGACCCGACGGTGCGGCGGGGTGATCGTCGAGACCGACGGGCAATCGCTCGACGTGCACCCGACGTTGCCGTGTCGCTGACCCTCCCCCGCGTCTGCTACCACAGCGCCCATGACCGACCGCCCCATCCTCGTGACGCTTCCGCAGAGCCACTACTGCGAGAAAGCCCGCTGGGCGCTCGATCGGGCGGGCGTCCGCTACCAGGAAGAGCCGCACCTGGTCTTCTTCCACGTGTTCGCCAACCTCCGGCGTGGCGGCAAGCGCACCACCCCCGTTCTCGTGAAAGACGGCAAGACCTTCTTCGATTCGACCGACATCCTGGTCCACCTCGATCGAACGATGGGCCCAGGCTCGTTCTACCCGACCGATCCCGAGCTCCGAGAAGAGGTCGAGTCTCTCGAGGACGAGCTCGACGAGCGATTCGGGCCCCACACCCGTCGATGGGCGTACGCCGAGGTCCTCGTGAATCCCTGGCGCGATCGATTGATGCCCGTGATGTCGCGCGGCGCCCCGAGCTGGCAGCTCGCGGTGCTCCCCGTGCTGAAGCCCATCGCCTGGCGACTCCTGCGCAAGGGGCTCGACGCGACTCCCGAAGGCGGCGCCCGATCGCTCGCACGCATCGACGCCGTGTTCGACCAGATCGGCCGCCGACTCGAGGACGGCCGTCGCTACCTCGTCGGCGATCGATTCACCGCCGCCGATCTCACGTTCGCCGCGCTCGCGGCCCCCGTCGTCGCGCCGCCCGAGAATCGCGCTGCGTTCCCCGCGCTCGACGAGCTGCCGCCCACCATGCGTGCGCAGATCGACCGATTCCGCGACACCCCCGCAGGCCAGCTCGCGCTGCGCCTCTACCGCGAGGAGCGCAATCGAAGCGGGCCCTTACCTCCGACGTAATGGAGAGCTCCGCAGCCGACGTCATGCTCCGTCCATCCCGCGAAGCGACGCTTCCCAGCCCACGAGGAGATGCCGCATGACCGTCACCATCCCGCAAGCCACGCCCACCTCCACGGAGCCATTCTCGACGCGCTCCATGCGACCGCTCTCCGAACCCGAGATCACGGCCGCGTTCCGCAAGGCGCCGCACCGCTGGCTCGACGTCGGCCACAGCCGTCTCGCCTATCGTCGATTCGGCACCGGCCCCGATCTCGTGCTCGTGCACGGTTGGCCGCTGCACTCCGCGACGTTCCGCCGCCTCGTCCCCCTGCTCGCCGATTCGTTCACCTGCCACGTGTTCGATCTGCCCGGCACCGGTCAGACCGTCTGGGACGGCGCGTCACCCATCGACCTGGAGTCCCACGGCGAGACGGTGCGCCGCGCCATCGATCGGATGGAGCTGTCCCGTTACGCGGTCTACGCGCACGACAGCGGCGCAGTCGCCGCCCGATTGGCCGTCGCCGGAGACCCTCGCCTCGCGGCGCTCGTCATGGGCAACACCGAGATCCCCGGGCACCATTCGGCCTATCTCGGACTCTTCCTCTTCCTCGCCAAGCTCCCGGGCGGAAAGAACGCGCTGCTCCGCTCGATGACGTTCGGCCCGATCCGTCGCTCCAAGCTCGGCTTCGGCGGCTGCTTCACGGATCCGTCCTACGCCGACGGCGAGTTCGCCGAATTCTTCGTCCGCCCGCTCGCAGATGCACGCACCGCTTCCGGCCACATGCGGCTGCTCGACACGCTCGACCTCTCGGTGGTCGATCGATTGCCCGACGTGCACGCGCGAATCGCGGCCCCCGTGCAGTTGGTCTGGGGATCCGACGACCACTATTTCCCGATCCGCAAGGCCCGCGCGATCCTCGACCAGTTCCCCGGCGGGGCCGATCTCGTCGAGATCCCTCGCGGCAAGCTCTTCGCGCACGAAGATCGCGCTCCCGAGCTCGCCGCAGCCTGCAAGCCGTTTCTCCAGCGCTGCTTCGCGTCGGCGGGCGCTTGACCCGCGATCGGGCGCGCGCCTCGCGCGACGACTCTCAGGGTGTCGCACACCCCGATTGACCGACGACGACCCAATAGCCGGCGACCGACGGCGCTCGCAGCTCGCCGGGCTCGTCTCCCTCCCACGATCCGGGCGTCGCCGCACAAGCTCGCCCCTCGTACGAGAACCGGAGGCGGTGCTCGCCCTCGGGCACGTCGAGGAAGAGACCCATCCCAGCCATGGTCGTCTCGGTCGCCGTGGTGCTGACGGACAACGAGCTCGTGACGTATGCGAGCGCTTCCGCATCGTCCGGAACGAGCTCCGCCGAGACCCCGGGAAGGCCGCCGCTCGGACCCGCGCTCGCATAGAACAGCACGACGGATCGCGCGGGATCCAGCGACACGCCGGCGCGGTCCTCGAGCTGCCCGACGAGCTCGGTCTCGAGGATTCGAGGGCTGAAGGTGATGTCCACCGCGGGCGTGTGCAGAGGCAAGAGCTCGGGCTGATACGCGTTCGCGCCGTCGCGTAGGGTCAACGCGATGTCGCTGTCTGCAGGCACGCCCGCGAGCGCATACGCGCCCTCGTCGTCGGTGTGGACGCAGGGAATGTCGGGTCGCTCGTGGACACAGACCTCGATGGGCTCGAACGGCGTCGCGCCGAGCAGGTCGGCGAGGGCGCCACGAATCGTGACGGTCGGTGCGGGCGGAGGCGAAGCCGCGTCGAGCGTGCTCGCGTCGGGGGCGCCTGCGTCGTCGCGCGGCGCGCCCCCGTCGTCATCGCCACATGCTCCTGCTCCGAGCACCGAGAGCGTCAGCCACCACGCGGCGGCTCGCGTCATCGCGATCCTCCGCGACGGCGGATCGGGTCATCCTCCGATGCTCGAGGTTTCGTCACGTCGAGGCCGCTCCGGAGCGTAACCGATTCGGCCACGACGGCGGCGGCGTCGACGTCGTCGAGCTTCCCCCGCCCTGAAGCCGTCGTGATCGGCTGACCGCGTCGGTCAGGGCGCGGCGCCGGCCGAGAGCGACAGCTCCGAGAATCCCTGTCCCGCGCTCACGTCCATCGCCGCCATCACGTCGGCATAATCGACGCCGTCCTCGGGCGCGACCACCAGCTCGCGCCGA
>JADZFZ010000582.1 GCA_020854145.1 Deltaproteobacteria bacterium | reverse complement strand
CGCGCGACCATCGCCGTGGCCGTCGGCTTCACCGTCTCCTGGTTCTTCCGCACGCACATCCTCGGCTTCCTCACCGAGCCGCTTCGCGGGGCGTTCCGGCGCAACAACCTCGGTGAGCCGACGCTCCACTTCCTCGGCGTCGCCGACCCGTTCTTCGCCTACTTCAAGCTCTGCGCGATCGGCGGGATCGCGATCGCGATGCCGGTCGTCTTCTGGGAGCTGTGGTCGTTCATCTCGCCGGGCCTCTACAAGAAGGAGAAACGCTACGCGGTCCCCTTCGCGCTGCTCTCGTCCGTCTTCTTCGTCGGTGGCTCGATCTTCTGCTGGCTCGCGATCTTCCCGGTCGGCTTCGACGCCTTCCTCGCGTTCTCCGAGGTGCTGCCCCAGAGCGAGGTCGCCATCCGACCGACCATCACGCTCGACGAGTACATGTCGTTCTCGATGCAGCTGCTGGCCGCGTTCGGGATCGTCTTCGAGCTGCCGCTGCTCATCACGTTCCTGTCGATGGCGGGGATCGTGAACTGGAAGCAGCTCTGGAAGTTCAGCCGCTGGTTCATCGTGATCGCGTTCGTGCTCGGCGCCGTGCTGACGCCGACGGGTGACGTCGGCACGCAGCTCATGATGGCCGGCCCGCTCATCGTGCTCTACTTCGTCTCCGTCGTGCTGGCCTATTTCCTGGGACCCAAAGTGAAGCCCGAGGAGAAGAAGCCCGACGAGGAGAAGGCTGCGACCGCCGAGCGTCGCACGCGCCGCCGCCGTCCGAAGTCCCCTCCGAGAGAGTAACCGGCTGCTCTCCGGCGAGCGCCATCTCGTGCGCGGTCCGATCGCTTCCATTGCTGGGGGCACCGCGAAACCGCATCGTCGCCGGGGAACTGGGCCGCGGTGTGCCGCGGGCCGGGCATACGGGTTGCTCATTGCCCTACGACCGCCCGGGAGCGAGGATCACGGGCAACACTCGAGGGGCTGGACGCGAGGGAGGATTGCGATGTCGCGCATGAATCGTTGGGCTCTCGGTACCGGGTTGGGCGCCTTGGCGCTCGCGAGCACGGTTGTGCTGACCACACCCCACCGCGCACGCGCATGCGGCGGGTGCTTCGGACCCACGGGAACCGCCACGGTCGTGACAGCACATCGCATGGCGATGTCCATGTCGCCCACGCAGTCCACGCTCTGGGATCAGTTCGCGTACTCCGGCGACGCGTCCGAGTTCGTGTGGGTCCTGCCTTCGAGCCCGGAGGCGCGCGTCGAGGTCGCGGACAACCGCTTCTTCGAGCAGCTCGAGTCCTCCACCAACGTGCAGCTCCAGGGCACGTTCCCTCCGCTGCGCACCTTCTGCCCCGATCCGTGCGGCGGCTTCGGTGCGTCGCCGTCGGACGGGGCCGCTCGAGATGCCGGGGCGGCACCACCCGGTGCCCCACCGCCCCCGCCGGTCATGGTCCACCACGAAGGCACCGTCGGCCCGTACGAGACGGCGACCGTCTCGAGCGACGACCCGATGGCGCTGCTCGGATGGCTCCAGGAACGCGGTTATGCCGTGCCCGACGCGATGCTGCCGACCATCCGGTACTACGGCGAGATGGGCCTCGCGTTCGTCGCGCTACGGCTCTCGCCCGGCGAAGGCATCCAGCGCATGCAGCCGGTCCGCGTCACGGTGCCCGGCCTCATGTACACGCTGCCCCTGCGCATGGTCGCGGCGGGCGTGGCCGACAAGGTCGGCCTCCGGCTCTTCGTGATCGCCGACTCGCGCTACGAAGCGCAGAACTTCCCCAACGCGACCATCGACGCGAACTCCGTCTACTACGACTGGGCCACGTCGAGCTTCAACTACGACGCGCTCTTCACCGACGCGCTCAACTCGAACTCGGGCCGCACGTGGGTCACGACCTACGTGCAGAGCGCGCCTCCGCTCGGCGGCCGGTACTGGGGCGAAGACGGCATGTTCGACATCGACGACGATCTCTCCGTCGCGCTCGAGGGGCTCTCCACGCCGACGCTCACGCGCATGGAGGCCTCGCTCGGCGTGGACGCGCTCGATCGCGATCTCATCCTCTCGGCCTCGCCCGACGACACGTACATCTCGAACTTCATCTCGGTCTTCAACGAGCGGAACCGTCCGCCGGAGCCCGAATGCAGCTTCGACACGAGCCGCTGCGGCGGACCGTTCCCGCCGACGCCCGGCACCGTCGGTCCCGGCGGCTCCACCTCCACGATGCCGATGACGCGGCCGGACTCTCCGCGCTCGCGCGGCGGCTCCACCCTGTGCTCCGCGACTGCCGGCAGCGATGCGTCCTCCACCGCGCCGCTCCTCGCCGTCGCTCTCGCCGCGCTCGCTTTCGCGATGCGGCGACGCTCTCGCTGAGAGACGACCCACTCCGACGCTTGGCTTAGCATCCGATCGTGAACCACTCGCGCGTTCCCACCCCCCGATGGGGGGTGGGAACGACGAGTCTCGGGCCCGCTGGTCGGAGGAGCGCACTCGCGCCACCGGCCCCTCGCCCTGCCTCTCGGCGCGGCGCGGGGAGAGGGGACGCGCGTCAGTGGGTCGCGGCGCGAGCTCGCGGCCGGCGACGTGCGGGGCTCCGGTTTGACACCGAGGCCGCCGTTTCCCATATCGACCGATCCGTGACGGGCCAACTCGACGTGCCGGAGCACCGCTTCCTCGAGCGCGGACCCTTCTGGCGCGCCGTCCCTGGCTACACCGCGATCAACGAGGCGACGTTTCTCGATCCCCTCTGGCAGGCGAAGAACGCGATCACGCGGCCTGCGCAGCTCGTCGAGATCGTGGGTGAACGTCTTCCCACCGGTTTCGTCGCCGACCTCGAACGCGGCCTGGCCCGCGCGCCGATGGCGTTGCGCGTGACTCCGCACGTCGTCGCGCTCGTGGACTGGCCACGCGCCTTCGACGACCCCGTCCGCAGACAGCACCTGCCGCTCGCCTCCGAGCAGCTGCCCGATCACCCGCGCGTCCGCTTCGACGCGCTCGCGGAGCAACGCGACGCGCCGGTCCGCGGGCTCACGCACCGCTACGCGGATCGCGCGCTCTTCGTCGCCACCGACACGTGCCCGGTGTACTGCCGCTTCTGCCTTCGGAGCTACGCGGTCGGCACGGACACCGAGCGCGTTTCGAAGCTCCGACTCGGCGTCGAGCCCGAGCGCTGGAGCGCAGCCATCGAGCACGTCGCGCGCACGCCCGCGATCGAGGACGTGCTCGTCAGCGGCGGCGACGTCTACCAGCTGCGCGCCGAGCACGTCCGTTCGCTCGGGGAAGCGCTCCTCGCGATCCCGCACGTGCGCCGCGTCCGTTACGCGACCAAGGGCCTCGGCGTGATGCCGCAGAAGGTCCTTCGAGACTTCGCGTGGACCGACGCGCTCGCATCGGTCGCCGCGCGCGCCCGCCGCCAACTCAAAGAGGTCTGCGTCCACACGCACATCAACCATCCGCGCGAGATCACCGGCCTGACCGCCGACGCGACCGCGATGCTGCGCGATCGCGACGTCGTCGTGCGCAACCAAGCGGTGCTGCTCCGCGGCGTCAACGACTCGCCCGAGACGTTGCGCCTCCTCGTCAAGCGCCTCGTGCACGTGGGCATGCAGCCCTTCTACGTTCACGTGCACGACCTCGTCCCGGGCGTCGAGGACCTCCGGACCTCCATCGCCCGCGCGGCCACGCTCGAGAAACACGTGCGCGGCGCCACCGCGGGGCACGACACCCCCGCGTTCGTGGTCGACCTTCCGGGCGGCGGCGGCAAACGCGACGTGCATGGCCCCGAGCATCACGATCCGACGACGGGCATCAGCGTGTGGACCAGCCCCGTCGTCGCGCCCGG
>JADZFZ010000581.1 GCA_020854145.1 Deltaproteobacteria bacterium | reverse complement strand
CGGTGGCTCGTCACCCCTTCAGCGAGGCGCCAATCGCAGCACGCGCTGTCCGACTGCGTCGACCACGTACAGGCGCCCCTGCGCGTCCACGTCCATGCCCATCAGCGAGCCAGGCGCGACCTCCGCCGACAGATCGATCCAGTCGACCAGCTCGCCGCTCGTGGTGAAGGCGAAGACGCGCGACCACTCGTTGTCGCTGAAGAAGATCATCCCGTCGTGCAACACGAGGCCCGACGGTCGGATGAACCCGTGCACGGTGCCGTCGATGAGCGTCGTCAGCGTCGCGCCGTCCATCATGCGCTGCACGGTGCCGTCGTAGTTCGGGCTGATGCGGCCGCCCATGACGGCGGGCGTGCGATCGAGCACCGCGATCCGCGCGTTGCCCGTGTCGGCCACGTAGAGCAGGCCCGTCGCGTGATCGACCTGCATGTGCGACGACACGCCGGGCACGTAGCTCACCTGGCCTTCGACGTACCGGTAGACCTCTCCGTCTTCGTGGTCGGTCCCGCCGAGGCCGTGGTCCTGGTTGAAGTCGTAGAGCGTGAGCGAACGGTGCCAGCCGTCGAACACCCAGTAGGCGTTGCCCGAGTCCCAGGCGATCCCCGCCGAGTTCGGGCTGTTGTGGAGCATGTCGAGGTGCGAGTCGTGTCCACCGTCGAAGATCTCGATGTCGGAGGTGAACAACGACGGCCCCATGAAGTCGGCCGGCGTCGTCGGCTGCGTGATCTCGTCTTCTTCCTGCGCCGTCGCGAGCAACCCGGGATCCCCGAACGCGAGCGCCGCGGGCTGCGACATGAAATGGTCGCTGCCGAAGCCGCTGCGACGCATCGACTCCTGCGCCTCGGTGCCGGGATTCAGGACGATCACCATCGAGTGATCGGCGTGGTTGATGACCCACATCTGCTCGGGGCGCTCGGGGTTGAACGCCACGTCGCGTGGAGTCGCGAGCCCGTGCTCGGCAGAGACGATGGTCACGAGCTCGACGCCCGAGGACGAGTTGCTGCCCGCACCGAGCACCGGCAGGCCGACCGGCTCCGGGGGCGGCGGCGGCGGCGCCGGAGGGCCCGGAGGCGTGGGCGCGGGGGTCGGCGGGGGCAACGCCGCGTCGCTGCCCGGGGGCGGCGGCGGCGGCATCGTGCTCGCACCGTCGTCATCGCCGCACGCAGCCACGCCGAGCGCGGTTCCGCCGACCAACATCCCCACCACCCACCTGCCCCGTCTCGTCGCGCGCATCCGACCTCCGAACGTGAGAACCCGTCGCACCGTGCGCCGATTGACGCTCGCGCACGTGCAGCTGCCGAAATGCACGTGCTCGGCCAATCGCTTGCGCTGGAGCAATCGATCTCTACGGGCGCCGTGCTGGCTCCGCCAGTCGCCATCCGAGCCCGACGCACGCAGCACGCGCGTCGGCGGATCAGGACCGCGCCAGCACCGCGGCGACGGCCGCGACGTGACGCGGCGTCATCCCGCAGCAGCCGCCGACCACGCGCGTCCCGCGCTCGATCCAACGAGCGGCGAGCCGTGCATGGCGGCTCGGGCCCTCTTCGTCCGGCGCGTCTCGGAAGCCGTCGCTCGGTCGCCCGACGTTCGCGTAGATGCCCCACGGCACCGAAGCGGCTGCCAGCGCCTGCGCGTACGGCTCACACAGCGCAGCGGCGGTGCAGTTGACGAGCACCACGTCGGCGCCGAGGTCGCGCGCACGGCGTGCCCCTTGCGCGATCGCGCTCGGCGTGAGCAGCTCGGCGCTGGGGCCGGCGGTGAACGAGAGCCACACGGGCAAGCCGGTCCGGCGCGCCGCCGCGAGCGCGGCGAGCGCTTCGTCGACGCGCGGGAACGCCTCGCAGAGCAGCAGATCCACGCCCTCCTCGGCGAGCGCGTCGGCGAGCTCCGCGTGCTCGGCGAAGGCCGCGGCGCCCGGGCTCCGCGAAGGCTCGTAGCAGTCCTCGAGCGGCGCGACGCTCCCGGCCACGCGGTGTGTCGCGGGTACCGCGTCGCGCGCGAGCCGCACGGCCTCGTGGACGAGCGACCGCCATCGCGCGCCGGCGTGACGGCGCTGGGTCCGGAAGGTCGCGGTCGTGTGCACGGTCGCGCCCGCGTCCGCGTACGCGCGATGAATGGACGCGACCACGTCCGGAGCGACCTCGAGTGCGTGCGCGCTCCACAAGGGTGCGGGTGTCTCGACGCCACGCTCCGCCAGCATCGTGCCCATCGGCCCGTCGAGGACGCAGGGCCGCTCGGCCGGCGACATCGCTCAGCGGACGCGCCGCGAGACCTCGTGGAGAGGCTCGATCCAACGGTCGACGGACCCGACGTCGAGCCCGATGACCTTGGCGTCGTCGTCGGCCTTGCGCAGCGCGACCAACGCGGCGAGATCCGGATGGGCGTCGAGGGCGGCCACCGACGCCGCGTCGAGCGGACCTCCCTGCGCCTCGAGCGTCTCGATGCTCCGTGCCGAGAGCCGGGCGCGGTACTCCGGATCCGTCGCGACGAGGTAACGCTTCGCATCGACGTGGTGCGCGATCAGCCAGGCGACGCGGCTGCCGAGCAGCGATTCGATCGCGGCGGCGCCAATCGTGGCGTGCGCTGCGTTCGCGCGCGGCCGGAGCACGGTGCCCAGATCGTGGAGCAAACCCGCCAGCTGCAGCTCCTCGTCGCCCGGATGCCGCTCGGCGAGGAGGGTCGCGCACTGCAACGAGTGCTGGAGCAGGTCGATCGGCTCCCCGTCGTCCAGCGCCTCGCCGTTACGCAGGATCTCGAGGATCTGCTCGACGTCCATCTCCATGGCCGACGTCTAGCACGGCGGTCGGGTTCGTCGCGGCACGCCACGCGGCGCTCCCGTCACCTGGCGTCGAGCCATGCGAGCACGTTGTCGATGCGCGCGGTGTCGCCGATGCGCACCTCCTTTCGCTTGTAGGCGCGCGTCGGATCGAGCAGCGCGACCCCTCCCGCGGGCTCGACGGCGGCGAGGCACCACGACCAGCCCCAGCGGTCCGCGTCGGCGCTCATGCGGTCCCACGCGGCGCGCGGGAAACGCAGCGGCAGGGCGCTCCGCTTCACCTGGATCCCGAGCTGTCGCGGTCCACGCACCGCGAGCAGATCGAAGGCGCCACGTGATCCGCGCGACTGGTAGACGAGCTCGAAGCCGAGCGCGGCCAGGTGCTCGGCGACGCGCTGCTCGGCCTCGTCGCCGACGAGCTTCATGGGCACCACGGAACCACCGGGCGCGCGCCAGCGCAGCCACGCAGCGAACGCGCGGTCGTCGATCGCGTAGGTGCCGTCGCCGAGCTTCTGCACCGTGTCGGCGAGGCGCTCGAGGTAACGCACCGTCGCGCCGCTCGAGGCGCGCACGACCGCCCCGACCTCGGATGGCCGGCGCGGGCCGTGTGCGAGCGCGTCGAGGACGGCGGCGATGCCGGCCGACCGCCCCACGATGCGCTGGTGCTCGGCGGCGAAGTAGAGCGACAGCCGCCCGCTCCGCGAGAACAGCAGCGACTGCAACGCTTCCTTCAGCGCGCCTTCGTCGTAAGGCGGATCCAGCGCCGTCAGCGTCTCGCCGAGCAGCTGCAGATAGAACGGGTTGCCGCCGAGGATCGCGTACGCGCGTGTCGCGATCGCGGCGGGGATCGGGCGATCGCGCGGCGCCTCCTCGACGAGCAGCGCCACCGCGTCGCGCTCGTCGAACGGACCGAGCTCGAGCAGATCGAAGTGCTGGAAGAACGGCGAGCGCTCCGACGTCACGAGCTCCGTCAACATCGTGCGCGAGGAGCCGCTGACGACGTAGGCGACCCGCTGGTGCCGCTGCCAGATGCTGCGCATGAGCGGCAACGGGTCGGGTGCCCCGCGCGCCGTGGCGCCGAGCGTCGCGAGCTCCTGGAACTCGTCGATCGCGACCACGAATCGAAGACCGAGCGCCTGACCGAGCTGTTCGGGGAGCGCGAGGGTCGCGCGTACGAGGTGCTCGTCGGCGCGCCGCGTCGGCAGCTCGAGCAAGGTGCTGCGCAGCGCGGGCGGCATGCGGAGGAACCGCTCGGTGGCCACGAGCGCCGCGCGGTGCTCCTCGGGCCGGTCCACGAGCAGGGTGAAGGAGGTGCCGGCTTCTTCGGCCAGCGCGGCGTCGAGCACGTGCGCGGCCAGTCGGCGGAACAGCTCGAGCGACGGCGGCATCGCATCGAACACGTCGAACGCGACGAACCGCAGGTCCTTTCGCCCGAGCGTGCGCGCCGCCTCGAGCAGCAGGCTGGTCTTGCCGATCTTCCGCTGCCCCAGGATGGCCAGCCAGCGGGGCGAGCCTTCGGCCAGGTCCGCCACGAGGCGTGCGAGCCGCTCCAGGGCTTGTGCGCGGTCGCGGAAGCGCGGCGCGGCGATGGGGAGGCTCGTACGGAACATGGATCGAGCGTAGCTGGCAGTGTTGCCAGCTGGCAATGTTGCCAGTGCGGGCGGCTGGCAATGTTGCCAGCTGGCAAACGCGCCAGCGTCCGGCGCCTGCCGTCGACCGGGAGGCTGCCGCGGCCGTGCCAGACTCCGGAGCGATGACGCGTGCGCGCATCACGTCCATGACGCTCGCGTGGGGAGCCATCGTCGGTGCGCTCGCGCTCGAGGCTCGCGCGCGTGCGGACGTGACACCGCCGCGCGTGATCGAGCTGCCCGACGTCGCGTTGCCCGAGGACGTCGAGGCGCCGGCGGGCGGGGTCGTGGTGGCGGTGATCGTGGTCGCCGCAGACGGCGCTGCGACGGTCGAGCGGTGCGACGCGGGCGATGCGCTCTGCGTGCTCGTGCGCGACGCCCTCGCGCGCGCGACGTTCGAGCCCGCGCGACGCGACGGAGTGGCGGTCGATGCGCGCATCCGGGTCGCGCTCCGCGTGTCGCGTCCGACCGAGGAGGTCGTCGAGCCGGCGACGTCCGACGGAGGCGTGGACGCGGCGACGCCTTCGCTGACCGACGCGGACGCAGGCGTAGGCGATGCAGGCACGCGAGCTTCCGCCCGAGACGACGAGATCTTCGAGTCGCTCACGACGAGCCGCGTGGTGCGACGCGCGGGGATGCGGCGCCTCTCGCTCGCGGAGGTGCGCGATCTGCCGGGCGCGTTCGGCGATCCCTTCCGCGCGGTGGACGCGTTGCCCGGCGTGGTGCCGGTGCTCTCGGGCCTGCCGTACTTCTTCATCCGCGGCTCGCCGCCGGCCGGCACGCTCTACGTCTACGACGACATCGCGGTGCCCACGCTGTTCCACCTCGCCGTCGGGCCCGCCGTGATCCATCCGCGCATGGTCGGGCCCATCCGGCTCTACTCGGGCGTCGCGCCCGCGCGTCACGGAAGGCTCGTCGGCGGCGTCGTCGTGGGCGAAGGGCCCGAGCCGCCCGATGGACGTCTGCACGCCGAGGCCGAGGTGCGTCTGCTCGACGTCAACGGGTACGTGGAGGCGCCCGTGCTCGGCGGCTCGCTCGCGGTCGCGGGCCGGTACGGCTACCCGGCGCTGCTGCTCTCGGTCTTCAGCCCCGAGGTCGACCTCGCGTACTGGGACTACCAGCTGCGCTTCGTGCGCGCGCTCGGCCACGGCGATCGCGTCGAGCTCGTCGCGCTCGGGTCGTACGACTCGCTCGCCGTCGAGGACGAGCCCGACAGCGACATCGCGATCACCTTCCATCGGCTCGAAGCGCGCTTCGTCCGGCGTCGCGGCCCGACGACGTACGGCGTCGCGATGCTCTTCGGATGGGAGGAGTCGTCGCTCGGCACGGAGCTGTCCCTGCAGGCGACGCGCTTCGGTCCGCGCGGCTGGATCGAGCACCGCTTCTCGTCGCGCGCGCGTGCGCGGATCTCCGCCGACGCGTCGGGCGTGATCGGCACGTTCTCGAGCACGCCGGCGCGCGGAGGCGACGGCATCGACATCGACGAGAGCGGCACGAGCCCGCTCTTCGGCGACGTCCCGGCGCGCAGCCTGTGGGGCATCGCGCTCGAGCTCGCGCTGCGGCCGACGTCCTGGATGGACATCGAGCTCGGCGGGCGCGCGGATGCGTGGCTCCAGGGGTCGGGCGTCGAGGGCGTGCTCGATCCGCGCGCGCGCGTGGTGCTGCACGCGTCGCGCGATCTCGAGCTGCACGTCGCGGCGGGGGTCGTCCATCAGCCGGCCGTGTTCTTCGTCCCGCTTCCGGGCCTCGCCGACGTCGCGACCGACCGCGGCCTTCAGTCGGCGCTCCAGACGGAGGTCGGCGTCGGGTGGGACGCGCCGGGAGGGATCCGCGCCGAGGCGCAGCTGTTCCTGCACCAGTACGCCGGGCTCGTCTTCGCCGACGTGCTGTTCCTCGGCGAGGCGCTCGACCGCATCTGCGTCACCGTCGGGTGCGACGACGCGAGCGTGCCCAACCGCATCGACGCGCTCTCGTACGGGCTCGAGCTCTTCCTGCGGCGCGCGCCCGAGGAGCGGCTCTCGGGCTGGCTCTCGTACACGTTGTCCTTCGCGGACGCGGAGGACGTCGCGGGACTGCCGTACACGCCTTCGTGGGACGTGCGGCACGTGCTCAACGTCGTGCTGCAGGGCGACCTGGTCGCCGGTGTCTCCACGGGGCTCCGCTTCCACGCGCGCTCCGGCAAGATGCACGGCGAGTTCGTGCTCGACGACGCGCTTCAGCTCGTGCGCGACGAGCGGCGGCTGCCGTGGTTCGTGCGCTTCGACATCCAGGTCGCGTACGCGTGGCGCACGAGCTGGGGGCGTCTGCGCGTGTGGCTCGAGTGGTTCAACGCGACGCTGACGCGCGAGCCGCAGGACATCGAGTGCGAAGGCTCGCCGCGCGTCTGTCGGGTCGAGTACCTGCCGGCCATCTTCTTCCCGAGCATCGGGATCCGGGGCGAGATCTGATGGGCACGCCCCAACGGAAGAACCAGCTCCGATCGCGGATCCGCGGGGCGATCGCGACGTGCGTGCTGACGCTCGCGCTGTCGTGCTCGCGCGACGCCGAGGTGGGCTGCTCGCCGACGCCGTCGTGCTCCGCGCGCGAGGACCGGTTCGGACCGCGCGACGTGGCCGACGGCGGTCCCGATCCGTGCGACGACGAAGCCGAGCGATGCGAGGCCGTCGCGATCGGCGCGGGCGCGTTGCACACCTGCGCCATCGCGCGCGCGGGTGAGGTCGTCTGCTGGGGCAGCGACGCAGAGGGGCAGCGCGGCGACGGCACGCAGGTCGAGCCGAGCGTGGACGCCGGCGTGCTGGGACGGTTCTCGGTGGTCCTCGAGCACGCGAGACGACTCGCGGTGGGACGCGCGCACACGTGCGCCCTCACCGAGGACGGCGTCGTGTGGTGCTGGGGTCGCAACGCCGAGGGGCAGGTGACGGGCGAGCCGTCGGAGAGCCCAATCGCATCGCCCCGCTTGGTCACCGGGATCGGCGCGGCGACCGAGATCGACGCAGGCGACGCGCACACGTGCGCCGTCGTCGAGGACGGAGTCGTCTGCTGGGGAGATGCGCGCTTCGGCCAGTCGGGTGGCGCGGTCGGCGACGCTCCGCAGCGGCCCGGCCTCGTCGACGGCACCTCGGGCGCGATCGCCGTCGCCGCGGGCTCCCGGCACTCGTGCGCCGCGTTCGGCAGCGGACGCGTCGCGTGCTGGGGCGAGCGGCTCGGGCCCGACGGCGCGCCGGACGCGCGCGCGACTGCGCAATGGATCGAAGGCCTCGACGACGTCACGGCCGTCTCGGCCGGTGCGGGGCACACGTGCGCGATCCGCGCCGGGGGACGCCTCGTCTGTTGGGGCACCAACGAAAGCGGGCAGCTCGGGGACGGCACGACGATCAGCCGCGCGACGCCGGTCGAGGTCGGTGACCTCGATCCCATCCTCGCGGTCTCGTGCGGCGGCGGCACCCGCGACGGCGTGACGGTCGGCCACACGTGCGCGGTGGACTCGGGCTTCTTCGTGCAGTGCTGGGGGCGGAACCGCGAAGGCCAGCTCGGCATCGGCAGCGCGCAGGACGCGACCACGCGACAGACCGTGCGCGAGCGACCCGATCGCGACGACGAGGAGCTCTACATGGACGATGCGGTCGCGATCGCAGCCGGGGCGTTCCACGCCTGCGCG
>JADZFZ010000580.1 GCA_020854145.1 Deltaproteobacteria bacterium | reverse complement strand
TCGACCAGGCGGTGCTCCACGATGACGGCGGTCAGCGCGGCGAGCTCGCGATCGTCGCCGGGCACGAGACGCAGGACGCGCGCCCGGACGTCTGCCGGGTTGGGCGCGGGAGCTCGCGGAGCGTCGACCTCGCGCGCGTGCTTGCGAGCCGCCTCGAGCTGCTCGGTCACCTTCTCCGCCGTTGCGCGACCCGCCCCGTGATCCCAGGCGGCCTCGAGCGCGTACGCGTAGGCCGCGAGCGCCGAGAAGGCGGCCACCTGGGCGCTCGAGAGCGCACGCCCCGTGGACGTGAGGTCGGAGACCTGCTCACCGATCCCGAAGCAAGGGTCGTTGCGTCGCCCGCGCACGTACGCCCCGACCTCCGACATCAGCGCATCGATCACGCGGCTCCGTTGCTTGCGCTCACGGCCCTTCGCGTCCGCGAGGGCAACCTCCGCCGCCCGCTGCATCTGCGGGATCAGCTCGGCGAGCTCTTTCGCCAACGCATCGTCGTCGCTCATCGGCCGCGGAAGATAGCGGCCGCCACCCGAAGCGCCACGCTCGAGCCCACGCTCGCGCGGACCGACGGAGGCGCCACGTGCTCGAGCGCGAGCCCGACCCGGGACGCCGCGCCGGGATCTCGTGTCGCCAGCCTCGTGTGGGTCTCGACCTGCGGGATCCCGAGGGACCCCGGCCGCCGCCGCAGGCTGCCGAGCTCCTTCTATGGCTCGCGAGGGAGGAGCTCGAGCACCGCGAGGGGCGAGATCCACTCGAATGTCTGCGGCCATTGGAGACCGGATCCGACGAGGGACTCGGCTTCCACGGTGACAGCGCCCGGGTGCCCGGGTGGGACGAGCGAGCGTGCCATCGCAGCGAGGCGCTGTGGGCTCTCGATCGTCATCTGGCCACGGAGCCGCTCGTAGGACACGAGGCCCACGTCGTGCGGCAGGTCGTGCGCGAGCGTCGCAGCGGCGGCGCCCACGACCGACGGGTCGTACGCACCGCGCTCCCTCAAGACCTCGAAGAATCGCGCGTCGGGTAAGGTCGTCAGCAGCACGACGCGGCCGTCAGGGCGGAGCACCCGCCGCGCCTCCGCCCAGAACGCGTCCATCTCCACCCATCCGTGAGCGGAGGCCAGCACGATCATGGCGAGCGCGTCGTCTTCGAACGGTAGCGCCTCGGCCCGGGCGAGCTGCAGCTCCGCTTGGAAGCCGGCGCGTGCCACACGCTCCGCCGCGCGCGCGAGCATGCGCCGAGAGACGTCGATGCCGTGGAGCCGCTTCGCACCGTGGCTCGCGAGCCGCTCGAGCACGACGCCCGTGCCGCACCCGACCTCGAGCACGTCTTCCCAGTGCGCCGCGCGCGTATGTGCGGCGATGCGCGCGAAGAGCGCGTCGTCGTGCGGGGGTCTCGCGTCGTAATCGTCCGCGACCGCGTCGTACCCGAGCTCGATCGGCGCATCGGCCCGTTCGACGACGCCGGCCTCTTCGAGGTCCGCGAGCAGCCCCGAGACGTCGTCGCAGTCGTATGCGTCCGCGAGGTCCCGCGACAGAGCGCCTCGCAGCTCGGCTCCCGACGATGGCGTCTCGTCCGAAAGTGCCATCCAGATGCGCGCGGCGTCGCCGTGCACGAGCACGAGCGCGCCCGTGATCTCGTGGCGCAGCCGATAGCGATCGTCGCCGCACTGCAGGACGCTGACGAACCGTGGACGGCGGTATCTGGGCGCTGCGAGCGTCAGGACGAAACCCGTGATCCCCCCACCCGTCGATGGAGGCCGCGCGCGATCTACACCCTCCCGAGATGGCCCGCCTTCACGCCGGTCTTGACGCGACCGGGCTTGGCAGCGCGGTTGTCGTTGCCGATCTTCTCGGTGGACGTGACGGTCTTCTTGGACGTCTTGACCTGGAGCTTCGTCTTCTTGGCCATCGACCCCTCCGGTCGATTCCGAATAGCGGCCACCGCTGCGGGTGTCAATCGGGCGGTCGGCGAGACGCCCTCGTTCTGCGCCCTTGCTCCGACTGCGTAGCCGTCACCACGCCGCGGCGGTCTCGCGGCGCGATCCTCGTCGGAGGCGCGGCGCCAGAGCAGCGACGAGCATCGCGACGCTGGCCGCCAAGAGGCCCGCGTCGAGCCACACGCCGAGGCGGAGCATCCCGAAGAGCGCATAGAAGAGCCCCGCGATCGCGACGACGATCGACCATGCGAGCGAGCGGAACCCGCCCGTGACCAGCCCGAGCCCGAGCAGCGCGCCGAGCGTGGGACACGGGACGAGCCCGACCGGCGCCGCGATCAGGTACGTCCACGCGGGGTACGACTCGAGGAAGTGCGGGTACGCCCACGCGTACGCGAGCGTGACGACCCCGAGCGCGACCGCCCATCGCGCTCCCTGCGCAATCGGTTCGCGTGGCGCGCTCCGCACCGCGACGATTCCGACCCCGACGGAGAGCAACGCGAAGGTCGTCCCGTTGAACGGGTTGCCGTGCGCCCAGGCCAGCGCCGAGACCGACGCCAGCGGCAGCGCGGTCGCGACCGCCACGTTCCGATGGCTGGGTTTCCAGCGTTCCCCGAAGATCGCGACGAGCGCGACCGCGAGCGCCGCGTGCCAGCCGACTGCGAGCAGCACGAAGTCGCTCGCGATGAGCGTGAGCCCGCGAAGGATGTCCGCTGCGCTGGGCATGGGTGCCTCCCCCCATGACGCGAGCACGTCCCGTGCCTCGTGCGCGCACCCGCAATCACTCGGCGTCGTCGGGCTGCACGACGGTGTCGCCGACGAGCAGACCGGCGCGGGCACCGACGACGCCCGGGAGCACGATCTCCGAGCGCTGCGATCCATCGGGCCCGAAGCTGCGCACGATCGTGTCGCTCTCGAGGAAGCTCTTCGAGCGTGAGTCCTTCGTCGCCCGCCACCGCAGCGTGCCTTCGCTCGTCAGTCGCACCACGCACGGCTGCCCACCGACGAGCTGCCCGTTCGCGAGCACGAGATCGGACCCGACGACGCAGCCGCACTCGGGCCGGAAGTCGAGCTCGAGCCGCCCGATCGGACGTCCCGTCTCGCGATCCACGCAGTGCACTTCGGTGCCGCAGATCACCATCACGCGGTCGCCCAGGCGATAGAGGCGCGTGATCGTGACCGGCGCCCGGTACGACCAGACGATGGTTCCGTCCTGCAGGTCGAAGGCGACGAGCGCGCTCCCCATGGACGTGATCACGAGCTCTTGCGGCGCGTCCCGATAGCTCATCCAGCGATCTCCTCGCGGCGCGGTCTCGGCCGCTGGATCGCAGATTACAGCGCGAGCGCGGCGATGAGGCCGTGCTCGGTGACGGCGTAGAGATGGGTCTCGTCCATCGCAGGACGGCCGATGATCGCGGCGGGCGTCTCGGTCAGCTGAATGCGCCAGCGCAGGTTGCCCTCGAGGTCGAGCACGTGGAGCATGCCCAGACGGTCGCCGACGGCGAGAAGCCCGTTGCCCGCTCCGCCACGCGACATGCCGCCCGCGCCGAGGAGCCGAAACGGTA
>JADZFZ010000579.1 GCA_020854145.1 Deltaproteobacteria bacterium | reverse complement strand
GTGATGGAGCTGCTCGAAGGGCGCACGCTCGACGAGGAGATCCGCACGCACGGTCGGCTCGATGTCGAGCGCGCGGTGCCGATCTTCACCGCGATCTGCTCGGCGATCGAGGCGGGTCACCGGCGCGGCGTGATCCACCGCGATCTGAAGCCAGCCAACGTGATGCTCGCGCGCATGGACGGCTCGGCATCCGAGACGGTGAAGGTGCTCGACTTCGGGCTCGCGGCGATCCTCGGCGCGGGCGACGCGGCGCTCACCAAGAAGGGCGTGATCCTCGGCAGCCTGAGCTACATGGCGCCCGAGCAGCTCGCGGGCGATCCCGCGGACGAGCGCACCGACGTCTTCTCGCTCGGCGTGATGCTCTACGAGATGTTGACCGGTACGCTGCCGTACCGGGCCGTGAGCGCGATCGAGCGCATCGGGGAGATCCTGCGGCGCGCGCACGTCCCCGTCGGCGACCTCGCGCCCGACGTCCCCTCGGAGCTCGCGGCGGCCGTCGATCGTGCGCTCGCGTTCGCGCCCGCGGAGCGGCATGCGTCGGTCGAGGACCTCGCGCGCCACACCGGCGCGTCGGTCGTGCCGGGCCCGCCGCCGCGACCGCGATCGGATCTCGCGACCACGCTGGACGCGGCGCGCGTAGACGCGACGCTCGTGTCGCCGCTCGTGCCGATGGAGATCGAGGCCCACGACATGGTCCTCGCGCACGCGGATCCGTCGCTCGCGGAGACGGCGTACGCCGGGGCCGACGACGAGAGCTCGACGGATGTCGAGCGGGGCAAGCTGAGCTCGACGGCGGCGTACGAGCCGCTCGTGCGTTCGCCGGGGGCGCCGCTCGCGATGACGCGCGAAGCGTCGATGGCAGGGGTGCGTCGTGCGGCGCTCGCCGAGGAGCTCGAGCTCAAGACCGACCGCCCGCCCGGGATGATCGCGCCCGCGTTCGTCGGCCGGGCCGCCGAGCTCGAGCAGCTGCAGGGCGGCTGGGATCCGGCGCGGCGCGGCGCGGGGCGCGCGGCTTTGCTCGTGGGTGACTGGGGGATCGGCAAGACGCGCACGCTCGCGGAGCTGCGCGCGCGGCTCGAGCTCGAGGGTGCGCACACGTCGGAGGTCGAGCGGCCGCTCGACTCGGCGGTGGTCGACGACCTCGCGGCGGGTGCGGGCTCGATGGTCACGCTGGACGGTCTCGTCGACGCGAGCGCGGACGCGCTGGTGGCGCTCGATCGTTGCGCGGCGCGCGTGCGCGATGCGGGCGGCCTCTTCGTGCTCGCCATCGCGCCTCCGAGGGAGGAGCAGGCGCTGCTCGCGCGGTGGGTCGAGGAGGCGGAGTCGTCGCGCGCGTGGGCGGTCGTGCGTCTGCCGCCGCTGTCGGAGGACGAGGTCCGCGCGTGGCTCGTCTCCGCGTTTCCCGGTGCGCGCTTCACGCTCGCGGACGTTCGCGAGGTCGTGCGCGTGACGGGGGGGCGCCCGCAGTCGTTGTTGGAGGTGGCGGCGCAGCTCGTCACGCGCGGTCTCGTCGTGGAGCGCGGTGGGCGCTGGGTTCGGCACGCGACGGCGGAGCTCGAGGTGCCCGCGGCGGTACGCGCCGAAGCACGTGCTCGTCTGACGCGGATCTCCACGCGCGTGCGCGCGTTCCTCGAGGTGTGCGCGATCCTCGGCGACGAGACGACGTGCGAGCTCGTCGCGGCCGTGGGCGAGCTCGGCGCCGAGGAGCTGGACGAGCTCGCGGGCGCGGCGGTTGCGCGCGGCCTTCTCGTACGGGGGCACCGTGGCAGCGCCGCGGTGCTGCGCTTCGCAGATCGTCCCGTGCGCGAGCTCTTGCGATCGGAGATGCGGCGCGATCGCAGCCTCGCGCTGCGCGGCAAGGCCGTGGCGGCGATCGAGCAGGCGCAGGGTGCCGACGTGCGCTCGGCGGCGCTCGCGTTGTCCGAGCACCTGCTCGATCTCGGCACGAGCCGGCGCGCGCTCGGCCTCGCGCTCGATGCAGCCGAGGACGCGCTCTACGCGTTCCGGCACGACGACGCCGTGACGGCGCTCGGGCGCGCGCGCGAGGCGATTGCGCAGCTACGGGCGGCGGGCGAGGCCGTGACGGCCGGCGAGGTCGCGAAGCTCGATCGGCTGATGGGTGCCCTCGACACGCGACGCGGGCGTTACGACGACGCCTGCGAGGAGCTGCGTCGCGCCATCGCCAACGCGACGGACGCGGGCGACACGACGCTGCGCGTCGATGCGCTGCTCGACCTCGCAGACGCCCATCTGGGCTCGGGAGATCACGAGCGAGCGATCTCGAGCGCGAACGCCGCGCTGGTCGCCGCGCGGACTCTCGGGGATCGCTTCCGCTGGTTGACCGCGCGCACGCAGCTCGCGAGCTACCTGCTCCGTCAGGGCCGCATGGACGAGGCGACCTCCATGCTCGTGGAGGTGCTGAAGGACACCGCGCGCTTCGGGCTGTTGCGGCTGCACGCGCGCGCCGTGCGCGATCTCGCCTGGGTGCGCATCAAACAGGGCCAGTTCGCGGAGGGCGAGGCGCGCGCACGCGAGGCGCTCGAGGTCGCGCGCGCCTCCGAGGATCTCGTCGCCGAGCGCTCGGCGGTGAGCGCGCTCGCGGCCGCGTTGTCCGAGGCCGGCGACAGCACGTCGGCGCTGCCGTACCAGCGTCAGGCGCTCGAGATCTCGCGGTCGCTCGGGGCGCGTCGCACCGAAGCGATCGACCTGGCGAACCTCGGCGAGGCGTTGCTCGATCTCGGCGACGCGAAGGGCGCGCTGGATCACTTCGGCGAAGCGCTCGACATCTTCGTCGAGATGGGTGACCGCGCGTGCGAGGGTGACTGCCGCGTCAACGTGGGACGTGCGTTGCGCGCGTTCGGGTCGCGGTTCGAGGCGGTGGCGATGCTCGATCGCGGCCGGGAGATCTGCGAGGAGACGGGCCGCAAGGAGTACGCGGGCATCGCGTGGATCGAGCTCGGCGAGGCGCACCTGACGGAAGGCGACGCCGAGGACGCGCGACAGGCGTTCTCGCGCGCGGCGGTGCTCTTCGAGCCGATGACGTCGCACCTGCGGTGGAAGGCGGACCTGGGTCTCGCACGCGCGCTCGCAGCGCTCGGGCGTCCGGCCGAAGCGGCCGAGCACGCCGAGCGCGCGCTCGAGCAGCTCGAGGCGCGCCGCGGGCAGCACGCTTCGGGCATGGACGAGCGCGGTTACGAGCGGCTGCTCGACGACGCCAGAGCGCTCGTGGCGTCGCTCGGTGGCGCGCCGGCCGCATCGGAATAGAGTCCGCGCCGCCATGACCTATCTCGTGCTCGGAGCCGGACGTATGGGAAGCGCGATCGCCTGGGATCTCGCGATGCGTGCCGGCAAGGACAAAGTCCGTATCGTGGATGCCCGCGAAGCCGTCGCGCGTGCCGTGGGGGAGTCGCTCGGCGTCGCGTGGGGATCGGCCGATCTGCGGGACGACGACGCGGTCCGGCCGCTGTTGCGCGCCGCGGACGTCGCCGTGTCGGCGGCCGACTACTCGCTCAACGAGCGGCTGACCCGCCTGGCGATCGAGGAGCGCACGCACCTGTGCGATCTCGGCGGCAACAACACCGTCGTGGGACGCCAGCTCGCCATGAGCCTCGCCGCCGAGCGCGCCGGCGTGACGGTGGTGCCCGATTGCGGGCTCGCGCCGGGGCTCGCGTGCCTTCTCGCAGCGCGCGGGGTGGAGCTGCTCGGGCGCGCCAAGAGCGTGCGCATCCGCGTGGGCGGCTTGCCCCAGGATCCGCGTCCGCCGCTCGGCTACGCGCTGTTCTTCTCGGTGCGCGGCCTCACCAACGAGTACCTCGAGCAAGCCGAGGTGGTGCGCGACGGCGAGACGGTGCACGTGCGCTCGATGACCGAGGTGGAGTCGCTCGAGTTCCCTCCGCCCTTCGGCAAGCTCGAGGCCTTCCACACGTCCGGCGGCGCTTCCACGTTGCCGGCCACGCTCGCCGGTCTCGTCGACGACCTCGATTACAAGACGATCCGTTACCCGGGCCACTGCGCCATCGTGGGCGCGATGATCGAGCTCGGCTTCCTGAGCGACAAAGCCGTGCGCATCGGCGAGGCCGACGTGGTGCCGCGCGCCTTCTCGGAGGCGCTGCTGACCAAGGCGCTCGGCTACGAGACACCGGACGCGGTGCTCGTGCGCGTGATCGTGGAAGGCGCGGACGAGCGCATCGTCTATCAGCTCGTCGATCGGCTCGATCCGAGCACCGGGCACACCGCGATGGCGCGCACCACGGGCTACCCGACGGCGGCCATCGCGTGGATGCTCGGGACCGGGAAGATCACCAAGCGTGGCGTCGTGCCGGGTGAGCGCTGCGTGCCCGTCGATGCCCTCGTGACGGCGCTCGCCGAGCGAAACGTGCGCATCGATCAACGTCGCGAGGCGGTCTGATGGCCTCCGTGCTCGAGCGTGCGCGGGCGTCGCTCGAACGCGCGCGCGAGGTCATCCGCTTCACGCCCGCGCGCCCGCGTGCGCCCGAGGCTCGTGACGGCGACATCGTCGAGCTCTTCGAGACGCACGTCGTCACGCGGCTCGTCGACATCGCCTCGCACGCGATGCGCGAGCGCGGCGAGGCCTACTACACGATCTGCTCCGCGGGCCACGAGGGAAACGGCGCGATCGGGCGCGCGACGCGGACGAGCGACCCGTCGCTCCTGCACTATCGGAGCGGCGCGTTCTTCCTCGAGCGCGCGCGCGCAACCGGCGGCGCGGTCGACGGCGCACGCGACCTCCTCGCGTCGCTCGCGGGCTCGACGGCCGACCCGATCTCGGGGGGACGACACAAGGTCTTCGGCAGCATCCCGCTCGGGATCCTCCCGCAGACCAGCACGATCGCGTCGCACCTGCCGAAGGCGGTCGGGCTTGCGGTGGCGATCGAGCGCGCCGCACGCCTCGGCATCGAGACGCCCTACCCGAAGGACGCGATCGTCGTCTGCTCGTTCGGCGATGCGTCGATCAACCACTCGACGGCCGTGGGCGCGATGAACGCGGCGTCGTGGGTGACCTTCCAGAAGCTGCCCGTGCCGGTGCTCTTCGTGTGCGAAGACAACGGGCTCGGCATCTCGGTGCGCACGCCTCCCGGTTGGATCGAGACGCGCCTTCGCGCGTTGCCGGGGATCGAGCACGTGCGCGCGGACGGCACCGATCCGCTCGCGATGCTGGACGCCGCGCGCCGCGCGGTGGAGCACGTCCGCAGCACGCGCTCGCCGGTCGCGCTCCACATGGCGTGCGTGCGGTTGTGGGGACACGCGGGCAGCGACGCGGACACCGAGTACCGCGAGGCCGGCGAGATCGCCGAGGTGGACGCGCGCGACCCGCTGCTCGCGAGCTCGGCGCTCGTCGTGTCGTCCGGTGCGATGTCGCCCGAAGCCGCGCTCGCGCTCGTGGCGCGGCACGAAGCGCGGATCGCGACGCTCGTGGAGGAGACGATCGCGTCCAAGCGCATCGAGTCGCGCGCCGAGGTCGTCGCGCCGCTCGCGCGTTACTCGCCCGAGCGCGTGAAGGCGGAGGCGCGTGCCAAGGGTCCGCCGGCGCCCGCCGCCGACCGTGCCGCGGCCGAACGAGCGCAGCCGTTCGGGCTCGCGGTGCGCGGCGGGCTCGCGGAGCTTCTCGCGCGTTACCCGCAGATGCTGGTGTTCGGGGAGGACGTCGCGCAGAAGGGCGGCGTCTACGGTCTGACCGCGGGCCTCTGGCGGCGCTTCGGGCCCAAGCGCGTGTTCAACACGTTGCTCGACGAGCAGACGATCCTCGGGCTCGCGCTCGGCGCGGGGATGGCGGGGCTCCTTCCGTTCCCGGAGATCCAGTACCTCGCGTACCTGCACAACGCGATCGACCAGGTGCGTGCCGAGGCCGGCACCTACCCGTTCCTGTCGGCCGGGCAGCTCGCCGCGCCGATGGTCGTGCGCATCGCGGGCATGGCGAGCCGCGAAGGCTTCGGCGGCCACTTCCACAACGAGAACAGCCTCTCGTCGCTCCGCGACGTGCCCGGTCTCGTGCTCGGCGTGCCGTGTCGCGGCGACGACGCGGTCGCGAT
>JADZFZ010000578.1 GCA_020854145.1 Deltaproteobacteria bacterium | reverse complement strand
GGAAGGCGGGTTCGTTCCGCCCGACACCACGAGGACCGTGCTCGTCCCCTCGCGGTGCCAGCGTCTGTGCGACGCGACGGACCCGGAAGGCGCCGCGTGCAGCGACGCGACGACGGGTTGCGTCTCCGTCTCGCCGAGCGCGCTCCCGGGCGTTTCGGCGGGGCTCTGCCGCCTTCCCGATCCCGAGCCCATCGGGCCAGCGGATCGACCCGCGCGCGTCGTCGTGCCTGCGTCGTACGACGGCGAGACGCCCATGCCGCTCGTCGTGCTGCTGCACGGCATGACGGGGACGGGACCGGGCTTCGACGCGGGCCTCCGGTTCACGCGGCTCGCCCACGCGGAGGGCTTCCTGGGCATCACACCGAGCGGGCTGCGCAACGCGGACGACGTGCAGTACTGGAACGTCCATCCCGTCGTGTGCACGGAGGAGCCGTGCCCCGACGACTCCGCGTACATCCTGGGCCTGATCGAGGAGATGAAGTCGCGCTACCGCGTGGACGCCGATCGGGTCTACCTGCTCGGCCTCTCCAACGGCGCCTACCTCGCGTACCGGATCGCGTGCGACGGTGCGGACGTGATCACGGCCGTCGCGAGCTTGGCCGGCTCGACGCCGGTCGACGAGACCACGTGCAACCCGGCGCGTCCCGTCAGCGTGCTCGCGGTCCACGGCGACGCCGACACCAACGTCACGTACGTGGCTTCGGCCAACAGCGCGGGCGCGGTCGAGTCGGTCGAAGAGTGGGCGACGCGTGCAGGGTGCGACGTCACGATGCCGACGATGGGCGAGCCGTTCGACATGGACACGAGAATCGAAGGCGACGAGACCACCGTCCGTCGATACACGACCGGATGTATGCCCGGCCTCGATGCCGAGCTCTGGACCGTCGTCGGCGGCGACCACTTCATGTTCGGTGGCGCCGCGGACGACTTCTCGTCGCGCGTCGTCACCTGGTTGCTTCGCCACACGCGCTGACTCGTCCTTCGTGCTACATCGGCCGCGCGCGCGGGCGCGCAGGGTGGGCCGACCCGCGGCGAGGGAGCAGCCGTGGACGCCTTTCTCCTGAGTGACGAGATCGTCGAATCGCTCGCCGCGCTCCGCCCGATGACGGCGACCTACCAAGGCGTCGCCGGCCACGACGCCGAGTGGGACGACCTCTCGCCCGAGGGTGCGCCGAGGGTCATCGACGCGCTCACGTCCTTTCGTGCACGCCTGGCCGCTCTACCGCCGTCGACCGAACGCTGGGAGCTGCTCGCGCGGAGCATCGCGCGCGACTACCTCGATCTGGAGCTCGAACGTTACGAGCACGGCGATCACCTCGTGGACCTCAACAACATCGCGTCGTCTTTCCAGGCCATCCGCATGGTCTTCGACGTGATGAACACCTCGAGCGTCGAGGGCTGGAACGACATCGTCACGCGGCTCGCGACGATCGACCGCGTGTGCGACGGCTATCGACGCGCGCTCGCGGCGGGCCTGGCGCTCGGTCGAACCGTCGCGCGACGGCAGGTGCTCGCGTGCATCGAGCAGGGGCGCGTGCACGGCGGCGAGCGGTCCTATTTTCGGACGATGCCGGGGGCGCTCGAGCGTTCGGGAGTCTCCACACCCGAGCTCGCGTCGCGCCTCTCGGAAGCCGTCGAGCACGCGTGCAAGTCGTACGGCGCGCTGACCGATTGGCTCGAGTCGGACTATCTCCCGAGCGCGAGGGAGAAGGACGCGGTCGGGCACGAGCGCTACCTGCGCATGGCGCGGCGGTTCCTGGGCATGCAGATCGACGCCGCCGACACGTACGCGTGGGGCTGGGAGCAGGTGCGCGAGATCGGCGAGTCGATGCGCAAGGTCGCGGCCGAGATTCGCCCGGGCGCGTCCGTGGCCGAGGTGATCGAGCTGCTCCGCACGGACCCCGAGCGATGTGCGCCGTCTGCCGACGCATTCCTCTCGCTCATGCGCGAGCGACAGGAGAAAGCCGTCGCCGCATTGTCGGGAACCCATTTCGACATTCCCGATCCCGTCAGGCGAGTGGACGTCAAGCTGGCCCCGCCCGGGAGCACGCTCGGCGCGTATTACATCCCGCCCTCCGACGGGTTCGGCCGCAATGGCACCGTCTGGTACGCGCTCGGGGACAAGCAGCGCGTGCCGCTCTTCGACGAGATCAGCGTGGCCTATCACGAGGGATTCCCGGGCCATCACCTGCAATGTGGCATTCAGGTCTGGTTGACGGACCGATTGAGCCGATTGCACCGCGTCGGCGAAGGGTATTCCGGCTACGCCGAGGGCTGGGCGCTCTACACCGAGCGATTGATGCACGAGCTCGGTTTCTACGAGAAACCCGATTACGTGCTCGGAATGTTGGCCTGCCAGATGATGCGCGCCTGCCGCGTGGTCATCGACATCGGCTGCCATCTCGAGCTGCCGATTCCCGAAGGACAATCGTTCCATCCCGGAGAACGATGGAGCTTCGATCTCGGCGTCGAGATGATGACGAATCTCGCCGGGCTCGATCTCGACAATGCGCGCTCCGAGATGACCCGTTATCTCGGTTGGCCGGGCCAAGCCATCTCGTACAAGGTCGGCGAGCGCGTGATCTTCGAGCTGCGCGACGAGGCCAAGCGACGAGAGGGGGCCGCGTTCGACCTGAAGCGCTTCCACGCGCGGGTGCTCGGCTCGGGGCCCGTCGGCCTCGCATCGCTCCGCGACATCGTCGTGGCCTCGTGAGCTCTGTGAGCGCTCGCCCCTCGCCCCGACCCTCTCCCCATTCGGGGAGAGGGGGTCTGGTCCCGTAGACTCGTGGCTCCGCGCGCATCGCCGCTCGTCGCCTCGATGGTCTGCGCGTTCACGCTGGCGCTGACCTCCATCGCCGCCGCGCAGGATCCAGTCGTGCCTCCTCCGCCGAGCGTGGCGGAGACGGGCGAGGATCCCGCGTGGGAGCTCTTCCGTGACGCCTTCGTCGCCGAGGTCGATGGCCAGCCGGACGCCGCAGCACGACGGCTTCGCGAGCTCCGCGCGCGATTCCCCGAGCACCCTGCGGCGCGCCTCGCCGAGAGCGTGCTCCAGCGGCTCGAGCAGCGTCCGGCACCACGGTGGCACCCTCCGGAGCCGGCCGAACGTCCGCGCGAGTTCGCGCCCCCGCTGCAGCCGCCGCCGCGACGCCGCACGGGCGAACGCCCGACGGGCCTCGCGCGCGCGGAGCTCGTCGGGCTGCAGACGATCCACGGCATCGGCCTCGGCGCCGAGGTCTGCTTCACGTTCGACTGCGACGACGCGCGCGCGCAGGTGGCGGTGCTCTCCGTCGGCGGAGGGCTCGGGCTCGGGTTGTCGCTCGCGTTGACGGGCGGCGGAGTGGAGCCCGGTTACGCGTTGCTCCTCAACTCGGCGACCGTGTGGGGGTTCTGGAACGGCCTCGCGTTCTACGGCGTGGCCGAAGGGCTCGACGATGCGGACGAGAGCGACTGGGTGCCCGCGGCCGGCGTGGGGCAGGCGCTCGGGCTGGGCGGCGGGCTGCTGCTCTGGCGGGTCATCCAACCGACCGCGGGACAAGTGTCGCTCGCGAACACCGTCGGGATCTGGTCGGGTGTGCTCACGTTGCTCGCGATGGGAGCGGTCGACTTCAACGAGGTCCCCGAGAGCACGGCGTTTCTGCTGCTGACGCTCGCGAGCGACTTCGGTCTGCTCG
The DNA here is from genome assembly GCA_020854145.1 of Deltaproteobacteria bacterium. Taxonomy (GTDB): domain Bacteria; phylum Myxococcota_A; class Polyangia; order Polyangiales; family JADZFZ01; genus JADZFZ01. Next base: position 1,386 of record JADZFZ010000578.1, on the reverse strand, counting down.
GCGGTGCGCTCCTGTCGAGCTTCACGGGACCCGTGCCGCGCGGGCGCGCGCTGGTGATCGACGCGGGCGGTGTGGTGGGCATGTTGGGCGGCATGGGCGTCGCGGTGCTGGCGAGCGGCGACGACGTGAAGCCCGCGGGCTTCTTCCTGCCGGCGATGCTCGGCACGGCCGCGGGCCTGGGCTTGACGGCGTTCTTCACGCGTGCGTGGACGAACGACGACGAGGAGGCGCCCGAGGTGACGGGCGCCGTACTGCCGATGCCCGAGGGTGGCGCGATGGTGACGATCGGCGCCCGAAGGTGACGCTGTCTCACGTCGGATAGGCGACCGGGTTCACGCCCGAGCGCCAGCCGGACTATCATCGAGACCGATGGGCTTGCCGGAACGTGACGAGGCCCGGCGTCGTCCCGAGTCGTGGCCGATCGAGCGCCCGGTCGACGCCTACGTCGGTCGCCTCGTCGGCAGCAGGTACAAGCTCATCGAGCTGGTCGCGCAGGGAGGCTTCGGTCGCATCTATCGCGCGGAGCAGCTGCCGCTCGGACGCGTGGTCGCGGTGAAGATCCTCGACCCGAGCCGCCTGACGCGCGCGGAGGATCCCGAGTTCGCCAAACGCTTCCTCCAGGAAGCGGCCACGTGCTCGAAGCTCCGCCACGCGGGCATCGTGACGATCTTCGACTTCGGATCGTTCGAAGGACCGCAGGGCGACACGCCGTTCATGGCGATGGAGTACGTCGAAGGCGAGACGCTCGCGCAGGCGCTCAAGAAGAACGGGCCGTTCGACGCGACGCGTGCGGCGAGCGTGGCTCGTCGCATCGCGCGTGCGCTGCGCGAGGCGCACAAGCAGGGCGTCGTGCATCGCGATCTGAAGCCGCAGAACGTGATGCTGACGACGATCGAGGGCCACATGCGGGTCAAGGTGCTCGACTTCGGTCTCTCGAAGGTGCTTCGAGACGACGTCGAGAGCCTCACGCAAGACGGGATCATCCTCGGCTCGCCGCCCTACATGGCGCCCGAGTACATCCAGCAGCAGGACGCCGACCCGCGCGCGGACATCTACTCGCTCGGCGTGATCCTCTTCGAGATGCTCGCGGGCGTGCCGCCGTTCCAGGGTGAGGACGCGATGGCGACGCTCATCGCGCACATCCGCGAGCCCATCCCGAGCATCGCGAGCCGCGGCGGCGGGCGACAAGTCCCGATCGGCGTCGAATCGGTCGTGCGGCGCTGTCTCGAGAAGGACCCGAAGTCGCGTTATCAGACCATCGACGACTTCCTCAAGGAGATGGCGACGGTCGCCGCGAGCCTCGAGCGCAAGAGCGAACGGCCGCCGCCGCCCGACATCACGCGAGCGGCGAACGCGATCGGGGAAGCCGATGCGTTCGCCGTGCTC
>JADZFZ010000577.1 GCA_020854145.1 Deltaproteobacteria bacterium | reverse complement strand
TCGCGATCGCGGCGGGCGGCTACCAGACGTGTGCGCTCGCGGCGGAACGGGTCCTCTGCTGGGGTGACTTCCAGGGCTACGGGAGCGCGGTCGCGGAGCCGCAGCAGCTCGAGTCGTTCGGCGGCACCTGGGAGGGCCTGGCTGCAGGCTCCAACCATGTCTGCGCGCGCGACGGCGCGGCCGGGCAGATGGGATGCTGGGGTCGGAGCGATTACGGCGAGGTCGGCGGGTGGAGCGGTGGCGCGCTCGTCCACACGTACATCGAGGGGATCGACGGCATCTTCGCGGGCGGCGATCTCACCTGCGCCACGGCTTCGCGGGGCTCGGCGAGCGACGTCTTCTGCTTCGGCAGCGGAGTGCCGATGGGCCTGGGGACGTTCGGTGGATCGGTGATGGGCCCGGTGATGTTCCTCCGCGACGTGACGGCGTTCGCGGCGAGCGACGGTCACGCGTGCGCGCTCACCGGCGGCCGCGTGCGCTGCGCGGGCACCAACGACTTCGGCCAGACCGGGGACGGAACCTTCGACTACCACACGGGCTTCGACGTGGACGTGCTCGGCCTGCGCTGACCCCGCTCGTCAATCGAAGATGTCGCCGAGCGACTCGAGCCAGCCCCGCTTGCGGTGCCGCCGGTCGTGCTCGTCGTGGCGGTGGCCGCGCGGCGGCGTGGAGTCGCGGCGGTGCACCCTCGGCGGCGTGTCGTCGCGGCGCCGCTCCTCGTGGCGCACCTCCTGATGGCGCGACTCGTGCGCATCGAGCTCGCTCGTGGCGCGCGCGATGAGCTTCTCGAGCTCGCCCCGATCCAGCCAGATGCCGCGGCACGTCGTGCAGACGTCCACGACGATGCCGTCGCGGTCACGCTCCACGAGCTCCGAGGTCCCGCAGCGCGGGCAGTGCATCTCTCCCATGAGCGTCTCCTCTCGATACCGCCGCCGGCGGCGGCCGACCCTTCGTAGGGCCCGCTCGCCGCGTTGACCACTGGCGCGGCGAGGATGGACGCGGAGGCGGTGTGAAACCCGGCTCGGCCGCCGTTGCGCCCCCCCGTACCGAGGCCTATTGTCGGTTTCTTCCGCGGCACGGACCGCCCGAGAGCGAGGGACCTCGAGACATGTTCGCCTGGATCATGAAGAAGATCCTCGGCACCAAGAACGAGCGCGAGCTGAAGAAGCTCCGCCCGCTGGTGACGGCCATCAACGATCTCGAGCCCTCGATGAAGGAGCTCTCGGACCAAGCGCTGCGTGGCAAGACCGCGGAGCTCAAGACCAAGCTGGACAACGGCGCGAAGCTCGACGACGTCCTCGTGCCCGCGTTCGCTGCGTGCCGAGAGGCCGGTCGGCGCGTGCTGTCGATGAGGCACTTCGACGTGCAGCTCATCGGCGGCATGGTGCTGCACAGCGGCAAGATCGCCGAGATGAAGACCGGCGAGGGCAAGACCCTCGTCGCCACGTTGCCCTGCTACCTCAACGCGCTCGAGGGCAAGGGCGTCCACGTCGTCACCGTCAACGACTACCTCGCCCGGCGCGACTCGGAGTGGATGGGGAAGATCTACAACTTCCTCGGCCTATCGGTCGGGACCATCCTCCATTCGCAGAGCAAGACGGACAAGCGGCGCGCCTACAACTCGGACATCACGTACGGGCAGAACAACGAGTACGGGTTCGACTACCTGCGCGACAACATGGAGTTCAGCCTGTACGGCTACGTCCAGCGCGACCTCAACTACGCGATCGTGGACGAGGTCGACTCCATCCTCGTCGACGAGGCGCGCACGCCGCTCATCATCAGCGGCCAGGCCGAACGGTCGCGCGACCTCTACGTGAAGATCGACGACGTGCTGCCGAAGCTCCGCAAGGAAGAGCACTACACGGTCGACGAGAAGCACCACTCCGCGATGTTGACCGACGAGGGCGTCGAGGAAGCGCAGCGACTGCTCTCGAGCCGCGGGCTGCTGCAGAACGACAACCTCTACGATCCGGTCAACCTCGAGGTGCTGCACATCCTGCAGCAGTCGCTCCGCGCCCACACGCTCTACAAGCGCGACGTCAACTACATGGTCACGGCCGAGGGCAAGGTGCTCATCATCGACGAGCACACGGGCCGCACGCTGCCCGGCCGTCGCTGGAGCGACGGTCTGCACCAGGCCGTCGAGGCGAAGGAGCGCGTCCCCGTCCAGGAAGAGACGCGCACGATGGCGACGATCTCGTTCCAGAACCTCTTCCGCATCTACAAGAAGCTCGCGGGCATGACCGGCACCGCCGAGACCGAGGCCGAGGAGTTCCACAAGATCTACAAGCTCCCGGTCATGGTCATCCCGACCAACGTGCCCATCGCGCGCGTCGACTCCGAGGACGTCGTCTACAAGACGGAGCGCGAGAAGTTCAACGCGGTCGTCGACGAGATCCTCGCGTGTCGCGAGCAGGGCCAGCCCGCGCTCGTCGGCACGGTGAGCGTCGAGAAGAGCGAAGCCGTCTCGAAGCTGCTCACGAAGAAGGGCATCCCGCACGAGGTGCTCAACGCGAAGCAGCACGAGCGCGAGGCCTACGTCGTCGCCCAGGCGGGCCGCAAAGGGGCCGTCACCGTCTCCACCAACATGGCCGGTCGCGGCACGGACATCGTGCTCGGCGGCAACCCCGAGATGCTCGCGAAGTACGAGGTGACGAGCACGGCGTCGCCCGAGGTGAAGGCGGATCCCGCGTTGCTCGAGGCCGAGATCAAGGCGCTCACCGACAAGTACCGCGGCGAGTGCGAGGCCGAGAGGAAAGAGGTCGTCGCCGCCGGCGGGCTGCACATCATCGGCACCGAGCGCCACGAGTCGCGGCGCATCGACAACCAGCTGCGAGGTCGCTCCGGACGACAGGGCGACCCGGGCTCCAGCCGGTTCTTCCTGTCTCTCGAAGACGACCTGATGCGCATCTTCGCGGGCGAGAAGATCCAGGGGCTGATGGAACGCCTCGGCATGCAGGAAGGCGAGCCCATCGAGCACAAGTGGGTGACGAAGGCGGTCGCCAACGCGCAGACGAAGGTCGAGGCGCGCAACTTCGACATCCGCAAGCACCTGCTCGAGTACGACGACGTCATGAACCAGCAGCGCAAGAGCACGTACAAGCTCAGGCGTCAGCTGCTCGAAGGACGTTACGATCCGACGCCGACCGTCGAGGAGGGCAAGGAGAAGGACGCCGAGAAGATCGAGAAGGTCGTCATCAAGGTCGACCCGACGATCGAGGAGAGCTGCCTTCGCATCCTCGACGAGATGATCCGCGCGTTCGGTGCGGAGCCGAAGCCGGACGCCGATCCGACCGCGACCTACCGCGAGATGATCGTGCCCGAGTCGATCGACAAGGTGGTCAACCTCCGCGTCGATCACCTCGAGCAGGAGGTCTACAACGTCTTCGGCGTACGTTGCGCCCTCGCGGGTCTCGAGAAGAAGGCGGCGGAGGTTCGCGACAAGCTCGCGGCGGTGCTTCCGCAGGCGCTCTCCGAGCAGCACGAGCGGCTGCTGGATCTCGTCGACGAGCAGATCGGCGAGATCGTGACGCAGAACGCGCCGGAGAATCGGAGCGCGGACGACTGGGACTTCGCCGCGATGGAGCGGAGCTTCGAAGAGCAGTTCGGCGTGAAGCTCTCGGGCATCGAGTCGTGCAACACGCGCGAGGACATCGCGCGCAAGATGTTCAAGGACGCCGAGGGTGTCCTCTCGCGCAAGGAGAAGGAGATCGGGATCGAGACGATCCTCCGGATCTTCCGCGTGCTCTACCTCGAGGAGATCGACCGCCAGTGGGTCGACTTCCTCCAGGCGATGGACCACCTGCGCGACGGCATCGGCCTGCGGGGCTACGGCAGCCGTGACCCGAAGCTCGAGTACAAGAAGGAAGGCTTCAACATGTTCCTGGAGATGCGCACCAGCATCGCCTCGAACGTGATCGGGCATCTCTATCGCGTCCAGGTGCAGAGCGAGGAGGACGCGGCGCGGCTCGAAGAGGATCGCCGTAAGAAGGCAGAACGCAAAGCGCGTCAGATGGTCTTCCGCCACGACGCGGCGCCGGCAGCGGACCAGCCGCAAGGCGGACCGCACCCGGAGGACGAGGGCGAGGAGGCGGCGGCCGAGGAGGCCGCGATGCGCGCAGCCGCTGCGCAAGGCGGCAGGCGTGGGCGTGCGCAAGCGGGAGCTGCGGCCGCGTCGGCGGCGGCACGCGGAGATGCACCGAAGCCCGCGACGGTTCGAAGAGCGCGTCCGAAGATCGGTGCCAACGATCCTTGCCACTGCGGCAGTGGCAAGAAATACAAAAAATGCCACATGCGCGAGGACGAGCTCGCGGACGCCGCAGCAGGCGCGTCCGACGATCAAGCGCCCGCCGCCTGATCGATCCG
>JADZFZ010000576.1 GCA_020854145.1 Deltaproteobacteria bacterium | reverse complement strand
GGGCGCGAGACGATCAGCGACGTCGATCAGGTCATCGGCGAGACCCTGGGCCCCGAGCAGCGCGGGCAGATCCGCGAGACGCTCACCGACGTGCGCAGCCTCGCGCGCAACGCCGATCGCGCCACCCACGACGCGCAGGAGATCGTCTCGCACATCCGTCAGGGACGCGGCACCGTGGGCGCGCTCTTGATGGACGAGGAGGTCTACGACGACCTCCAGGAGCTCGTGCGCGACCTGAAGCACAATCCCTGGAAGTTCTTCTGGCGCGAGTGAGACGGGGCGCGAGCCCGTGGCCCTGCGGATCACCGAGGACGGCGACGGCGTGACCTTCGAGGTGCGCGTCGTCCCCCGCGCATCGCGCACGGCCGTCGCGGGCGAGCACGACGGCGCGCTGAAGGTCGCGATCGCCGCGCCGCCGGTCGACGGCGCCGCCAACGCAGCGCTCGTCGCATGGCTCGCGGACGCGCTCGACGTGCCCAAACGCGCCGTGTCCATCGTGCGCGGCGAGACCGGACGCTCGAAGGTCGTCCGCGTCCTCGGCACGACGTCGGACGCCGTGATCGCGCTCGCGCAGGGCTGATCGCGCCTGCGGGCGGCGAACGATTTTCGCGACGGGCCCGACGCGTGACACGGATTCGCGCGCGACCACGACCGTTCGCTGCACGCTCGCGCAGGACCACGACGTGCACGCTGCGAGGGCGCCATGGAACCGCATGCGACCGAGCGCGTGGCGGCGGTGGACGCCGCGTGGCTCCACATGGACTCGCCCACCAACCCGATGGTCATCACCGCGGTGCTCTGCTTCGCGTCCCCCGTACGATTGGCCGAGCTCCGGCGATGGGCACGCGATCGCGTCCTCGTGCACGACAGGTTCCGGCAGCGGGTCGTCGAGTCGACGGTGCCGCTGGGTCCGCCGCGCTGGGAGGAAGACCCCGACTTCGACCTCGCGAGCCACGTCCACCACCTCGCGCTCGCGGCGCCAGGCGACGACGCGGAGCTGCAGCGCTTCGTGAGCGACGTGGCGAGCGAGCCGCTCGATCGGCGGCGCCCGCTCTGGCAGGCCTGGCTGCTCGACGGCTACGGCGACGGCTCGGCGCTCGTCGTGCGACTGCACCACGCGCTCGGCGACGGCATCGCGCTCGTTCGCCTTCTGCTGGGCACGGCGGACGAAGGATCGAGCGCCGCCGCGGCGGCCGAGGTGGGGTTGGCGACGGCGCCGGCCGAGACACCGATCGCGTCCATCCGCCGCGGCGCCGATCGCGCCACGACGCTCGCGCACCTGCTCGCGCTGCCCGCCGACGCTCCCACTCCCCTGCGGGGCGAGCTCGGTCATCGCAAGGTGGTCGCCTGGTCGCGACCGATTCCCATCTCGGACGTGCGCGCCATCGCGAGGGCGCACGACGCGAAGGTCAACGACGTCCTGATGGCGTGCGCGGCCGGCGCGCTGCGGGGCTACCTGACGGGGAGCGCCGCACCACCCGTCCCGACCGCCGCCGAGAGAGCCGGGCTCGACGCGACGTCCCCCGCGGACGAGTCCGCAGAGCGCGCGCCGCCCGCGAGCACCATCCCGGACGAGATCCGCGCGCTCGTTCCAGTGTATCTGCGGACGACCGACGGCGGCAGGATGGGAAACCACTTCGGGCTCGTGTTCGTCGCGCTGCCGATCGGCATCGCGGACCCCGTCTCGCGCCTCACGGCGGTGACACGATCGATGGCCGCGATGAAGCGCTCCGAGGAAGCGCCGGTGGCCTTCGCGGTGCTCGGCGCGCTCGGAAGCGTGAGCCCTCGGCTCGAGCACCTCGCGGTGGAGCTCTTCAGCGCGAAGGCCTCTCTGCTGGTCACCAACATCCCGGGACCCCGCGAGCCCATCCGGCTCGCCGGCGCCGAGGTCGATCGAATGCTCGTGTGGGCGCCCGTGTCGGGGCTCCTCGGTCTCGGGATGAGCCTCTGCAGCTATGCCGGCCGCATCGTGCTCGGCGTCTCGGCCGACGCACGTCTGCTGTCGGATCCGGCCGATCTCGTGCGCCGGTTCGAAGAGGAGCTCGGAGCTATCGCGTAGTCGAGCCGGAGTCCGCTTTCCTGTCGGTTGACTCGTCTTTCATGAAGCTGCGGGCGTCGTTGGCGAATGCCAGGAGTCGGGCCTCCACCGCGGCGTGGACCGATCCCGGCTCGGGGACCGCTCCGGCGCTGGTGTCTCCCGCAGGTCGCCCCGTCAGGATCTCGATGGCCTGATCCACGTTCTCGACGGCATGGACGTGGAACCTTCCATCGACCACCGCTTCGACGACGTCCTTGCGCAACATGAGGTGCTTCACGTTGCTCTTCGGGATCAAGACCCCTTGATCGCCGGTCAGCCCGCGATCGGAACAGGCATCGAAGAATCCCTCGATCTTCTCGTTCACGCCGCCAATCGCCTGCACTCTACCGTGTTGATCGACGGAGCCCGTGACCGCCAGAGACTGCTCGATGGGGATCTCCCCGATTGCGGACAGCAACGCGCACAGCTCGGCCAGGCTCGCGCTGTCCCCTTCGACACCCCCGTAGGATTGCTCGAACACGAGAGATGCCTTGAGCGACAGCGGGACACGAGTGGCATACAGAGACCCCAGGAAACCCGTCAGGATGAGCACTCCCTTGGAGTGGATGGGACCTCCGAGATCGACCTCTCTCTCGATGTCGACGACCTCTCCCTTGCCCATTCTCGCGCGCGCGGTGATGCGCGTCGGGTGCCCGAACGACTCCTCTCCGAGCGTGATCACCGAGAGCCCGTTGACCTGCCCGACCCTCGCTCCGGTGGTCTCGACCACGAGCGTCTGTCGGCGAGTCGCCTCGCGAATCCTCTCGCGCAGGCGTCCTGCGCGTCGCTCCTGCGCGTCGATCGCGGCCTGCACGTCGGCCGCGGAGACGATCTCGTGACCTGCATTGACTGCCCAGTAGTCGGCCTCGCGCAGGAGGTCGGCCATCCGCCTCATGTGGACCGACAGCTTCTCGGCGTCTCCCGCGATGCGTGCCGCTCTCTCGATGACCCTGGCCACGGCCGTCCGGTCGAGCGGGCGCAGCTGCTCCTTCGTCGCGAGCGACGCGATGAGCTGCGCATAGAGCCTCTGCGACTCCGGCCCGCGATCCATGTTGTCCTCGAAGTCGACCATCACCTTGAAGAGCTCGAGGAAGTCGTGGTCGTAGGCGCTCAGCAGGTAATAGAGCGTTCGCTCACCGATGAGGATGATCTTGGTCTCGCCGAGGGGGATCGGCTCGGGCTCGAGCGGCAACGTGGGCGTGATCCCGAGCACGCGACCGAGAGGCTCGGTGCGAACCTGCCGTGAACGAATCGCGCGCTTGAGGGAGTCCCACGCGAACGGCTCGCGAAGGACGTCGAGGACGTCGAGCAGGAGATAACCGCCGCGCGCCCGGTGCAGCGCGCCGGCTCGGATCATCGTCGAGTCCGTGATGGTCGCGCCCAGCTGCGAGACGCTGTCGATGCGCCCGATGAGGTTCGCGTGGGTCGGGTTGTCCTCGTAGACGACCGGAGCGCCCTTGCCTCCGGCATTGTCGATCAGGAGGTTGACCGCGTAACGATGCGTGGTCCCGAGCGACCCGCGCTGGAGCGCGCGGCGGAACGCGGCCTCGAAGCCGCCATCTTCGCTTTCCTCGAGGAGCTCGGCCGCGCGGGACACGACGTCGGTCTCGACCGCGGCCAGGTGCTTCATCACCTCGGGCAGCTGCTCGTAGCTCGGGCGGATCCGATCGAGCACCGTGCGCGCCGAATCGGCGGCGGTCGTACGATCGAGCTCCTCGAAAGCGGCACGGCTCTCCTGGGTCCATTCGTGGACTTGGGCGAAGAAGGCCTGCAGGTCGTGGCTGACCTGCTCGAGGCGCTCCTTGTAGCGCTCGCGCTCGGCGGCGGGCAGCTTCTCGAACTCGGCCTCGTGCATCGGCGCTCCGTCGTGGAGCGGCGCGACGACCAGGCCCGTGTCGGATCGCGCGAGCGCGATGCTGCGTTGTTTCGCGCGCTCCTGCACGACCGCGAACGCGGCTTCTTCGCGCTCTTTGAAGCGCGCGACGAGCCGCAGCTTCTTGGTCCTGTACTCGTCGCCCTGGAAAGCCGCGCGCATCAGGCCGCGCAGCGCGGTGATCGCGTTCTTCAGGTCGTCACGCAGCCTCGCTCCCATGCCGGGCGGGAGCTCGAGCGCGCGGGGCCTGAGCGGATCCTCGAGGTTCGTCACGTAACACCAGTCGGACGGGGTCGTCTCCTTCGCCGCGCGCGGGTCGAGGAACTGTCGCAGCAAGCTCTGCTTTCCGACGCCGTGCGGCCCGAGCGCGTAGAGGTTGTAGCCCTCGCGTCGGATCTCGATCCCGAAGCGGACGGCCTCGACGGCGCGGTCCTGCCCGATGATCCCGGGGGTGTCGGCGGCGCCTGCGGTGGAGTCGAACGGCAACGTGGCCGGGTCGCACGGACGGTAGAGCTCTTCGGGTGCGACTCGCGTCGCGGCGCGAGTCGGCGTGGTCGTCGGCATGGGCGCTCCTGGCGAGATGCC
>JADZFZ010000575.1 GCA_020854145.1 Deltaproteobacteria bacterium | reverse complement strand
GAACTCGAGCTTCTCGTTGTTGCGGGCGCCGCGGGTCGCCGAGAAGGAGCGATGGGTGAGCGCGGTGTCGAGGAGGTCGTGGTTGCGAAACTCGTAGCCGAGCCGCTCCTCGATCGGGTGCTTGTGGTGCGGCGTGCTCACAGGGCCTCCGCGATCCAGCCGCCGCCGAGCACCTCGTCCCCGCGGTAGAACACGGCCGCCTGTCCGGGCGTGACGGCGGTCGCCGGCTCGTCGAACCAGGCCTCGACGCGATCGTTCGCCGTATGGCGGAGCCGCGCCGCGACCGGCGCGTGGCGGTGCCGGATGCGCACGCGGACGCCGCCGTCGGTGACCGCGGTGCCGGCCGCCCACCGCACCTGCTCCGCCACGAGGCCGCGGCTCGCGAGCGCATCCTTGCCGCCGACGTGCACGGTGCCGGTGACGCCGTCGATCCTCGTGACCCAGCGTGCGACGCCGTCGCCGATGCCGAGGCCGCGGCGCTGGCCGACGGTGAAGCGGTGGACGCCGCCGTGCGTGGCGAGCGTGCGGCCGTCCTCGCCGCGGATCGCGCCGGGTGTGAGGGTGTCGGCGGGCGCGTGACGCTCGACCCAGCCGGCGTAGTCACGGTCGGGAACGAAGCAGATCTCCTGGCTCTCCGGCTTCTCGGCAACCGGGAGCCCGAGCGCTCGAGCGTAGCGGCGCACGTCGTCCTTCGTGAGGTCGCCGAGCGGAAAGCGCGTCCACGCGAGATCCTCCTGGGTGAGGCTGAAAAGGAAGTACGACTGGTCCTTGCGCTCGTCGCGGGCGCGCAGCAGCCGGAAGTGCCCGCCGCCGTCGACGATGCGCGCGTAGTGGCCGGTCGCGACGAGATCCGCGCCGAGCGTGCCCGCGCGCTTCCGGAGCTCGTCGAACTTGAGGTCGCGGTTGCAGAGGACACACGGGTTGGGGGTGCGGCCGCGGAGGTACTCGGACGTGAAGACGTCGGTCACGCGGGCGCGGAAGGCGTCGGTGAGGTTCCAGACGTAGTACGGGATGGCGAGCCGCTCGGCGACGCGGCGGGCGTCGCGGAAGTCTTCCAGCGAGCAGCAGCCCTGCCCCGCCTTCACCGTGGCGGCCGGAGTCGCGGCAAGCCGCATCGAGACGCCGACGACGTCGAAGCCCTGGTCCTGCAGGAGCGCCGCGGCGACGGAGCTGTCCACGCCGCCGCTCATCGCGACTACGATCCGTGGGCCGGCCACGCCGCCTCCTCGGATCGTCGGGTGACGCGCGCGCGGACGCGGCCGAGGGCCGCGATGATCGCGTCGACGTCGTGGTCGGTGCTGGCCCAGCCGAGGCTCAGGCGCAGCGCGGCGCGCGCCTCTTCAGGCGTGCGACCCATGGCGACGAGCACATGCGAGGGCTCGGCGGCGCCGGCCGCGCAGGCGGAGCCCGTCGACGCCGCGATGCCTTCGAGGTCGAGCGCCGCGACGACGTCTTCGCCCACGACCCCCGGGAGCGTGACGCTCACGAGGTGCGGCGCGGCGGGGACATCGGGCGCGAGCGTGAAGCGCGCATCCGGCCAGACCGTCGCGATGCCGGCCCGGAGCCGCGTGCGGAGGGCGGCGAGCCGCGCGACCTCGCGCTCGCGCTCGGCGACGGCCAAGGCCAGCGCCGTCGCGAAGCCGACGGCCGCGGCGACGTTCTCGCCGCCCGGGCGGAGGCCCTGCTCCTGCGGGCCGCCGTGCAGGAGGGGTGCGATCCCCGTGCCGCGGCGGACCCAGAGCGCGCCGGCGCCGGACGGGCCACCGAGTTTCGCGCTCGAGAGCGTGACGAGGTCGACGGCGAGCGCTTCGACCGTGACGGGCAGGAATGCGGGCGCCTGCGCGGCATCGACGTGCACGACGGCGCCGTGCGCTCGGGCGGCGGCCGCGAGCGTGGCGACGTCCTGGACGACGCCCGTTTCCGCGTTCACCAGCGCGACCGACAGCAGATCCGGACGGGCCGCCGCGGCCTCTGCGGGCGCGGTACGGCCGGTCGCGTCCACGGGCAGCTCGACCAGGACGTGACCGCGGGCCGCAAGCGCGCGCGCGGGCGCCAGCACCGAAGCGTGCTCGGTCGCCGGGACGGCGATGCGGGTCGGCAGCGCGCGCGTCACCGCGGCTCCGGCGAGCGCGAGGTTGTTCGCTTCGGTCGCGCCGCTCGTGAACACGATCTCGAGAGGGCGCGCGTCGAGCGCCGCCGCCACCTCCTCGCGGGCGGCCTCGAGGCGGGCGCGCGCCCGGCTCCCGGCGTCGTGGGCGCTCGACGGATTGCCGAGCCCCGCGTCGAGGGCTTCGAGGACGACGGCGCGCGCTTCCGGACGGAGAGGCGCGGCCGCGGCGTAGTCCGCGTAGACGTCCATCATCCCTCGCTCAGGAACGCCTTCACGCGCCGGAGGTCTTCGTCGTCGGCGTTCGGGTGCTGGTCGTCCGCGCCCTGGGCGCGCGCCAGGTGCTCTTCGAGCTTGCGCTCGAGCTTCTCGACGTGGCTCACGAGGATCGAGATGGCGCGTGCGACGGGATCGGGCAGATCGCCGTGGTCGAGGTCGACGAGCTCGAGGCCAGGGGCGCGCGCGACGCCGTCACGGCGGACGACGCGCCCGGGGATGCCGACGACCGTCGAGTCGGGCGGCACGGCGTGGATCACCACCGAGCCCGCGCCGATGCGGCTGCGCGCGCCGATCGTCACCGGGCCGAGCACCGTCGCGCCGGTCGTGATGACGACGTGGTCCTCGATCGTGGGGTGACGCTTCCCTTTGTTGAGGCTCGTGCCGCCGAGCGTGACGCCCTGGTAGAGCGTGACGTCGTCGGCGATGTCGGCGGTCTCGCCGATCACGGTGCCCATGCCGTGGTCGATGAAGAGGCGGCGTCCGATGTTGGCGCCGGGATGGATGTCGATGCCGGTGAAGAAGCGGCCGAGGTTGGAGACGAAACGCGCCGGGAGCTTCACGTCGCGCCGCCAGAGCCAGTGCGCGACGCGGTAGAAGAAGAGCGCGTGCACGCCCGGGTAGGTCAGCAGGATCTCGAGGGTGGAGCGCGCCGCGGGGTCACGGTCGAAGACGACGCGGACGTCCTCCTTGATGCGGTCCCAGGTGGTGCTCGGCATCAGGCCTCGGCGCGGGCGGCGCGCCGTGGCGCGGGTGCTCCCGCGCGGTCGGAGGCCGTCGTCTGCTTGGAATCCTTGTAGAGCTTGTAGTCGAGGGAATCGACGAGCGCCTGCCAGCTCGCCTCGATGAGGTTGTGGGAGACGCCGACGGTGCCCCAGCGGTCGTGGGCGTCGCCCGACTCGATCAGCACGCGGACGATGGCGCCGACGCCACCGTCGCTGCCGAGCACGCGCACCTTGAAGTCGTGGAGCACGACCTCCTCGATCTCCGGAAAAAATTGGATGAGCGCCTTGCGGAGCGCGCCGTCGAGGGCCTGGACCGGACCGTTGCCGGTCGACGCCGTGTGCTCGATCTTGCCGTCGGGGCCGGCGAGCATGATGGTCGCCTCGGAGAGCGGCGGCTCGTTCTCGATGCGCTTCTCGTCGATCACGCGGAATCCGATGAGCCGGAAGCGGCGCTCGTAGCCGTGCAGCGCCCGCTGCATGAGGAGCTCGAAGCTCGCCTCGGCGCCCTCGTACTGGTAGCCGCGGCTCTCGAGCTCCTTGAGGTCGGCGAGGAGCCGCGCGATCGCCGGGTCGTGGCTGTCGAGGTCGATCCCGAACTCGCGCGCCTTGTAGACGATGTTGCTGCGGCCCGAGAGGTCGGAGAGCAGCACGCGCTGGTGGTTGCCGACGAGCGCGGGGTCGATATGCTCGTAGATGTCGCGCCGGCGCTGGACCGCCGCGACGTGCAGACCGCCCTTGTGGGCGAACGCCGAGAGGCCGACGTACGCCTGGCGTTTGTCGGGCTCGCGGTTGGCGAGCTCGTCGACGAAGTGCGAGAGCTGCTGCAGGGTCGCGAGGGACTCGGGCGGGACGCAGGTGTGCCCGAGCTTCAGCTGCAGGTTGGCGACGATCGAGCAGAGGTTGGCGTTGCCGCAACGCTCGCCGAAGCCGTTGATGACCCCCTGGACCTGGACGGCGCCCGCCTCCACCGCGGCGAGCGAGTTCGCGACCGCGAGCTCGGCGTCGTTGTGGCAGTGGATGCCGAGCGGCGCCGCGGCCGCGGCGCGCGCCGCTCGGGTCGCCTCGCCGACGAAGGTCGGCACGCTGCCGCCGCGCGTGTCGCAGAGGCAGAGAAGCGTGGCGCCAGCCTCCGCCGCCGTTCGCAGGCACGTGAGCGCGTACTCGGGATTGGAGCGGTACCCGTCGAAGAAGTGTTCGGCGTCGAAGATCACCTCGTCGACGCGCGCGCGCAGGTGGCGGACGGTGTCCGCGATGATCTCGAGGTTCGCTTCCAGCGGCACGCGGAGGTCGTGCTCGACCGGGACGTCCCACGTGCGGCCGACGATCGTCACGACCGGCGTCTCGGCGGCGAGCAGCATGCGGACGTTCTGGTCGGCGTCGCACGTGACGCCGTGGCGGCGCGTCGAGCCGAAGGCCGCGATCCTGGCGTGCCTCAGGTGGAGCTTCCGGATCGCTTCGAAGAACGCGGCGTCACGCGGGTTCGACCCCGGCCATCCGCCCTCGATGTAGTGGATGCCGAAATCGTCCAGGCGCTCCGCGATCCGGAGCTTGTCCTCGAGGGTGAAGGTGACGTCCTCGGCCTGGCACCCGTCGCGGAGCGTGGTGTCGTAGACCCGGATCGCGGTCACGCGGCCGACTCCTTCGGCTCGATGAAGGCGTCGTGCAGCACGCGCACGGCGAGCTCGACGTACTTGGCGTCGACGACGACCGACGTCTTGATCTCCGAGGTCGCGATCATCTGGATGTTGATGCCGACCTCGGCGAGCGTGCGGAACATCTTGGCGGCGACGCCGGCGTGGCTCCGCATGCCGAGCCCGACGATCGAGACCTTGGCGACGTCCTCGGCGGTGCGGACGCCCGTCGCGCCGACCTCCTTCGCGAGCTTCTCGACGAGGCCCATCGCCTGGCGGAAGTCGGCCTTCGGCACGGTGAAGGTGAGGTCCGTCGTGCCGGAGGCGCTCGCGTTCTGGATGATCATGTCGACGACGACGTTCGCGTCGGCGATCGTCCCGAAGACGCGCGCCGCGAGCCCGGGCTGGTCGGGTACCCCCACCAGCGTGATCTTCGCTTCGTCGCGGTCGGAGGTCACTCCGGACACCAGGACGTTTTCCATGCTCGCCTCCTCTGCGACGACCCACGTGCCTTCCGTATCGGTGAAGCTCGACCGCACGTGCACGGGAACGGCATAGCGCTTCGCGAACTCGACGGAGCGGATCTGCAGCACCTTGGCGCCGAGGCTCGCGAGCTCGAGCATCTCGTCATACGAGATGCGGTCGAGCTTGCGCGCGCTCGGGACGATGCGTGGGTCGCTCGTGTAGACGCCGTCGACGTCGGTGTAGATCTCGCAGCTGTCGGCCTTCAGGGCGGCCGCGAGCGCGACGGCGCTCGTGTCGGAGCCGCCGCGGCCGAGGGTCGTGATGTTGTCCTCGCCATCGACGCCCTGGAATCCGGCGACCACGACGACGCGCCCGGCCGCGAGCTCGGTGCGGATGCGCCCGTCGTCGATGCTCTGGATGCGCGCCTTGCTGTAGGCCTGGTCGGTCACGATGCGGATCTGGTGACCCTGGAGCGACACGGCGGGTACCTCCCCGTGGTTCAGGCACATGGCGAGGAGCGCCGTCGTCACCTGCTCGCCGGTCGAGACCAGGACGTCGGACTCGCGGCGGTCGGGGTCTGGGCACATGTCCTTCGCCAGGGAGAGGAGCCGGTTGGTCTCGCCGGCCATCGCCGAGACCACCACCACGACGTCGTGGCCGGCCCTGCGGTTGGCCGCAACACGATGTCCAACATCGCGAATTCGCTCGACATCAGCGACGGACGTGCCGCCGTATTTCTGGACGATCAAGCTCATGGGTCAGGTTCCGGAGGCGAGCACGGCGACGAGGGATGCAGCGCGGGCTCCCCGCCCCTCGAAGGTCAGTCGGCGCCCCGGATCGGCGTAGTCTATCCGAACCGTGAGCCCGGCATCCAGCGCGCCGGGCGGCAGGCGGTCGGACCACTCGATGGCCGTGACCCCGGCGCCATGGACGTACTCGTCGAGGACCGGCAGGTCCGCGGCTCCCGGATCGAGCCGGTAGAGGTCGATGTGGAAGAGAGGCAGGCGGCCGCCCGGGTACTCCGCGACCATCGTGAAGGTCGGGCTCGCGACCACGTGGGACGGTACGTCGAGCCCGGCGGCAAGGCCGCGGACAAAGGCCGTCTTGCCGGCGCCGAGGTCCCCGACGAGGGCCACGACGTCGCCGGGCGCGAGCAGGCGGCCGAGGCGGCGTCCGACCGCCTCCGTCGCCTCGACCGCGTCCGCGGCGAGCGTGAGGGCGGCGCGCGCCGTCACGTGGCCGCCGCCAGACGCAGGAGGTCGCGCATCGCCGGCGGCAGCTCCGCGGGGAGGTCGGAGGCCACCAGCCCGATCGTGCCCTGTCGTTCGGCGATGCGGTCCGCGGCGTGGCCGTGCAGGAAGACGCCGAGCGTCGCCGCCTCGTCCGGCGGATACCCCTGGGCGAGAAGGCTCCCGACGATGCCGGCGAGGACGTCGCCCGTTCCCCCCGTCGCGAGCCCGGGATTGCCGGACAGGTTGATCCAGGCCCGGCCGTCGGCTGCGGCGACGATCGTGCGCGCCCCCTTCAACACGACCGTCGCGTCGTATCCGGCGGCTGCCTTGCGGGCGGCGGCGAGGCGATCGGCCTGGACGGTCGCGGTGTCGCCGCGGAGGAGCCGGCTCATCTCCCCGGGATGCGGCGTGAGCACGAGCGGCGCTCCGCCCGCGGGCCGGGCGTGTCCCGTACCGATCCGTCCGAGACAGGTGAGCGCGTCGGCGTCGAGCACGAGCGGCAGCGGCCGCGTCGTCACGAGCCGG
The DNA here is from genome assembly GCA_020854145.1 of Deltaproteobacteria bacterium. Classification (GTDB taxonomy): domain Bacteria; phylum Myxococcota_A; class Polyangia; order Polyangiales; family JADZFZ01; genus JADZFZ01. The sequence continues at coordinate 10,009 of JADZFZ010000575.1, read as the reverse complement.
CGCACGAGCGCCTCGCACCCCGGGTTCGTGCCGATGCCGGGGCCGACGACGGCGGCGCGCTTCTCGGCGAGGAGATGATCGAACGCGCGCCCGTCGCCGTACGCGAGCTCGCCCGTGCCGTCGTCGGGGAGCGGCCACGTCATCGCCTCGACGATGCCGCCGGCGACGATCGCCAGGGCGCCGCTCGGGCAGCCGATCGTGACGAGGCCGGCGCCGGCGCGGGTCGCCGCCCGCGCGGCGAGGATCGCGGCCCCCGTCTTTCCGAGCCCGCCCGCGATCACCGCGAGGTGCCCGTGCGTACCCTTGTGCGCCTCGGGGTCGCGCGGCCGGAGCAAACGGGCGGCGTCGCGCGCGGCCACGGCCTCCGTCTGGGGCGCCGCCTCGACGATCGCTTCGCCGGCGAGTCCGATGTCGACGACCGCGACCTCGCCGGCGTAGCGCGCGCCGGGCATGATCACCGTGCCGATCTTGGGCGCGGCGAACGCGATCGTGAGCTCGGCCTCGATGGCAATGCCGAGCGGAACGCCGCGGTCGGAGTCGAGGCCGGAGGGGACGTCGAGCGCAACCGTCGGCAGGCCGGCGGCGTTCACCATCGCGATCACTTCGGCCGGGAGCCCGGTGATCTCGCCGCCGAGTCCCGTGCCGAAGAGCGCGTCGACGACGCAACCGGCGCGGCCGAGGGCGCGCGCGAGCGGCTCGAGCCGGTCGCGCTCCACCGTCTGCACCTTGCCGCCGGCGCGACGCCACGCGTGCAGCTTGGCCTTCGCGTCGCCGCGGACGTCGCCCGCGGCGGCGGCGAGGATCACGTCGACCCGCACGCGCTTCTTCTTGAGCGCGCGGGCGACCACGAAGCCGTCGCCGCCGTTGTTGCCTTTCCCCGCTACGACGACGACCCCGTGCTTACGGACGTGCGGGAAGCGGTCGACGAGGATCTCGGCGGCGCCGGTGCCGGCCCGCTCCATCAGCACCGTGCCGGGGACACCGTGCTTCTCGATCGTGAGGGCGTCCATGCGGCGCATCTCGGCCGCGGTCGTGACGATCATGACGTAACGATCAGGGCCCGCATCTCGCGCACCGCCTCGGTCATGCCGACGAAGACGGCGCGGGCGACGATGCTGTGGCCGATGTTGAGGGCCTCCATGTGCGGAAGGACGGCGATCGGCCGGACGTTGTCGAGACGGAGGCCGTGCCCCGCGTTGACGATCATCCCGAGGGCGTGGGCCTGCTCGGCGGCGCCGCGGAGGGCGCCGAGCTCGGCGGTGATCGCGCCGGCGGCGCGCGGCTCGCAGTAGCGCCCCGTGTGGAGCTCGACGGCGGCGGCCCGCATCGCCGCGGCGGCGTCGATCTGCGCGGGGTCGGGGTCGACGAAGAGGCTCACCCGGATGCCGCCGTCGCGGAGCCGCGCGACCGCATCGGCGAGCGGGCGGCGCTGGCCGACGACGTCGAGGCCGCCTTCGGTCGTGATCTCGGCGCGACGCTCGGGGACGAGACAGACGTCGGCGGGGCGGACCCGGAGGGCGATCGCGACCATCTCGTCGGTGGCGGCCATCTCGAGGTTCAGGCCGACCCGAAGCGTGGCGCGGAGGCGCGCCACGTCGTCGTCCTGGATGTGGCGGCGGTCCTCACGAAGGTGGACGGTGATGCCGTCGGCGCCGCCCGCCTGCGCCGCCTGGGCGGCCTCCACGGGGTCCGGGTAGGCGACGCCCCGCGCCTGGCGGAGGGTCGCAACGTGGTCGATGTTGACCCCGAGCGTGGCCATCCGTGGACCTGTAGCGCATTTCCGCCCGGGACGCTCGCGTCGGGAGCGTCCCGGGCGAGCACGCGCGTGGAGCGGGCCGAAGATGCCGGGCTGGCGGCGGCTACAGACGCGCGACCGCCGGTTCGTCGCCGCCCGACGACGGCTGCTTCGCCCCCGGAGGGGAGGCCCCGAGGGCGGCGCGCACGGCGTCCGCGATGTCGCTCGCGTGGCGCTCGACCTGCGCCAGGTCCTGGCCCTCGACCATCACCCGCGCGAGCGCCTCGGTGCCCGAGAAGCGGATGTACACGCGACCGCGGCCGGCGAGCGAGGCCTCGACCCGCTCCACCACGCTGCGCACCGACGCGACCTCGGCGAGGTCGCGCTTCTCCCGTACCGGGATGTTGATCAGGACCTGCGGGAACTTCTGCATCACGCGGGCGAGCGCCGAAAGCGGCTGCTGGCGCGCCCGCATGACGGCGAGGATCGCGAGCGCGCTGATGAGGCCGTCGCCCGTGGTCGTGTGGTCGAGGAAGAGGACGTGACCGGACTGCTCGCCGCCGAGGTTGTACCCGCCGCGCTGCATCTCCTCGAGCACGTAGCGGTCGCCGACCGCCGTCTTCAGGAGCTGGATGCCGAGGTCGCGCATCGCGAGCTCGAGGCCGAAGTTGCTCATGTGGGTCGTGACGAGTGTGCGGTTGCGCAGGCGGCCCTGCTCCGCGAGCTCGCGGGCGGCGATCGCGAGAACCGCGTCGCCGTCGACGAGTTCGCCGCACTCGTCGACGAGCAGGCAGCGGTCGCCGTCGCCGTCGAGCGCGACACCGACGTGGGCACGCTGCTCGATCACCGCGCGCTGCAGGGCTTCCGGCGCGGTGGCGCCGCAGTCGCGGTTGATGTTCTCGCCGTCGGGTTCGCAGCCGATGCAGCTGACCGTCGCGCCGAGCTCGGCCAGCACTTCGGGCGCGATGCGATAGGCGGCGCCGTTCGCGGCGTCGACCACCACCCGCAGGCCGTCGAGCGTGAGCTCGCGCGGGAACGTACTCTTCACGAAGACGTTGTAGCGCCCGAGCGCGTCGTCGATACGGTACGCCTTGCCGATGTGTTCGGCCGTCGGCCGCAGGTGGTCGATCCCGTTGTCGAGGACCAGGTGCTCGATCTCGAGCTCGACCTCGTCGGGGAGCTTGTAGCCCTCGCTCGAGAAGAACTTGATGCCGTTGTCCTGGAACGGGTTGTGGGAGGCCGAGATGACGGCGCCCGCGTCGGCGCGAAGGCTGCGCGTGAGGAACGCGATTCCGGGGGTCGGCATGGGTCCGACCAGCAGCACGTCGACGCCCATCGAGCAGATGCCGGATGCCATCGCCGTCTCGAGCATGTAGCCGGAGATGCGCGTGTCCTTGCCGATGACGATGCGCGAGCGGTGCCCCGGACGCGCGTTCCGGCGGAAGACGTGGGCGACCGCGCGGCCGAGCCGCAGAGCGGTCTCCGAGGTCATGGGCTCGACGTTGGCGACGCCGCGGACGCCATCGGTGCCGAACAGCTGACGGGTGCGTCCGGGTCCGTTCGGGGAAGTGCTCTGGCTCATCTCTTCTTCGCTCCGTTCTTCGGTTCAACGGTCTTCGCCGGCTCGGATTTCGGTTCGAGGATTTCGAGGCGGATGACCAGGGGATCCCGTTTGACGATCTCGACCCCGGCCGGGAGCGCGACCTCGGCTTCGACCATGTGCTCCCCGGGTTCGTAGCTGCCACCGTCGACGTACACCGCGCTCTCGTCGAGCGACAGGTTCTGCACGATGCGCTGCGGGCCTTTGACCGTCAGATTGACACGCGGCGGGCGGAGCTGAAAGGGCCGATCGACGTTTCGGACCTCGACCGGCAACCGCTTGAATTCCCGCGTGGTCATCACCACCGCGACGCTGATCTCGACGACCACCGTTTCGGGCTTGACGCTGAGCTGGTCGGCGCGCACGAGCCCCACGGTCTTCTGCGCGGAGGTCGCGAGATCGGTGAGGTCGAAGGGCTCCGTTTCCAGCGCGCCGAGCCGATCGATCAGGCTCGCTGGACCCGAGACCTGGACCTTGTCGGGCGAGACCTTGATCGACTGGATCGTGTAGCCGTCACGCGGTTCGCCGACCGGCGCGAGCGTGACGGGGACGCTCTTCCGCTTGACGCGCTCGAGGCGGATCGGGATACGAGACGGCTCGATGTCGAGCACGCGCACGCCGCGGGGCACGCGGATCATTTCGTCGCGGATCTTCAACCGGAAGTCGGTGCCGATCTCGGCGCTCGAGAGGTCGAGGACGATGGGCGAGCGCTTGGTATCGAGGGACGCGAGGAGCGGTCCCGGGCCGTTCAAGCGGACGGCCACGGTGTCGACCTTGTCGAGATTCGTCTGCACCGAGCGCTCCGGCAGGTTCCGCAGCTCGACCGGGAACGGCATCACCTGGGTTTCACGCTCGCCGGCGTTCACGAAGAACCACAGCACGAAGGCGCAGACGGTCGCGAAGATCTTCGCGCCGAGCCGGCGGCGAAACGGGATCGTGAGCCGCTCGAGCGTGGTCCGCCACGGCGCCATCAGGCCACCAGTTGTTGTAGCGTGCTCCGGAGCACGCCGGCGTCCACGTCGCGGGTGATGCGCCCCTCGCGCACGAGGGAGATCTTGCCCTCTTCCTCGGAGACGACGATCGCGACGGCGTCGGTCTCCTCGGTGAGGCCGATGGCGGCGCGATGTCGCGTGCCGAGGGTCTTGCTGACGTTCGGGTTGGTGGTGAGCGGCAGAAGGCAGCCGGCGGCCACTACGCGGCCCAGGTGCAGGACGACCGCGCCGTCGTGCAGCGGCGATGCCGGCAGAAAGATGCTGAGGAGGAGCTCCTTGGTGATCTGCGCGTCGAGGCGGGTCCCGCCCTCGACGTACTCGTTCAGGCCGACCTCGCGCTGCAGCACGAAGATGGCCCCGATCCGGCGTCCGGCGAGGAGCACGCTCGCGCGCGTAATCTCCTCGATCGTCTGCCCCTGGGCGAGCCGCTGCATACGGCCGAAGAACGGACCCGTGCCGACCTGGGTCAGCATGCGCCGGATGTCGTGCTGGAACACGACGACGACGAGGATGAGGATCACGTTGCCGAGCGAGTCGAGGACCCAATTGACCGTATAGAGCTCGAGGTATTGCGCTCCCTGGTACGTCACCGCGAGCACGATCAAGCCGATCAGCATCGAGACGGCACGCGTGCCCTGGATCAGCAGCAGCAACCGGTAGACGACGAACCCGACGATCAGAATGTCGAGCACGTCCTGCCAGCGGAAGTCGTTGAAGATGTACACGGTCAGTCGCCGTGCTCCCCAGGCCGTTTCAACGCGTCGGCGACGGCGACGGCGCGGCGGGTGGCCGCGACGTCGTGCACCCGGACGACGGCCGCTCCCGCGGCGCTGGCCAGGGTGGCGGCGGCGAGCGACGCCGCGAGCCGATCGGCGGGATCGTCCTCGTCCGCGGCGGCGAGGAAACGCTTGCGCGAGGCGCCGATCACCACCGGGAAGCCGAGGTCGCGGAGCCGCCCGAGCTGCGCGAGCAGCAGGAGGTTGTGCTCCCGGCGCTTTCCGAAGCCGATCCCGGGGTCGATCCAGATCCGGTCGCGATGGATGCCAGCCGCGACGGCTACGCGTACGCGCTCGGCGAGGAAAGCCTCGACCTCGCCGAGCACGTCGTCGTAGCGTGGGGCCGTCTGCATCGTCGCCGGGGTGCCCCGCATGTGCATGAGGACGATGGTGGCGCCGCGGGCGGCGACGAGCGGTAGCATGCGGGCGTCGAAGCGGCCGGCGCTGATGTCGTTCACGACGTCCGCTCCGGCGGCGAGGGCCGCGTCGGCGACGTCGGCCTTGGTGGTATCGACCGAGATCGGCACGTCGCACGCCCGACGCAGCGCCTCCACGACGGGTACCACCCGCGCTCCTTCCTCTTCGGACGTGATCGGCGCGGCCCCGGGGCGCGACGACTCCCCGCCGACGTCGATCAGGTCGGCGCCCTCGGCGGCGAGCCGCCGCCCGTGGGCGAGCGCGGCCGCCGGGCCCGGATGCTGGCCCCCGTCGTAGAACGAGTCGGGGGTGACGTTCAGGATCCCCATGACCGCGGTTCGCCCCGCCGGGAGCAACACGCGGCCATCACCAGCAACGCGTGCCGGGGCCGATTCAGGCCGACGCGGTGGCGGCACCCACGTTCAGACCGTTCCCGCCTCCGCAGGCGCGGACGATGTGGTCGATCTCGGCGCCGTCGAGGCTCTCGCGCTCGAGCAACGCTTCGGCCATCTTGTGGAGGATCTCGAGATTGTGATTGAGCAGGCCCTTTGCGCGGTTGTAGGCCTCGCTCAAGAAGCGGCGGAGCTCGTGATCGATCTCGACCGCGGTGCTCTCGGAATAGTCGGCGGCCTGGGTGAAGTCGCGGCCGAGGAAGATCTGTTCTTCCTTCTTGCCGAATGCCATCGGGCCGAGCTTTTCGCTCATCCCCCACTCGCAGACCATCTTGCGGGCGAGTTCGGTCGCCTTTTCGATGTCGTTGCCGGCGCCGGTCGTCATATGCCCGAGGATGAGCTCCTCCGCGGCGCGGCCGCCGAAGAGGATCGTGAGGTTGTTCTCGAGGAACTGGCGATCGTAGGTGTGCCGGTCGTCGAGCGGCACCTGCATGGTGAGCCCGAGCGCCATGCCGCGCGGGATGATCGTGACCTTGTGCACCGGATCGGCGCCCGGGAGGAGTTTGGCGACGAGCGCGTGGCCGGACTCGTGATAGGCGGTGTTCCGGCGCTCCTCGAGGCTGATGATCATGCTCCGCCGCTCGGAGCCCATCATCACCTTGTCCTTCGCCACCTCGAAATCGAGCATCATGACCTTCTCGTGATTGTGACGGGCTGCGAGCAGCGCTGCTTCGTTCACGAGGTTCTCGAGGTCGGCTCCCGCGAACCCGGGGGTGCCGCGGGCGAGGAGGTCGATGTCGACGTCGTCGCCGAGTGGAACGCGGCGTGAATGGACCTTGAGGATGCCTTCGCGGCCTTTCACGTCGGGCCGCGGCACGACGACGCGGCGGTCGAAGCGGCCGGCGCGCAGCAACGCCGGGTCGAGCACGTCGGGGCGGTTGGTGGCGGCGATCATGATGACGCCTTCGTTGGTCTCGAAGCCGTCCATCTCGACCAGGAGCTGGTTCAGCGTCTGCTCGCGCTCGTCGTGGCCGCCGCCGAGGCCCGCGCCTCGATGGCGCCCGACCGCGTCGATCTCGTCGCTGAAGAGGATGCAGGGCGCGTTCTTCTTGCCCTGCACGAAGAGATCGCGGACGCGCGAGGCGCCGACGCCGACGAACATCTCGACGAAGTCGGAGCCGCTGATCGAGAAGAACGGCACGCCCGCCTCCCCCGCGACGCCGCGCGCGAGGAGCGTCTTGCCGGTGCCCGGTGGACCGACGAGCAGGACGCCCTTTGGGATGCGGCCGCCGAGCCTCGTGAACTTCTTGGGATCCTTCAGGAAGGCGATGATCTCTTCGAGCTCTTCCTTGGCCTCGTCGACGCCGGCGACGTCCTCGAAGGTGATCTTGTGCTGGTTCTCTGTGAGGAGCTTGGCGCGGCTCTTCCCGAAGGACATCGCCTTGCCGCCGCCGACCTGCATCTGGCGCATGAAGAACACCCAGAGGCCGATCAGCAGGATCATCGGGAACCAATTGACGAGGAGCACGTACCAGAAGGGCTCCGGATCCTCGCGGCGCGCGTCGATACGGACGCCCTTGCCGCGAAGGTCGCTGATGAGCTCGGGGTACGGCGGCGCGAAGGTGCGAAACGCTTCGCCCGAACTCCTCTTGCCGTGCAGCTCCTGGCCCTGGATCGTGACTTCGCTCACCTCGCCCTTGTCCACGGCGGTGAGGAAGTCGCTGAAGATCACCTCCTGGTCTCGCGGAGGCTGCTTCGTGAAGACGTTCACGAGCAGAAGGACCATGAGAATGAGCAGGAGCCAGAGCGCGAGATTCCGCGAGAGTTGATTCACCGTTCTGTCACCTTTACGCGTCGGCACGATGGACCCGGCGAAGCTACCATAGGGGGTACACACCGGCAATCATGCGGATTCATTCGGGCTCTCGGTCGCGCGAATGACCCAGCGACGGGTCGTCGCCGGTCCCACGAGGGCCGTCTCGCTTCGTCCGCAGTCGGGCACCCAGAGCACTTCGTCCCCGCAGACGACGACCGGATGGTCGGCGCGGTGGCGTCGCGGAACCCGGCGGGACGCGAAGAGGCGCTTGAGCGACGAGCGGCCTCCGAGGCCGTGGAGGCGGAGGGCGTCGCCGGGTCGCCGATTGCGGACCGCGAACCCGCCGGTGATCGCGTCGGCGTCGACGACGCAGACCCGGTGGCCCGGCGCGACCGTCTCCCCTGGCGCGGCCTCACCGAGCGTGAGCCGCCAACCGCCCGGCGTATCGACGGTTCCTCCCGGGAGCAGCTCGTGCTGCCACGACCCGATGTCACGCGTGCCGTGGTCGGCCGGGAGGAATTGCAGACGGTTTCGCTCGCGGGTGATCGTGCCCCCCGGCACGGCGATCGCCCCGTCGTCCGACGGGCGCGCGGCCAGGCCGCGGACGGCTTCGACGTGGGCCCGCCCGAGACGCTCGCCGCTGCCGTGCCGACGCCACCAGAGGCGGATCGCGCGGCGTGCGAGCGGGCCCTCGATTGCGTGCAGTACCGGGATGGCGAGCGTGCGTCCGCGTACGGTGGCCGCGGCCAGGCGATCGAGGAGCGCGTCTTCCTCGCGCATCAGGTCGGCGAGGTTGGCGAGGGTTCGGGCGAGGCGCGGGTTCAGCTCGCGGCTCAGCGCCGGCAGGAAGCCGTGCCGAATGCGCGTCCGCTCGAGATCGAGATCGAAGTTGCCGTAGTCGCGCCGCCAGTCCCGTCCGCGCTCGATCAGGAAGGCGCGTACCTGCATGCGGTCGCACTCGAGCAGCGGGCGGACGACCCGGCCACGTCGGGGCCGGATCCCTCCCAACCCGCGCCGCCCTGCTCCGCGGACCACACGCCAGAGGACCGTTTCCGCCTGATCGTCGCGCGTGTGGCCCGTTGCGATCTTCGTGGCGCCGAGCGCGTCCGCGGCGCGTTCGAGGAACGCGTAGCGCACGCGGCGCGCCTCGGACTCGAAGTTCCCGGCGGGGATCGTCGCGTCCTCGCCGACGTACGGGAGACCGTGGCCCTTCGCGATCTCCTCGACGAACGCCCGGTCGCGGGCGCTCTCGGCGCCGCGGACGCGGTGGTCGAGATGGGCGACGCCCACCCGGATGTCGAGGGCGTCACGGAGTGCGAGCAAGGCGAGCAGCAGGGCGAGCGAGTCGGCGCCGCCCGAGACGGCGGCGACGACCACGTCGCCGGCGATCAGGAGCTCGTGCCGGCGGATGCATGCACGGACGGTGTCGAGGAGCGTGCGCGCCATGGTGTCGTGAAATCACGACGCGGGGCGATGGCTCAAGCGCCGTCGACTCACGCCACCGCCCGGCACCCAAATTGCGCCGGCGCCTGACGCGTGCGACCATCCGGGCTCCATGCGATGCGTCCTCTTCGTCGCCGCGCTCGCCGCGAGCCTGTGCGCGCCGATCTCGGCGCCGGCCGCGGGGCCGACGCCCGTGCCGCCGGAGTTGCTCGACGACTTGCCGAGCGCGAAACCGCAGGACGTCGCGCGGCTCCTGCGCAAGGTGCGCCAACGGCACGGCGAGGACGCCGTCGTGGTGCAGACCCACCTGCTCCTGAACGCCATGCGGAAGGGGTCGGTGCTCGCGACCGGCGTACGGGTGGAGCGCGTCGAGGAGATGCTCGGGAAGCGCTGGCTCCGCATCGTCCTCGAGACCGGGTTCGTGTTCGACGACTCGACGCGCGACCGGATCCAGCGGGCCCAGATCCTCTGGGCCACGATCATGGAGCCGACCCTCGCGCGCCTGCAGGACGGGCTCCAGGTCGAGAAGGCCGACGGCCTGCTCGTCGAGATGCAGTCGTTCCATCGCCCCTACCGGTCGACGGACGAGCTGCGCGCGTCCATCCACGAACCCGGCGCGACGGAGGCGACGCGCTTCTACGTGTCGGGCGCCGATCTCGACGAGGTGGTGCGCGGCAACCGGACGCTCCGCGCGCTCCTCGCCGATGTGCGCACGACCATCGACGGGCAGGCGCTCGCCGTCGGCCCGCCTCGGGGCGACGAGGTGCTGACGCCGGGTCCCGAGTGAGTTCGGGCGCGCGAATCGAAACGCAGGCGACCGGACGGTCAGCGAGCCGAG
>JADZFZ010000574.1 GCA_020854145.1 Deltaproteobacteria bacterium | reverse complement strand
GATTCACATCGAGAGATCCAGCCATGTTCGCGGCCCCCGCGCCGCCGGGGTTCTCCCGACGGCGCGTGATGTCGCAGCATAGCCGAAGCATCGGCTCGGCGAATTGTCGCGGATCAGAGCTCGACGGACATCCCCGCGGGCAACGTCCCGGCGGGGAAGCCCGCAAGCGTCGGCACGAACCGGAAGTTGCTCGAGAGATCCCCGTTCGTGTTGTTGGGGTCGACGTCACAGTCGCCGAGGGAGTCGGGATTGGTCTGCATGAACGTGATGCCGTCGGAGCACTCGAGGTGCGGAGAAGCGGTCGCGACGCCGTAGTAGTCGTCGGTGGTCGGCGCACCTGACGTGAGCTCGCGGGAGCGGATCAGCTGCGGCGTGGCGTCTGCCGGCGTGTAGAGGAAGTCGAACTGGTCCGTGAAGCCGTCGCCGCCCGGCCGCCCGATCGCGATGTCGTAGTCGAGCGACCGGAGGTAGCGGAGGTTGGTGATGTCATCGGCGCCGGTGTTCCGCAGCAGGATCCGCTCCGGAGCGTACCGGTCTCCTCGACGGAGCGAGTAGTCCATGGTGACCTCGAGGTCGCCGACGGTTGCCCGCGTACGCACCCGCCACGCGCGGCGGAACACATCGTAGAAGTAACCGAAGAATGTCCCGACGGCGCTGTTGCCGAAGGCGGCGCCGTCGATGGCGGCGTCGCCACTCACCGTCGTGCCGCCATCGACGAACCGCACGCCCCAGCCTTCGCACAGACACCCCGGGGTCATCACGTCTTCGCGGAAGGGCTCGGTCGGGCCCGTGCGGAACGCGAAGCCGCTGCTGTTGTTCGGGTAGCCGCCCGTCATCGTGGGCAGCGCGACGGGCACCCCGGCGCCGGCGGCGTCGAACCCGAGGATGAGTGGGTTGCTGGTGACCCGCGTGTTGAGGTTGCCGCGAGCATTGACGCCGAGCATCACGTAGTCGCCCACGAGGATCACACCCCCGTGTACCTCCGGCACCGCCGTGTACGCGGCGTCGGGTGCCACGGGCATCACGACGGAGGACTCGAACACGGCTGTGAGCTCTGCGTCCGACTGCGCCCCGATGAGCGCGAACGGTCGGCCTCCGCCGACGAGCGGCTCGCACTGGCAGTCGGTGAGGTCGCAGGCCTCGCCCATGCCGCAGCTCGCTCCGGGAGGATCACACTCCTCGCCCGCTTGCGGGATGCCGTCACCACACGAGGGCATGGCGCTGAACGGGCAACGGCAGTCCACGCACGGCTCGCCGAACGCACAGCTCCCCGTGCCTGGCTCGCCGCACTGCTCGCCGAGGTCGATGCAGCCGTTGCCGCAAACGGGCGGGCGCGCCATCAGCTGGCAGCTGGTGGTGCAGAAGAAGGAGCTGCTGCATGTCGGGGAAGACGGCGGGTCGCACCCTTCGCCGGGATCCACGGTTCCGTTGCCACAGCGCGGGACACACGCGCAGCTGGCCGTGTTGCAGTCGGAGCCGGCCGCGCAGCTGAGACCCGGCTCGCCGCAGGTCTCGCCCGCGTCGGCGACCCCGTTGCCGCAGGTGTTGCGGCAAACGCACGACGCGCACTCGCGCCCAGCGCCGCATTCGGCGAGCCCCGGCTCGCCGCACTCCTCGCCCATCGACGCCACGCCATCGCCGCACGAAGGGGAGCCGCACGTGCAAGTCAGGGCCGAGCAGACTTGCCCCATCGCGCACGGGTCGGTGCCCGGCTCGCCGCAGGTCTCCATGCCGTCGATGGCTCCGTCCCCGCAGATGGCCGGCGTGCACCGACAATCGGCGCAGGTCTGGCCCGCGCCGCACATCGCGCCCGGCTCGCCGCAGCGCTCGGTGGGATCGAGGATCCCATCGCCGCACGTGGGCGCGGAACACTGGCAGCCGGCGCAGCGCTGGCCCGCAGGGCAGTCGGCGAGTCCCGGCTCGCCGCATACCTCGCCAGTGTCGGAGCACCCGTCGCCACACGCAGGCTCTCGCTGCGGCAGCAGCGTGCAGGTGTCGCTGCACCCACGCGCCTCGCACGACGCCGACATCGGCGGATCGCACTCCTCGCCAGCCTCGACGATGCCGTTGCCGCACTCCGCGGGCCCGCCCCCGTCGGTGCCGCCATCGGGACCGCCATCGGGGCCGCCACCGCCGTCGGTGCCACCGTCGGTGCCGCCGTCGCGCCCACCGTCCATCTCGCCGTCGGGCACGCATGCGTTCTCGACGCACACGAGCGCGCCCGTGCAGTCGGAGGTCTCGCGACACTCGACGCACCGCTCGCCCACGCAGACGCCGTCGCCGGCGCAATCGGCGTCGCCGACGCATCCGACGCACGTGTTGTCTTCACCGCAAACGCCTTCGTCGCAGTCGCCGCTCTCGCGACACTCGACGCACGTACCCTCTTCGCACACGCCCACGGGACAGTCGCTGTCGACCATGCAGTCGCCGCCGGTGCCCATGTCCGGGCCCGCGTCGGGCATCTCGTCGACGCAGCCCTCCTCGAGATCGCAGGCACCCGCGCACGTCTCGCACATCCCTCCGCTCGCCGTGCAGGTCACGAAGCGATCCCCCACGCAGAACGTGGGCGACCCACCGAGGGCCTCGACCGCCACCATGCACGCGCGCGCGAGGTCCGCATCGTCGTCGCAGATCGTCGGTGCGGCTGCCGGCACGCATGCATTCCGTGACGCCGTTCGCGCACAGACCTGCCCCGCTCCGCAGTCGCCGTTGTCGGCGCAGCCACGGCCGGCGTCCTCGGGGATACAGACGCCGGAGATACAGGTCGAGCCCGCGGGACAGGGGGAGTCGGCGCCGCACTCCGTTCCGTCGTCGTCGCCACAGGCGGGCACGACCGAGAGGGCCAGGCATGTAGACGCCATCGTGAGTAGGCGCCCGATGAGGGGGAGAGAAAGTCGGATCTCGCGCATGCGCGCGACCCTATCATGGCGTCGCGCCGAGTGAGCTACGTCAATCGAGCAGCGAGCTCTGCCGCGAACTCGGTCACCGAAGGCGCATTGAGGATCGACAACAGCGCGAGCGGCTGGGTCTCGGGCTTGGCCGGGGCGAGGCGCCGAGCGCGAAGCGATCGACGTGCGCTCTCGGCGAGCCGTCGCGACAGTCGATCGTCTTTCTCGG
>JADZFZ010000573.1 GCA_020854145.1 Deltaproteobacteria bacterium | reverse complement strand
TCGTGACGGATGGGCTTGCCGCCCGGTGGGTAGCCGAACACGTGCACGTCGTGCCCGCGGTCGATGAGACCGGTGATCTGATCGAGGATGAACGTCTCGCTCAGATTGGGGAATCCCCCGAGAACGACGGCAATCCGCATGGGCGTCGATGGTCTGACCGCGGGGCTCGCCGGAGTCAATCGCGCCGCGGTCAATGCCGTTCCTCCCAATCGGCCGCGAGCCGGAGCATCGTGGCGAGCACGTCGGGGCGCGAGGCCGCGAGGTCGCGCTGCTCGAGGGGATCGGCCTCGGTGTCGAACAGCTCGTGCCAGCCGTGCGCGACGTCGCGGACGAGGCGATGGCGGCGGCCGGTGTAGCCGACCAGGTTCCGATTGCCCCCACGGAGCTCGGTGACCACGACTGCCGGCCACGGCGCCGTGCCGCGCATCGACGGAAGCACGCTCGGCTCGACCATGGACGCCGGCGCCGACAGGCCCAGCGCCTCGAGCAACGTCGCGGGCAACGACGTGATGTTGGCCGGACCATCGAAACGTCCGGTCGGGATTCGCGGACCCGCCATCAGCCAGGCCACCCTCGCTTGCTCGGCGTACACGCTCGTGGCGTGATAGCCGGAACCGTGCTCGCCGAACTCCTCGCCGTGGTCGGCGACGAGCGCGACGATGCGCGGCCTGCGCCGTACGCCTTGGAGGTCGCGTAGGAAGGCCGCGGCGAGGCGGTCCGCGTACCGCACGGAGGCGTCGAAGCCTTCGCGCGTCGCGGGACCGTGGCGATCCGGCGACACGTAGTAGGGCGCGTGGGCCTCGAGCATGTGGACCCAGAGCACGATCGGGCCGGGTGTCGCGCGGGCCACCTCGAGGGCCGTCGCGAACGCGACGTCGGAGCTCACGCGCTGGTACGCGAACGGCGAGACCGGCGGGAACCGGCGGCGTGCGTCGTAGTTCGCGGCGACGACCGACTCGAATCCCGCGAACGCGCCGGCGCGTCCCTCCGTCTTGCCGCCCGTCGAGACCACCATCGATCGGTACCCTGCGCGCGTCAGCACGTGCCCGAGCGTCGGGTGCGGGTCGCGCCACAAGACGCTTCCGCGCGTCTCGCGCACGCCTTCCGAGCGGACCTGGCGTGCTGCGCGACCGCGGGTCGTCGCCGCGAGCGCGTCGAGGGTCCGCGGGCACGGGGTCACCGCGCGCGTGAGCTCGGCGTGGGGTCCGAGCGTGCGTCGCGTCGCCGCGAGCGCGCGCGTCGCGTCCCACCGGAGCGAGTCGATCGACAGCACGACGATGTCCGGTCGCGTCGCCGGCCCCTCCTCCTGCCTCTCCCCGCGCTGCGGGCCTGCCGGTTCGGACCGGGGACGCGCATCGCCGGCCTGGCAATTGTCGTCACGACCGTTTCCGGGGACCTCGGTCGCACCGGGGTACACGTCGCGCCGGTCGGGGTCGCAGTCGACGCCGCCGAAGAGCGCAGAGACGCGGTCGCGGTCGCGGTCGAGCGCTCCCTCCAGCACCATCGACCACGACTTGCCGTGGCTCGAGCGCATGTGAAGAAGCTTCCGCGCGTCCATCGACTGGACGAAGAGCAGCCAGTTGCCGAGCAGCACCGCGAGCACGGCGGCGGCTACCAGCCCGACGGCCGCGCGTGACGCGAGACGCATCGGGCGCGTGGGCACGGCTCCGTGCGCGCCCAGCGCGGCACGCGCGAGAGACGCAGCGCCCACCAGGTAGACGATGTGCAGAGCGAGACGAGCCGACTCCTCGCGGCGCCATTGGACCATCGAGAGCAAGCCGAGGCCGCACGCGACCGCGAGCGCGCCCCCGACTGCGCCGACCGTGCGCGGTCTCGACGACGCGAGCCGCACGGACACGAGGCGCAGGCCAATCGCGGCCAGGACGCAACCGAGCACGACCAACATCCGAAAGTTGGGCGACCACGACGGCGGGTTGGTCCCGAGCACACCGATGACCACGACCACTGCGCCATCGATCGCGCCGGCGACGGCGACGCCGAGCGGCGGCCAACGCTCCGCGACGATCCCGATCGCACGTCTGCCGGCGACGACGAGCATCCCGAGCAGCGCTCCGAGCCCCCACGTCGTCGTGGCGAATGCGAGCGCTCCGCCACCCCACGAGAGCGCCGGCGGCAGCGACACGCCGACCACGGTGTCCCAGGCGACGAGGAACGCGATCGCAATCGCCACTCCGTACACGTCGGCCGCGAGGCCGTGACGAGTCCACGATGAGGCGTCTTCGGACACGGGCCGCGATTGTGGCGCGGCTCGACCACGGCGCAATAAGCTCGCGACGCCGTGAGCGGCACGCCCCGCCCGACCGTAGGTGACGTCGCCCGCGCACAGGTCGCCGCGTGCGTCGTGGCGACGTTCGTCCTCACGCTGGCGGACGGGGTCGGCGCGATGTCGCGCGTGCCGGCGCCCTCGGTGCTGGGCGTGGGAGTGCTCGCGCTCGCGGGGTGGCCGCTCGGCGCGCTGCTCGCGTCGGCCGTCGTCGTCGCACGCGGCGCCGTCGGTCGCGCGTTGCGGCGCGGCGAGACGGGTGGCGCCGCGCTCGCGGGCGTGCTGGACGTGGCGTGGTTGCTCGTGCTCGCCGTGTACGCGCAGAGCCCGCGTGCGCTGGGCGCCGCCGATACGCGCACGTGGGTGCTCGGGGCCGGCGTCGCGCTGGGCGCTGCGGCGGGCGCGTCGTGGCACCGCTGGGTCCGGCCGCGCCCGTGGCTCGCGCGTGTGCTGGCGTCCGTCGTCGCGCTGGCTGCGACGGTGGGGATCGCGCTCGTACGCTGGAACGGCGACCCGTGGTTTCGCCTGGCGCTGACGTCCTGCTTCGTCGTCGCCTTCGCGTGCGCGACCGAGCCCTGGTGGCTCCGTGCGTCCGCCCGTTCCGTGATCGCGGCGGCGTGTGGGCTCGCCGTGCTCGGCGCGATCGCGTGGGTCTTCGTGCTCCCTGCGTCGCGCGACGGGCGGCTCGCGCTCTACCACCGTTCGAGCCACGTGCGGACCTGGGCGTACGCGATCGATCGCGCGTTCTACGCGCCACGCGAATGGCCCGCCGAGCCCGGTCGAGCGGACGCTCCACGTACGCGGTCCGATCCCTCGATGGGTGGCGCCGCCATTCGGGGCGCGGCGCGCGGGCACGACGTGCTGCTCCTCTCGGTCGACTCGCTCCGGTGGGACGCTGCGAACGAGCTCGGCGCGCTCCGTCGCGCGCTCGGCCCCCACGCGGACTTCCGCCTCGCGGTCAGCCCCGCTCCCGCCACGCGCGACTCGCTCCCCGCGACGTTGCGCGGTCGGGCCGTCAGCGAGCTGCGCATCGAGCCGGCGCCCGGCACGAACGGCGACGTGCTCTGGCGCGACCCGTCGCCGACGATTGGCCACGAGCTCGCGCGCGCCGGTTATCGCGCGGTCACGTTCGCGACCAGCAATCAGAGTGATCCGCGAATCGGCATTCAATCGGGATTCGACACCGTCTATCTGGTCAATCGCGACGCGAGCCCGGGCGCACGGATTCGATCGCCCTTCGCGCTGAGCTACACGCCGGTTCACGAGCTGGCTCCGCCGATTCGCCGATTGGCGCGCGAGACTCCGGGCCGATTGTGCCTGTGGGTCCATTTCATGGAGCCGCATTACGGCTACCACTGGTCGCCCACCGAAGAGGGGCCCCACGGGATGCCCGCGTTCCGCAAGTCGGTGCGTTACGCGTCGCGTCGAATCGCGGAGGTGATTCGCGATTGGCGGTCCATTCGCCGGCGACCCTTCGTCGTCGCCGTCTTCGGCGATCACGGCGAAGAGCTGGGCGAGCACGGCGGCAGCTTCCACGGCGGCTCCGTGCACGCCGAGCAGAGCCGCGTGGTCTGGCTGCTCGCCGGCGCCGGAGTGCCCGCCGCGCGACCGAGCGCGCCCGTCTCCACGGCCGCAATCCCCGCGACGGTGCTCGATCTCTTGGGCCTCCAAGTGCCGCCCAGCATGACCATCGGCTCGCTCGTCCCCGCCATGGCGGGGCAGGGCGAGTGGCCGGATGTCGCCGTCACCGAGATGCGCTCCCCCTACCGCGCCGCGCTCGGCTACACGACGCCGCGCTGGCGTCTGATTCGCGACGCGCGCCACGACGTCGAGCAGCTCTTCGACCTCCGCGCCGACCCGTACGAGACCCGCGACCTCGCGACGTCGCACCCCGCGGAGCTGTCGCGAATCCGCCGAGCCGCGGACGACTGGGACGCGCGGCACTGACGGCGCCGCGCTCGGCGTTCTCGACCGCGCCAGGGGCGAGCGCCATCGAGCCGGAGTCGGCAATGGGTGGTCGGCTTCGCGCTCGGCTTCAGCGCTTGGGGCGAATGGCGGGGCGAATGGCGGCGCGGAAGTCTTGGATGGCGTCGAACGCCGTCGGTCGGTCGAGGTGCTCGCAGAGCAGCGCGAGATCGATACCGGGTAGCGCCTTGCTCTTCTTCACGGCGACGTAGCGCTCGCCGCGCAGCACGTAGGGCGAGAGCACGCCTTTGCGCCAGAGCCACAGCTCTCGGACGCCGAGCTTCCGGTAGACGTCGAGCTTGTCGATCCGTCCCGACGTCCAGATGATCTCGATCGCGAGGTGGGGTCGGTCGGACGGCTCGGTGCCGAAGACGTAACACTCGTCGGGCTCGACCCCGCGCTCCTTGGGCCGCTCTTTCAGCGTCCACGAGCCGAGCGGCGTGAATCGGATGCCGTGCTCGAGGCAGTAGACCTCCACCAGACGGCCGACGTAGGACTTGATCCCTTCGTGATCGCGAGACGGCGACATGATCTCGACGGTCCCCTCGAGGTACGTGATGCGCGGAGCCGAGCGGTCGCCGCGCATCTCCAGAAGCCGCTCGTAGTCCTCCCAGCTCACGCCATCGAGGAACACCACGTGGTCCTCCGTCGGGCGGTCGTCGCGGGTCCGCAGCACCTCGAGCGCGTGCATCGCGTTCAGGCTACCACGCAGGCCCTCGCCGGTTCGGAGGGCAGGTCAGCGCGAGACGAGGCGTGACGCGAGCGCCAGGCCCTCGACGGCTTTGAGCTGCGCGTAGCTCCACCAGCCGCGCGCGGGGCTCGGAGTACCCACGAACGCGCGGGAGGCTGCGAGGTCGTGGTCGAGCACGCGTGCGCGGAAGTCGGCGACGAGGT
>JADZFZ010000572.1 GCA_020854145.1 Deltaproteobacteria bacterium | reverse complement strand
GTGCACGCGGTGTCGGTGCGCGTCGGGGAGCCGCAGTCGGTGCCGCTGGCGCAGGCCGGCGTGTACGTCACGAGCGTCAGGTTGTTCATCGCCGCGGAGCCGGTGCAGGCGCTCGCCGTGTCGGAGCAGCTCGTCGGCGTGAGCGTCCGGGTGCCGCAGCCGGTCGAGGTCGAGCAGGTCGGGACGACGCGCGTGAGCGTGCCTCCGGTGCACGAGTCGGCCGGATCGGTGCACGTCGTCATCGTGGGCTCGCCGTCGGGATCACACGCGGTCGCCGTGTCGCAGTCCGGCGCGGAGGTGACGTACACCTGCGACATCCCGAAGGTGAGGCACTGGCTCGCGCCCGCCGGGCAGGTGCTCGTGGACGCGCTCGTCCCGCAGGTGCCCGACGCGCAGGTCGGCGTGGTCGTCGTCAACCGTCCCGAGGTGCAGCTCGGGCCTGGCGCCGTGCACGGCGTGTCGGTCGGCGTGCCGGTCGTGGAGCAGGTCGAGCCGTTTGCGCAGCTCGCCGTGAAGGTCCGCCGCGCAGGCGCGCCGGCCGGAGTGGTCGCACAGGTCGGGCTGCTCGTCGGGCACGTGGTCGGCGTCTGCGCGCTGTTGCCGCATCCGGTCGCCGCCGCACAGGTCTCGGTGTAGCGGGTCAATTGCCCCGATGCGCACGTGGGCGCGCGGGGGTCGCAATCGGTCGTCGATTGCGTCGAGCCGCACGTGGCCATCCCGCCGACGGGGCCGCACGTGCCGACCGCCGTGTGACGCCAGCGCAGGTCGCCGCCCGCAACGGTCCCTGCGCACGCGTTGCCCGGCAGCATGTCGGTGCAATCGTCGGCGATCTCGTCGGTCTGGCCGCAGGCGGGAGCCGCGCCTGCCACGCAGATCCCTTCGTGTCGGCGCACGCTCGTCGGCCCCGTGCCGCACGAGTAGGTCGTCGGGTAACGCGCGTCGTCGAGGCAATCGTCCACCACCAAGACCACTCCCGTGCAGTCCGCGCGGGAGTCGCACACGCCGGCCGTGCGCACGAGGCGCCCGGCGTTCGGCCCGGAGGTCGCGCACGACGGTGCCACCTCGAACGCAACGCACACCCCGTCGGACGGTCGGTGCACGACGGCGTCGGTGTCCTCGTCACAGGTATCGATGGTGCAGGCCACACCGTCGTCGAGGCTGGGCGCCGAGCCCGGCGCGCAAACGCCTGCGACGCACGCCTCGGTGCCGTTGCAGAACGCGCCGTCGTCGCAATCCGCGTCGGTGGCGCAATCGCTCTCGGTGCAATCGTCCTGACAACCGTCGCCGTCGATCACGTTGCCGTCGTCGCATTCCTCGCCGTCGTCGACGACCGAGTCGCCGCACGCGGGCAAGAGACAATTGGCCTGACATCCGTCGCCGCTCGTCGTGTTGCCGTCGTCGCAGGCTTCGCCCGCGTCCATCCGTCCGTCCCCGCACGACGCGAGCGTGCAGCTCGTCCGGCAGGCGTCGCTTTCATCGGTGTTGCCGTCGTCGCACGCCTCGCCCGTGTCGCGCAC
The DNA here is from genome assembly GCA_020854145.1 of Deltaproteobacteria bacterium. Lineage (GTDB taxonomy): Bacteria > Myxococcota_A > Polyangia > Polyangiales > JADZFZ01 > JADZFZ01. The sequence continues at coordinate 6,542 of JADZFZ010000572.1, read as the reverse complement.
GGCATCGCCGCAGCGCGGCAACGCGCAGCCCGTCCGGCAAGCGTCGGGCGTCGTGTCGCTCCGCGCGTCCCCCGTGTCGCACGCCTCGGACGTGTCCCGGGCGCCGTCGCCGCAGCTCGCGCGCTCGCACGTCGTGCGGCACGCGTCGGCGGCCGTGTCCGAGTTGCGGTCCCCGTCGTCGCATGCTTCGCCGTCGTCCGTGACCGCGTCGCCGCAATGCGCGCGCCGGCAATCCGTCCGGCACGCGTCGGCGGCCGTGTCCGAGTTGCCGCCACCGTCGTCGCACTCTTCGCCGGCGTCCATCCGGCCGTCGCCGCAGCTGGCCTCGAGCGCGCACGACGGAGAGCAGCCGTCGCCGCGATCGAGGTTGCCGTCGTCGCAGCCCTCGCCCGGGTCGGTGGTGCCGTTGCCGCACGTCGCCTCGAGCGCGCATTCGGACGAGCAGCCGTCGCCGGAGTCGGTGTTGCCGTCGTCGCAGCCTTCGCCGTCCTCGAGCATGCCGTTGCCGCAGCCGTCCGGCGGCGGGCTCAGCACGTCCCTCCCGTCGTCGGCGTCGGGCCGGTCACACGCCGGGCCCACGCAGGCGATTCCCGAGTCGGGGTCCTCGCCGGGCCCGGTGCCCGAGTCGACGGCGCGCTCGTCGTCGTCGTCGCCACACGCGACGGCAACCAAAACACAACTCAAGAATGCAAATGCAACTCGGCGCATGAAACCTCTGCTCGCTCGCGGGTCTTGACGCGACTGCCTCGCCCGCAGTCGCAACCGCCACGCCACCGTACGCGACGTGCTACGGGCACCTTCCGGTACCGTCAATTGCCTACACCATCGGGTGGCGACCCGAGTTGCCACCCTCCGCAGCACGTGGACGTCCCATGGGACGTCACGCGTGCTGCCCGCGCGCTACACCTTCAACGCTCGCCAGCGCCCGCGCCGATAGGCGATCGCGAGAAGGACCGTCCGCGTGGCCCAATCGACGGTGCTGCCCACCCAGACGCCGACCAGGCCGAGGTCGAGGACGAACACCGCGAAACACGTCGCCACGAGCCGGACGACCAGCGCGCAGGACAGCGACACGAGCAGTGCCGTCCGCGTGTCTCCCGCGCCCCTGAGCACCTGCGAGAGCACCGTACCGATCGCCATGAAGGGCTGCGCGACGGCCGCCACGTACATGCAAGGAACCGCAACCGCGATGATCGCCGGGTCGTCGGTCAGCAGGCGGACGAGAACCGACGGGACGAGCGCGAAGACCAACCCGAACGACCCGAGCAGCGCCACCCCGAGGAGGAGCGACGCACGCGCGCCCTTGGCGGCTTCGTCGGGGTGGGCAGCACCGAGACGCTGCGCGACCACCGCCGCGGCCGCGACGCCGACCCCGTCGGCCGTGAGGAACGCGATGCTCTCGATGCTGATGAGCGCCTGGTTGGCTGCCATCGCGAGGGCGCCCAACGTCGCGATCACGTAGACGAAGCCGAGAAAGCCTCCGTGATAGGCGAGCTTCTCGAGCAGCGACGCGAACGAGACGCGCAGGATTCGGACGAGAGCGTTCCACGACGCACGTGCGACCCATGGCCCGCCGAGCAGCGAGACGGGCCCGTCGCGCCGACACAGCGCCGCGACGAGGACGACGGCCTCCACCGTGAAGCCCGCGGCGGACGCGATGCCGGCTCCGCCCGCGCCCAGTCGCGGAGCTCCGTAGTGACCGAAGATGAGCACGTAGTTGCCCGCGACGTTGATCGCGTTGGCGAGCAGGCCCGCCACGAACGGCGTCCGCGTGTTGCCGCCCGCGGCGAGCGTCGCGCCGGCGAGCGTCGCGACGAAGTACGTCGGAGCGCACGCGAGAACGGCGCGGAGATATGCCGCGGCCTGCGCGATCACCGCGGCACCTCCGTCCCTGCCGAGCAATCCGGCGACCTCGCGGTGGAACGCGAGCGAGACGACGGCGGTGAGCGCCCCCGTCGCCAGCGCGAACGCCAGCGCCCCTCGGGCCGCGTCGCGCGCGAGCGCACGATCGACCGCACCGACGGCACGCCCGACCAGCGCGACCGTCCCCACCGAGAAGCACGTGAGCACCGAGAAGATGCTCCAAACGAGCGGCCCGCCGATCTGCATGGACGCGAGGGCTTCGCGCGAGTGCGCGGCCAACATCGCGCGATCGACGAGGAAGACGAGCGTGTGCAGCAGCGAGAGGCCGATGGCCGGCAACGCGAGCGCGACGACCTCGCGTCCGATGCTGCGACGCGCCTGGACGGCGGATGCGACTTCGCCCGCCGACGGAGCATCGGCCGCGCGTGCGGTCACGGCTTCATTCGCATCTTGATCTTCTGAGGAGGCATCGCCTTCTTGGCCATCTCGCGCGCCATCAACACGAGCTCGGGGTGATTGCCCTTCTGCATGAAGCCGCCGAGCAAGTTGACGTCGAGGTCACGCAAACGGCTCATCGCCTGGCGCGACTTGCCCTTGTCGCCGTTGGCATGGAACGCGAACACCTGCGCTCTCAGCAGCGGGACCTTCATGTCGCCGTATGCAGGGTCGTCCGCCTTGTAGGTCTCGAAGAGCTTCACGGCCTCGGCGGCCTTGCCGGTGCGCGCGAAGGTCTCCGCGATCACGGCGGCGTACATGGCGCGCGACTTCTCGTTGGGCTGCTTGTCCAGCCGGATCTGCTCGGCGAGAGGACGCGCGTCGTGGTGACGTCCGAGCAGGAGGTAGAGGTACGCGCGATTGGCGCGCACGTCGTCTGCGATGAGCGCCGAGGCCTTCTTGAGGTCGATGGTCTCGAGCACCTCGAGCGCCTTCTCGGGGTCTTCCTGCGAGAGGAGCTGCGCACGCGCGAGCGCGTTGAGCGCGTCTTTCTGGTCGCCCGCTTCGAGCTGCTCGAGGGCTTGCTTGCGCCCGGCCTCGTCGGTGGCCTGCTGCAGGATGCTCGCGACGCCCTGGGCCTTTCGCGACATGCGGAACAGCCAGACTCCGAACCCGAGCGCGGCGGCCGTCAGGAGCCCCGCGCCGCCGATGCCCCACCATCCCGTGACCGGATAGGCGACGATGACCGTGACCCAGACGATGGCGAAGCCGAGGCCGATCTGCGCGACGACCTTCCATTTGATGCCAGGCGCCTCCACCTGTTGCTGGGACGGCTTCCACTCGTTCTTGTTCTTCTTGGCCACGGGCCGCTGTCTTTAGCGGCGAGCCGCGAGAAGGCAACGACGACGCTCACGCGCCCTTTGGTACTCTTTCGCCTTCCGACCAGTGCCCTGAGGTTGTGGGGCGTGGGAGGCTCGGAAGGCGAATTGGCGGATCGATCGTGCGGCTCGCGGAGGTTCCCATGCGGTGGTCGTCTTGCGTGGTGGTGCTGGCTCTCGCGCTCGTGGGGTGTGACTCTTCGTCCGGCGGAGCAGGCGCCGATACGGGCTCCGGTGGGCGCGACGCGACGACGACGCCGACACCGCCGGGTGCCGACGGCGGAGGGCTCGACGGCACCGCGCCACCGACGCCACCGACACCGCCGGCGACGCCGCCTCCGCCGCCGACCGGTGCGGCACTGCCGTGCGAGGTCGACGAGGTGCTCCGCACCGTCTGCCAGCGCTGCCATTCGGACCCGACGATGAACGGCGCGCCCATGCCGTTGACGTCGTACGACCGGACCCAGTCTCCCGCCGTGAGCGACCCGAGCCTCCTCGTCTGGCAGATGATGCAGCGACGCGTCAACGACCCGCTCGACCCGATGCCTCCCGACGTGCCGCTCGCGGACGCACAGAAAGCAGCGCTCAACGCCTGGTTCGCCGCGGGTGCCCCGATGCGCGCAGCAGGCACGAGCTGCGACGCGCCGCCACCGACGCCGCCGCCACCGCCGCCGCCACCCGTGGGTCCCGACGCGCTGCCGTGCACGCCGTCGCACCGATTCCTCGCCCACGACCCGGGCACGACCGACGGCTATCGCGTGCCGGTCGATGCCCACAATCTCTATCAGTGCTTCACGTTCCGTTCGCCCTTCACGGCCACCGATCAGGCCATCGCCTGGGCGCCCGTGACCGGCGACTCGCGGGTCGTCCATCACTGGATCCTCTATCGGACCTCGACTCCTCAGACGGACGGCGCGGTGGGCCCGTGCAACATGCCCGGTGACGCGGCGTTCGTGATGGGCTGGGCGCCCGGCGGCGAGAATTTCGTCATGCCCCCGGACGTGGGCCTCGAGCTCTCACGCCCCGGCGATTCTTTCCTATTGCAGATCCACTACTACAACATCGCCGGATTGACCGACTCGGTGGATGCGAGCGGCGTCGCCATCTGCACCGCCGATTCGCCGCGACCGCAGACTGCCGCGACGCTCTGGTTCGGCACGCCGAGCATCGACATCCCGCCACGCGCCGTGGATCACCCGGTCCAGGGATACTGCCCATCCGCCGGTACGCGGCTGCTCTCGGGACCGCTCCACTTCATCTCGAGCGCTCCCCACATGCACCAGCTCGGAACGCGATTCTTGACCGAGATCTGGCGCGGCGGAGATTCGAGCCGTCGCGAGACGTTGGTCTCGGTCGACCGCTGGGATTTCAATGCCCAGCGCCATTACCCTCATTCGCCGGCAGTGACCCTCAATCCCGGAGACGAGGTCCGGACGACTTGCTGGTACACGAATCCCTCGTCGGAGCGCGTGCGGTTCGGCGAGCGCACCGAAGACGAGATGTGCTTCAACTTCATCATGGCCTACCCGATCTCGGCGCTGCCGGCCGACAATCGCCATTGCGAGCTGCCGGTCCCCTAGACCTAGACGGGGCGATCGCTCGAAGCCTGTCGATAATCGGGAATCGGAGGACGGGGGTTGTAGGGGGGCGCCCAGCCCCCCTACGAAAATCACGCAGGGAGTCCATGGGGATTCGCTCTGCAGCGCCGGCTCCGTTCCATGATCCGGCCGACACACACGCCGCCGCAGACCCAACTGTCGAGACCCCGTCAGAAGAAGCACATGTCGTAATAGGCGGTGCAATCCCCGACAGTCCCGAAACAGGCTTCCACGGCGGCATACTCGGCGGGACAGCTCCGCATCAGGCAATCGCCGTCGGTGCAGCCGTGCGCGTCGTAGCAGCATCCTTCGGCGTCCCAGACGCCCTGGCAGCCCATGTCCTGCGCGCAGACGATGAAGGCGTCGTCGAGGCAATGCTGGCAGGACGGACCGTGCGAATCGAGCGCGAGGCACATCTCGGTGCAGCCCGCGACCGGAGGGCATCCCAGCAGGCAATCGAGAGTACCCGGATCGCACGAGACGACGGGTGACGGCCAGCGTCCCGCGCTCGGACAGCCGGCGTCCGCAGCCGGCGGCGGCGGAGTCGGAGGAGGAGTCGGAGGAGGAGGAGTCGGCGGCGGGGGCGGTGGCGTGGATGCGTCTCGTCCGCCCGACGCATCGGGCAACCCGGCGGGCGGCGGCGCTCCGGGGGGCGGAGGTGTCCCGGGCGGCGGCGGCGCATGGGGTGGCCTGGCGTCTCGCGTCGAGGCGTCCCGTCGCACCGAACCGTCGAGGCGCATGACGCTGCCGCTCTCGGCGCATCCCGAGACCGCCCCGTGTACGACGAGCGCGACGAGCCACACCCGAGCGCGAACCGCGACCACGTTCGAATGGTACGCCAAGGGCCCGGTGGCTCCAGACATCGCCGACGGCTTCCTCGGTTCTAGGGCATCCTGAAGGACGGGAGACGAATGGACCGGATGGCCGTCGGGAGCTTGGGGGCGTTGTCCCTGCTGCTGGTCGCGCTGGGCTGCGGAGGCGACGACGCTCCCGCCGTCCGCGACGACATGGGGTTCGTCTTTCGGGACACCGGCACCGATGCACGACGATCGGACGGCCAGGTCGATGGCGGGCGCGATGCGAGAACGGGCGACGCCGCGATGCGTGATGGCGGCGGAGGACGGCAGTGTGCCGACCTCGACGAGTGTGGCGACGGCGTCGACGGCGACTGTGACGGCGTCGTCGATCAACGATGCCCGTGCGTGCCCGGCGACGTGAGGCAGTGCTTCCGCGGAGACCCCACCCACCGCGGGCTCGGCTCCTGCCGCGATGGACGGATGGTCTGCCTCGGCAGCCTCGAGTTCGGAACGTGGGGACCCTGCGAGGACGACGTCGTCGAGGCCGACGAGGTCTGCGACGGCGCGGGTGGAGACGAAGACTGCGACGGTGCGCCGAACGACGGGTGCGAGTGCGTGGAGGGAGACCCGGACCTGCCCTGCGGCACGAGCCTCGGGGCTTGCGAGCGCGGCTTCCAACGGTGCGTCTCGGGGACGCGAACGGAGTGCGAAGGCGCAGTCGGCCCAAGCGCCGAGATCTGCAACGGCGTGGACGACGACTGCGACGGCACGACCGACGAGGATCTCACGCGCCCTTGCGGCAGCGACCTCGGGGCTTGCCGACCAGGCACGGAGACGTGCCGCGACGGCGAATGGGCCACGTGCGCGGGGGGCGTGCGCGAGTCCGCCGAGGTCTGTAACGGCGTGGACGACGATTGCGACGGCATGACCGACGAGGGTGCGGGCGTCGATTGCGGCACCGACGTCGGGGC
>JADZFZ010000571.1 GCA_020854145.1 Deltaproteobacteria bacterium | reverse complement strand
GCGGCTTCGTGCTCGTCGCGCTCGCCGTCGGAGCGTGCGGCCAACCTCCGAGCGACGCGACGACCGCGCCCTCGCCGCCCGGCGCGCCGGCCCCGCCGGGCGCTCCGTCCACGGGCCCGAGTCCGACGCCGCCCGTCGTCGATCCCCCGCCGCGGCCGGTCGAGATCCCCGCCGACCTCGCCCTGTCGCCTGCGGGTCGCGAGGCGCTGCAGACCGTCGTGCGCGCCCCCCACTTCGGCGGTTGGGCGGTCGGCGCCGCGGGAAGCCCGACGCAACCGGTGACGGCGTTTCGAACGCTGCTCGGCGAAGCGCGTGCGCGCGACGCGTTTCTCTTCGCGCTCCGACACGGCACGCTCGCCGGCCAGCTGACGGCGCTCTCCGGGCTCTTCTACGTCGATCCGGCGCGGTTCCGGTCCGAGCTCTCGCGCTACCGCAGCCTGCCCGGCACGGTGCGTCTCATGACGTCGGGATGCGACCCTGGCGGCGATCTCGTCGCGGCATCGGTCGTCGTCCAAGCCCCGAACAGCGTGCAGCTCACGGGTCCAGACGACGATCTGTCCGCGTGGAGCACACGTAACCCCGGCCGGGCGATCGTCTTCGACATCGCGGGCGGCGGCTACCCGTCGGTGCTTCGCGGGCGCCGATGAGGATCGACTCCATCTCCGCCGAGCCGTTCTCGCTGCCGCTGCTCGAGCCGTTCGCCATCGCACGCGTCTCGGTGGACACCACGCGCGCCGTGCTCGTGCGGGCGCGCGTCGTCGACGGATCGAACGCGGTCGAAGGCGTCGGGGAGTGCGCTCTGCCGCTGCGTGCCGCCGAGGAGCCCGACGACCTCGCCCGCGTGATCGCGTCCGCCGCCGCATCGCTCGAGGGCTCGGTCGTGGACGATGTCGTCGCGCTCACGCGGCTCGTCGATGGCGCGCGCGTGGAGCCGCCCGTCGCACGTTGCGGGCTGCACGCCGCGTTGCTCGACGGCCTCGCACGTCTCTCGGGCGCTCCGGTGCACGTGCTGCTCGGCTCGGAGACCCGCGCCCCCCGCCCGCTCGTCACCGACATCACGCTCCCCATCGCCGAGCCCTCGCACCTGGCCGATCTGGCGCGCGCACACTGGGCGCGCGGCTTTCGAATCTTCAAGGTCAAGGTCGGTCGCGACCTCGCCTCCGATCGACGCACGGTCCGTCTCGTCGCGGGCGCCACGCCCAGCGCGACCCTGCGCTTCGACGCCAACGAGGGCTTCGGCGCGGACGAGTCGCTCGCGCTGCTCGCACACGCGCGCGAGCTCGGCGTCCACGTCGACTGCTTCGAGCAGCCGTGCGCGCGCGACGACCTCGACGGCATCCGACGCGTACGCGAAGAAGGCGGTGGGGTGCCCGTCGTCGCCGACGAATCGGTGCGCGACCTCGCGGACCTCGATCGCCTCGTCGCCGCGCGCGCGGTCGACGGCGTCAACCTCAAGCTCGTCAAGACGGGCGGCATCGATCGTTGCCTCGCGCTCGGTCGCGCGGCGCAGGAGCGCGGCCTGCGGCTCATGGTCGGCGCGATGGTCGAGTCGCGTCTCGGCCTCACCGCGATGGCGCACGTCGCCGCCGCGCTCGGCGGGGCCGACTGGGTGGATCTCGACACCGCGTTCCTCCTCGCGCGCGACCGTTGCCGCGGCGGTTTCCACGCGGAGGGCGCGACGCTTTCGTTGCCCGACGCGCCGGGCTTCGCGATCACCGTGGAGGCCGCGTAGGTCGGCAAGGTCCACGCGGCTTTACAGCGCGGTGCTTCCGGGCGATCGTCACGTCGCGCCGCGGAGTCTCGGAGGGGGGCGTGACGGCTGGTGGGCGGCCGCAGGAGACGCTCGTGTCGGAACAACCGTTGGACTACGCAGCCTGCGTGCGGCGCTCGGAGGCCGTTGCGTGGCGGCTCGACGACGTGATGCCTCGGGGCACGCGTCTCGACTTCACGCGTCCGTTCATGCCCGAGGAGCTAGCCCGTACATCCCGCATCAAGCTCCTCGACGAAGCCGAGCAGCTCCGTCTGAACCAGATCACGGGCAACGCCTACTTGAACCTCTTCGCGTTCGTCGAGGAGTTCATCATCGCCATGGTCGTCTCGCTCGCGCAGTCGGAGCTCTCGCGCGACCACGATGCCATCCGCGCGCTCTCTCGATTCGCCGACGAAGAGGTCAAGCATCAGCAGCTCTTCACGCGGTTTCGCGAGGCGTTCGATCGCGACTTCGGGCATCCGTGCGCGGTGCTGTCGAGCGCCGCCGACGTGTCCCGGATCGTCCTGGCCAAGCGCCCCCTCGCCGTTCTGCTGCTGACGCTGCACCTCGAGCTGCTGACGCAGAGGCACTACGTGGCAGCGGTCAAGGACGACAGGACGCTCGACCCGTTCTTCTGCAGCCTGCTCCACGCCCATTGGCTCGAGGAATCGCAGCACGCGCGGATCGACACCCTCCAGATGTCGAAGCTGGCGGAAGGAATGTCTCGCGCGTCCATCGAAGCGGCGATGCACGACTATCTCGCGATCCTCGAGGCCTTCGACGGTCTGCTCGCAGAGCAGGCACGCATGGACGTCGACAGCATCGCGATGGCAACCGGACGGACGTTCGACGACGCGGAGCGCGCGCAGGTCGAAGCCGGACAACACTCGGCCTATCGGCACACCTTCATCGTGCTCGGGATGACGCATCCGCCTTTCGTCGCGACGCTGCGCACGCTCGCGCCGCACGAGAGCGACACGGTGATCGCCGCCGCCTCTCGGTACTCCTGAGCTCGTCGTGGCGCTACCGCCGGGCACCGTGATGGGGGGCGACTACACGATCCTCGGGCCGCTCGCCCAGGGCGGGATGGGATCCGTCTACGTCGCCGAGCAGATCAGCACCGGCAGGCGCCGCGCGCTCAAGCTCATGCACCCGGAGCTCGCGCGTGACGTGCGATCGGTCGAACGTTTCGCACAAGAGGCACGGGTGGGCGCGCGCATCGGCAGCGAGCACGTCGTCGAGGTCGTCGGCGCCGGCATCGACCCGGCGCACGGTCTGCCGTGGCTCGCCATGGAGATGCTCGAGGGCGGCGACCTCGCGAGCGTGGTCTCCTCGCGCGGCGCGCTGCCGGTCGCCGAGGTGCTCGAGATCCTCGAGCAGGCCTGCGACGCCATCGCGAAGGCGCACGCGCAGGGCGTCGTGCATCGCGACCTGAAGCCCGAGAACCTCTTCATCGCGGTCTCGCACCGACGCGGCGTCCCGTTCACCGTGAAGGTGCTCGACTTCGGCATCGCGAAGCTCCTGTCGGAGTGCCAGTCGGCGGCCACGGCCACGAGCACGATCGGGTCGCCGCTGTGGATGGCGCCGGAGCAGGCCGACCGCAAGGGCAAGCTCGGCCCGCCCACGGACGTCTGGGCCCTCGGCTTGATCACGTTCTACATGCTCACGGGGCGGATGTACTGGCACGCGGCGAACGATGCGGAGATCGGCATCACGGCGCTGCTGAAGGAAGTGTTGCTCGACGAGATCGTCCCGGCGTCGCAGCGCGCACGCGACATCGGGTGCGCGGTCACGTTGCCCGCTGGGTTCGACGCCTGGTTCGCGCGTTGCGTGACGCGAACGGCGGCGGAGCGATTCGCCAACGGTGCGGAGCTGATGAGCGCCGCACGCGCGGTGCTCGGCGGCACGGCACCACTCGACGCGTCGTCGCCGTCGTCGTCCGGCGCGGCGTGGGCGG
>JADZFZ010000570.1 GCA_020854145.1 Deltaproteobacteria bacterium | reverse complement strand
GGCCGACGAGGAACATGAACAGGATGAGCCCGACCTGGCTCACCAGCTGGAGCAGGACGAGCGACTCCGGGGCGAACAACGTGCGCGACGTCTCGGGCCACAACCATCCGACGAGCGAAGGCCCGAGGAGGATTCCCGCCACGACCTCGGCGATCACGAGCGGCTGGCGAACCAGGCGCGCCACGACGCCGAGCGCACGTGACACGAGGACGATCGCGATCACCTGGGCGATGAATCGCGTCAGCGGGCCATGGACGAGCGCGTCGAGGCCCATCGGCCCTCACGATAGCTCGTCCCGAACACGGGTGATCTCCGTCGATCGCCTCTCGGCCACGCGCTGTCGCCGACGCCCGTGCAGGCGCGCCCCAAAGGCCCCTTCATCGTGCTCGGCTAGACCGCTGGCCACACCCCCGCGGTTATCGAAAGTCCCGCAGCGCCCGGTCGTCGTGGTGCAGTGCGACTCCTTCAACCGCACGACGATCGCGACGGCCGTCTGCGTCCCGCTCACGAGCAACCTCCGATGGCAATCGGCACCGGGCAACGTGCTGCTCGGCGCCGCCCGCACGGGGCTGTCGCGAGACTCGGTCGCCAACGTGTCGCAGGTCGTGGCGATCGATCGGAAGCTCTTGCGGCGGCGCGTCGGCCGCCTGACGTCGCGCGACCTCCAGCGCATCCTCGACGGCATCGACGTCGTGCTCGGTCGTGCACGGTAGCGGTCAGTCAGCCACACCTCGCCGCCGTGCAGATCCCGCTGAGGCCTCGATAGGCGCCGCGCATGGCGCGCCGTGCATGCTCTGCCGCCAGCAGACGCGCGCGGAGTCACGCCATTGCGGCACGAGACATCCGGTCGTCGTGCCGAGCGTGCACGGCATCACGGACGCAGCGGCCGTCGCCGTCGCAGCGCCGCCCGGTCCGAGATCGGGCACCTCCGCCGACGATCCGATCGACGACGCGAGCCGTGCAGCGAAGGCGCGCTCCACCACGTCGGCGTCGAACGTCAGCATCGCCGCGGCAAGCTCGTCCTTCAGCCATTGCCCGTACGCCACACACTGCAGCTCACACCGTGCGCGCCAGCGACGTCACGCGTCGTCGAGGCCGATGCCCAGACGGTGCATACGTCTCGCGAGCGCGCCTCGACTGATGCCGAGGAGCGCGGCGGCGCGGCTCTGGTTGCCTCCCGACGACTTCAGAGCCTCGCGGATCAATCGACCTTCCGCGTCCGCGAGCGCACCCGAGGGTCCGACTTGGCTCGGATGATCGCCCAGTACGGCTTCGGCGATCTCGGCGGGCAGGAGGTCGAGCCCGATGTGATCTTCGGCGCGCACGAGGATCATGGCGCGCTCGATCGCGTTGCGCAGCTCGCGCACGTTGCCGGGCCATGCATAGTCGACCAGCCGCTGCTCCGACTCTGCGTCGAAGCCGACCACGGGCTTGCGAAAGGCGCGGGCGAAGCCCTCGAGCAGCATCCGAGCGAGCGGCAGGATGTCCGCTCTGCGTTCGCACAGCGGCGGGATCGTGATCGGGAAGACTTTCAGCCGGTAGTACAGATCCTCGCGGAACGTGTGCGCGGCCACGGCCTGCTCGAGGTTCCGGTTGGTCGCCGCGATCACGCGGACATCGGCAGGCAGGTCGCGCACGCCGCCCACGCGCCGAAAGGTCCGCTGCTCGATCACCTTCAGCAGCTTGGCCTGGACGAGCGGCGGTGCATCGGCGATCTCGTCGAGGAACACGGTGCCGCCGGCGGCCAGCTCGAAGAGCCCGGGCTTCTGCGTCTTGGCGTCGGTGAACGCTCCACGCTCGTGCCCGAAGAGCTCGCTCTCGAGGAGCGCCTCGGGCATGGCCGCACAGTTGACGTCGAGAAAGAGTCGGCCGCTCCGCGCGCTGTCCGCGTGGATGTGGCGCGCGACGAGGTCCTTGCCGACACCGCTCTCGCCCAGCAGCAGGACGGTCGCCCCGTCGCTCGCCGCGACGCGCGATGCGAGATCGAGCACCGTCTTCATGGCGAGCGACTCGGCGACGATCGTCGGTGTCGCAGCGTTCCGGTCGCGTGCGCGGAGCACGCGATTCTCCTGACGAAGCCCGACGCGCTCGGCGGCCTTCGCGACGACGTTGTGCAGCTTCGCGTAGTCGAATGGCTTCGTCAGGTAGTCCCACGCGCCGAGCCGCACCGCCTCGACCGCGGTCTCGAGCGTCGTGTTCGACGTGATCATCACGATGGACGTGTCTTCGCGCGTGCGGTGCAGCTCCTCGATGATCGACAGACCACTCGCGTCGGGAAGCGCGATGTCGAGGAGCACGACGTCGGCCGGGTCGGCCTGGTGCGCACGCACCGCCTCCGCCGCGGTGCTCGCCGTCGTCACCGAGTAACCGAGCTTCGTGAGGTCCTTCTGCAAGGACCAGCAGATGAGCTCCTCGTCGTCGACCACGAGCACGCTATGCCGCCACATCGACACCCCCTCCCCCGCCGTGCGGCACGAAGGCCGGTAGCCTCACGACGAACGTCGTCCCCGCTCCCGGAGTCGACTCCACTCGAATCTCGCCGCGTTGCGTCTCCACCGCCTGGCGCGCGACATAGAGGCCGAGACCGGTGCCGGTCGGTTTCGTCGAGAAGAACGGCGAGAAGATCCTGTCGCGGTGCTCCGACGCGATGCCGACGCCTTGATCGGAGATGCGCACCTCGACCGCCGCCTCTCCGGCCGCGCGCGTCTCGACCTCCAGCGCGCCGCCGAGCGGCATCGCCTGCACGCCGTTCAGCAGGATGTTGAGGAACACCTGGCGCATCAGCCCCTCGTCGACCTCGGCGGGCGACAGGTCCTTCGCGTAGCGCTTGCGCACCGTGACACCCTGCGCGCCCGCCTGCCTCTCGACGAAGAAGAGCGTGCGGTCCAGGAGATCGGCCAGGTCCACCGGGCCGACGGACGGGGTGAGCGGCTTGGCGAACTCGAGCGCGGTCACCGCCGTGCTCGTCATCTTCTCGGTCTTCGCGAGCACCTTGTGGATGATGGGATGGTTCGGATCGCCGGCCGGCGTCTCGCTGGCCAGGACGCGGAGCGCACCCGTGATCCCCGCGAGCTGGTTCTTGAGCTCGTGCGCGATCGACGTGAAGAGCTGCCCCAGCGCGGCGAGCTTCTCGGACTGCGCGAGCTCCGCACGATAGGTGCGATCGAGCTCCTCCTTGGCGCGGCCGAGGCTCGCCGACATCTCGTTCAAGCTCCGTCCGAGCCGCCCGATCTCGTCGTCACGCTCGACGGGGACGCGCACGTGGAGCTCGCCGGCGCGGATCCGTTCGACGGCCACCGTCAGGCGGCGCAGCGGACGCGTCACGAGCAGAACCTGCAGCAACGCGAGCACGACGGAGAGCGCGACCGCCAGGCCGATCCCCGCTCCGACCGTGGCCTGGAGCTGATGTCGGCCCTCGAGCTCGGCATGGGCGAGCGGCACGTCCACGATCACGTAGCCGATGGCCTCTGCGCCCGACTCGGGGGCGTGGCATCCCGAGCATCGCGCGGCGCGACGCACGGGGCTGACGCTCCGCCACCAAGTAGCCCCGTCACGCTCGATCCGTCCGCCGTCCGACCCGCGGTGTGGCGAAGCGACCGCGCGAGCGGACCCGCAGCCCCAGCGCACGCGCCCCGAGGTGCTCGTCACGAGGATCTCGTGCTCCGAGCTGACACAGACGACGCGCACGAAGCTCGCGATGTCCGTGTGCCCTGCGCTCGTCGAGCCCAAGAGACGCTCTCTGACCAGCGCTGCGGTTCGCGTCGCACGCTCGTCGGCACCGTCGTCGTGGACGTCGTCGAGCAGATACGCCAGCAGCAGCGCGCTGCCGATGCTGAAGACGACCACGAGAACGACCGACGGCAGGGTGACGGTCCGCAGCAGGCTCTGCCGCGGGCTCATGTCGACCCGCGAACCGGGCACCTCTCGGCCCGACCCCACCGACGTCGCCCCTTTGCGCTCGGGCGCGTCCGGCATGTGCGTCCCGTTAGCACCCGCCCGCTCGAGGCTCCAGACGCCCGCCGTTCGCGAAACAGGCATCCGGAGCCTCGTCCCCACCTTCGGGTGAGGAGCTGGGCGTGGTCGAGCGCGCCGAGACGGCTGGGGCGATAGCCGCTCGGTGCGCGTCGTTCATGGCAGGTCGGCGATGAGCCCGGCGTGGCAGCTCGCGCATGCTTGCGACGCCGCGATCGGCTGGAAGTTCGAGCCCACGGTCGTGCCCGCCAGATCGGCGAGGCGCGTGACGTCGAACCGGTGGCTGGCGATGTCGCCGTGGTAGTGCGTGTACGCTCCGTCGACGAGTTGCGGGGTGCGCGCGCCCGAGGCCGCGGTCCGCACCATGTGGCAGTTGCGGCAGAGGAAGTCGTTCTCGTCGAAGCCGACGCCCGTGTGGCTGAACCCGGTCACGGTCATGACGTGGTTCATGACCATCGCGCCCGAGTAGTCCTCGTGGCAGCCCGCCGTGCACCCGGTGTTCGAGTCGTTCGACGCGTAGAGCTGGTGGTCGTTGTCGTCGTTGCCGTGGGCGTCGTGGCACGAGGCGCACCCCATCAGCCGCGTGCCGTTCCGGTACATGCCGGACCGGATGTAGTCGGTGTACTGCTGGTGGTGCGACCGCGAGTCGCCGGAGAACCAGAGCTCGCCCGGAGTGTTCGCGTCGGTCGCGGGGAGCGCGTCGATCCGCGTCGTGAACGAGGCGAGCCACTCCGAGCGGCTGATGCCGGCGCGGGCGATGTGGCCGGTCGCGTCCATCGGAGTCTCGGTCGTGCCGCCGCCACCGAAGTCGATCCCGAGCGGTCGCGCGTGGCAGCGTCCGCAGAGCATCGTCTCGCGCTCGGGCGTCAGGAGGCTCGGCGACACGATGCGGCTGCCGCGCACGGAGGCCTCGAGGTGATCGGACCCGGGGCCGTGGCAGACCTCGCAGCCCGTGTTGATCTCCTCGAGCCGCCCGTCGCCGTCGAAGTCGTAGTCACCGAGCGCATCGGCGACGGCCCGCGCGGTGAACCCGTCGGTCGAGTTGCCGGACAGGGAGAACCCGGTGAAGTGGCACCCCGCGCAGTTGTTCTCGAAGGACTTGCCGCGCGCCGGCGTGCGCAGCGTGAACGCCGCCAGGTCCAACCACCGGTCGACGTTGTAGTCGCGCCACACCCAGTCGCTGAACGACGAATAGGTGTCGTTGCCCTGGGTGTTGAACTGGATGGGCAGGATGTAGTGGCTCCACGTGCCGTTCGGGTTCTGGATGCGCGTCACGTAGCGCTGCTTGTAGACGGCGCCGCCGTAGGTCAGCACCACGCCGTACGTGCGCGGCACGCCTTCGGTCACGCTCTGCAGCGTCACGGTGTAGTGCCCGGGTTGCCCGCGCGGCACCATCGGATCGACGCCGAGCGTCGCGGTCATCTGCGCAGTGACGCCGGCCGGGTTCACGCGCACCTTGCAGCGCTTCGAGGTCGGGTTGCAGTCGTAGTACGTCAGGACCGTGCCGGACTCGAACGCGCGCAGCGCGGCGTCGAACTCCGGCCAGTGCGTCGTGTCCTGCATCGGTCCGCGCACGCCGGGCACCGAGATGCCGACGCGATGGGCGGTGCGCATGGAGCGGTGCCGGCCGTGGCAGCCCATGCACGTCGACGAGCCCACGTACGTCGAGCTCGCGCCCGGAGCGCCGCTCACGCGAATGTCGCGCTGCGTGCCCAGAACGGTCGCGACGTCCACGGCCTCGCGGCATCCCGAGCCGCCGGGGAGGTGGAACGCGTCCGCCGCGGCAGGGACCCAGACGACGAAGTACGAGCCGGCCGCGAGGGTCGCGAAACGATAGACGCCTTCGCCGTCGACCGCTGCTGCCTGATAGGTGCCGTCACCCATCGGGCCGTGCGCATCGAGGAGATCCTCGAGCGGTTCGTCGAGGCCGTTGGCCGCTGCGACGGCTGGCGCCTCGGTCAGGTCGAGGCTCGACGCCGAGAGCGCCGCCACGTCGGCCGACGGCACGAGGACGACGTTGCCGCCGACTGGAGCGTCGCTCGGGTCCGTGACCACGCCGACGAGCCCAGTGGCCTCGAGCTCGAGCGGTCGAACGGCGGGCTCCCCAGGCTCACCCTGTTCACCGGGCTCACCCGGCGCGCCCGGCTCACCCGGCTCACCCGGAAGGCCTTGCTCACCCGGCTCGCCAGGCTCTCCCGGTGCCCCTGCTTCGCCCGGATCACCGGCCGGACCGCGCATGCCGTCCTCACCGTCTTCACCCTTGCAGGCGGTCAGCGACCCGGCCCACAACGACAACGCCAGCACACCCAGACACCAGGAAAAGGCTCTCGATCCCATGGCTCCTCCAGCAGCGTCGCCGCCTCGCCCCCCGACGCTCGCCGCAACGCAATGGGCGGGCCCATCGTACGAAGCCGCGGATCGACGAGGTCGCTGCACGGATCCGCGCTAACCGGCCGGTCGTGTGCGCGGATCCGCGCAGCGTCGCGCCTCGATCCGTCCGCGCCTCCACGACGCCCTGCTTGACCCTCGCGGGCGCGGTCCCGTAGAACGATGTGCAGAGCTGCTCGGACTTTCGGCCCGTCCGAGCGCTCGCGGGGAGAGCTTCCGATGGCGCGCTTGGTGTTGTCCCCCGAAGAGCGCATCGGCACGTTGCTGGCGGGGAAGTACAAGTTCGAGCGCGTCCTCGGCCAGGGCGGTATGGGCACCGTGTTCGGCGGCACGCACACGTGGACCAACCGTCCCGTCGCGATCAAGCTGCTCAACGACTCCGTCGCGCAGGACACGGGGATCGCCGAGCGCTTCCTCTGGGAGGCGCGTGCCGCCGCGGAGATCCGCCACCCCAACGTCGTCGACGTCCTCGACATGGGCAGCGTCGACGACGGCGGTGCGGTCTACATGGTGCTCGAGTGGCTCGAAGGCGAGTCGCTCTCCGACGTGCTCGATCGCGAGCGTCCCATGCGGCTCGACCGCGCGGTGCGCATCGTCGCGCCCATCATGGCGGCGCTCGCGCACGCGCACGCGGCCGGCATCGTCCATCGCGACGTGAAGCCGGACAACATCTTCGTCAGCAAGGACAAGCTCGGACGCACGGTGCCGAAGCTGCTCGACTTCGGCGTCGCGAAGGTCGCGCAGCGCAGCCAGGAGAACCAGGACAAGCGCACCGAGACCGGGATGGTCATCGGCACGCCGCAGTACATGTCGCCCGAGCAGGCGGTGGGCGACAGCAGCGTCGGCCCCGCCGCCGACGTGTGGTCCATCGGCGCGGTGCTCTTCGAGTGCCTCGCGGGTCGGCTGCCATTCGCCGAGCGCACGTCGGCCGCGCTGCTGATCGCGCTCAACACGCAGGATGCTCCGTCGGTCGCGTCGGCCGCGCCGCACCTGCCGGCGCCCGTCGTCGAGGTGATCGATCGCGCGCTCAAGCGCCGGCGCGACCTGCGCTGGCCGAGCATGACCGAGATGCTCGCGGCGCTCGTGAGAGCGTGCGAAGCGAGCGACGTCGCGCTCGACGACGCGACGCGGCAGGTGATCGCCGCGCTCGACCCGTCGGCCGCGACCCCGAGCCTTCCTCCGCTCGCGCCGGAGCCCGGGCCTGCGACGCCGTCCTTCCCCGACGCCGGAGCGATCCGCGACCAGCCGACGATCGACCTGCCCGGCCAGCGGCGCACGCGTCCGCTGCGTCCTCCGGAGGAGGGTGGCTCTCCCGTGACGCCGATCACCGGCGAGCGACGCGCGAGCGGCTCCGCTCCGGCCGACGCTGCTCCGCCGAGCCCGGAGACGCCACGTCCCTCGACGGGATTCTCGTGGTCGGGCAACCGCGAGAAACCAGCTTCGCAGCGACGTCTCGCGGTGATCGCGGCAGCCGTGGCGGTGCCGCTGCTCGCCATCGTCGCGGTCGTCGTCGTCGCGATCTCGCCGTGGTCCACGCCGACGAGCACGACGCCGCGGTCGATCGCGACCACGCGGCCGGCGCCGCCCCGACCTCCGGCCGCGACGCAGACGCCGCCCACCGCCCCGACGCCGCCCACCGCCCCGACGCCCGCGCCGAGCCAGCAGCCGGCGCTTCAGCCGGCGGCGCCGCCCGCGCCACCTGAGGCGCCCGCGGTGGCGTCGGTCGACGCAGGCGCGCCCGTCACGCCCGCCGCGGCGGGCCCGTCGACCACGACGCCGGCCCGGTCCACCTCGACGCGTCCTCGCACGCGCCGTTCGGGCCTCGATCGAACCTGGTGATCCACGTGCGCCCGAGTGGCGATACCCTGACGGCGTCGTGCTCACGATGCGCGCATCGCCCACCCTCGCCGCACTGCTCGTCCTAGCCCTCTCGAGCCTCGCAACAGCGCAGCAGCCGACCGCACCGCCGCCGCCCGCGCAGGCCGCCGAAGCGCGTCGTCTCTTCGAGCGCGGTCTCGAGCTCGCCGACGAAGAGCGCTGGGGCGAAGCCGTCGAGTCGTTCCGGCAATCGCGCGCGCTCTTCGAGCGCCCGAGCACCGTGTTCAACCTCGCCAACGCCCTCTTCCGCGTCGGCCGCATGACCGAGGCCATCGCGACCTTCGACGCGTACCTCGCGATCGCCAACCCACGCCGCGACCGCACGCAGATCGCCGAGGCCAATCGCCTGCGCGGTGTGGCGCAGACCTCGCTCGCCACGCTCGTGCTCGACGTCTCTCCTCCCGACGCGCGCGTCACGATCGATGGTCAGCCCAACGCCGCCACGGGTGCGCGGCGCGAGATCGCCGTCGACCCCGGGCGACACGAGCTGCGCGTCACCGCCGACGATCACGAGCCGTACACGACGCCCGTCACGGTCTCGGCGGGCGCACGCTCCGACCTCGCGATCCGCCTCGCTCGCGTAGCGCCGCCGCCACCCGACACACCGCCGCCGCCCCCGACACCCACGCCCGGTCGCCTCCTCGTGCGCACCGCCGTGCGTGGAGCCTCGGTGCGCGCGAGCGGCGAGGCCATGACGGCGGGCGAGCCGTTCGAGCTGCCTGCCGGTCCCCACGACGTCGTCGTGACGGCGCGCGGCCATCGCCGCTTCGAGCGCACCGTGCAGATCGAGCCGGGCGAGCTCACCACGCTCGACGTGCGGCTCGTGCGCGACG
>JADZFZ010000569.1 GCA_020854145.1 Deltaproteobacteria bacterium | reverse complement strand
GATGCCCCACGAGCTCGACCTGATCTTCACGCTCGCGGGCGCCCTCGGCGCAGCGCTGGTGCTCGGCTTCATCACCGACCGGCTGCGGCTCTCGCCCATCGTCGGTTACCTGCTCGCGGGCATCGCCGTCGGGCCGCACACGCCCGGTTTCGTAGCCACTTCGGCGATCGCGGAGCAGTTCGCCGAGCTCGGCGTGATCCTCCTGATGTTCGGCGTCGGGCTGCACTTCCACGTCAAGGAGCTGCTCGCCGTGCGACGCATCGCGATCCCGGGGGCCATCCTCCAGATCGCGGTGGCGACGGGCCTCGGCGTGCTCGTCACGCGGTGGACGGGATGGTCCCTCCAAGCGGGGATCGTGTTCGGGCTCGCGATCTCGGTCGCGAGCACCGTCGTGCTCCTGCGCGTCCTGACCGACAACGACGCGCTCCATACGCGCACGGGTCACATCGCCGTCGGATGGCTCGTCGTCGAGGATCTGTTCACCGTGCTCGTGCTCGTCGTCCTCCCGGCGATGGCACCGGCCGCGGGTGCGGACGCCGCCGGCAGCACGAGCACGTGGCAGGTCCTGCTCGCGATCGGGGTCGCGGTCGCGAAGGTGGCCGCGCTCGTGACCTTCACGCTGGTCGTCGGTCAGCGCGTCATCCCCCGGCTGCTCGGGTACGTGGCCAAGCGGCGGTCCCGTGAGCTCTTCACGCTGAGCGTGCTCGCCATCGCGCTCGGGATCGCGATCGGAGCCGCGAGCCTCTTCGGTGTCTCCATGGCGCTCGGCGCGTTCCTCGCCGGAACGGTCGTGGGGCAATCGAGCTTCAGCACGCGCGCCGCGGCCGAGGCGTTGCCGATGCGCGATGCGTTCGCCGTGCTGTTCTTCGTGTCCGTCGGCATGCTCCTCGATCCGGCGAGCCTGCTGCAGAGCTGGCCTCTCGTGCTGGCGACGCTCGCGGTCGTGCTCGTCGGCAAGCCGCTCGCCGCGTTCGCGGCGGTCGTCGGCCTCCGTTACCCCGTGTCGATGGCGGTCCCGGTCGCCGTGGCGCTGGCGCAGATCGGAGAGTTCTCGTTCATCGTCGCCGCGCTGGCGCGGCATCTGGGCATCCTGCCCGAGGGCGCTCAGCAGGTGCTCGTGGCAGCGGCCATCGTCTCGATCACGCTGAACCCGGGGCTGTATCGCCTGGCTGCGCCGCTCTCGCGTTGGCTCTCGCCCAGGGCCAAGGAACCACCCGGCCGAGGACCCGACGACGCGGACGCGGCGGCCCACCGCGCGATCGTCATCGGCTACGGCCCGGTCGGACGGACGGTCACGCGGCTGCTCGCGGACAACGGCGTCGTGCCGTCGATCATCGAGCTGAACCACGAGACGGTCGAGCGGCTCCGCCAGGAGGGTCTCCACGCGATCTACGGCGATGCGGCACAAGCGGCGGTCTTGCAGGCCGCCGGGCTCGCGACGGCGCGGACGCTGATCTTCGCCGCGTCGGGCACGCCGAGCGATGCCGTGGTCCGCGCCGCCAAGGCGCTCAACCCGGAGCTCCGGATCCTGGCGCGATCGGGCTACGCGAGCGAGGCGAAGGCCGCGCGCGAGGCGGGAGCAGACGTCGTGGTGGCAGCCGAGGCCGAGGTCGCGCTGGCGATGGCCGAGCACATCCTCACCGAGCTCGGCGCGACGAGCGAGCAGCTCGATCGTGCGCGCGACCGCGTGCGCGCGGACCTCGTGGCGCCGGACGAAGCGAGGGGTGTGACGTGACCGTGTCGATCGTCTTGGGCGCGATGCTCGAGGCGCGGGGGCGCGTCGGTCAGCGCTGGACCATCACCCACTTCAGGATGCGCCGGAACGTCGCCATCGACATCGACTGCACGCCGGCGTCCTGGTCTTCGGTGCGCCGGGTCGGCCCGTCGCCCGTGTCCACCTGTCCGGTCCAGCCGGCACCACCGTAGGTGATCGGGACGCCGTCGAGGTAGGCGATCATCGCGCCGCCCCAGGGGTTCCAGTACACGACGCGCGGATGCTCGGGGTCGTCGGTGATCTGGAGGACGTCGAAGGCGTGGCCACCGGTGCCCCACTCCACCGCGACGAACACCGGGCGTCCCGGGCTCGCGGCGAGCGCCTGGCGCAGCGACGGCATGGCCTGCGCGTTCTGCCCGTGCACATGCGGCCGCGCGCGCACGATCTGGTGGTCGATGCCGAACATGGCGCGGACCATCGCCTCGCCGTCGCGATCGTCCTGCCGCCAGTTGAACCGACCGAGGAAGCCGTCGCGCTGACCCCCCGTCGGGTTCGTCGCGTCTCGACGCTCGTTCCTCACGTTACGGTAGAGGTCGTCGCGCTCGGCCGCGCGACGGCCGCGCAGCGAGAAGCCCGATCGCCAGTAGCGCATCGTCGCCGACTGCGTCAGCCGTTCGGTCACGCTGCGATTGCTGTCGTCGCTCGGGAACGCGTCCTCGGGAGGCTGGAACGGGCGGCCGTCGGTGGCGTGCGCGAGGTTGGACGTTCCCGTCAGCAGCAGGTCCACGGCCAGGCGCGCGTACTCCGGCGGGCAGTACTGCGCGAGGCGGTGCAGGAACGTGGTCGCTTCGCAGGTGCCGCGGTTGTCCTGGTTGATGTGGCGCGAGGGCATCGCGACCTCGGCCACCAGGCTGTCGAGCACCACGGCCTTGTCCACGAGCGTGCCGAGGTTGGCGAGATCCCCGACCAGGCTCCGCTGCCTGAAGGCGACCCATTGCCCAGTCACGTTCTCGTCGCGTCCCCAGCGGCCGTACTGGTTGGCCACGCGCCGTCCGCCCTCCCGGTGCGTGCCGGCCGCCCGGTGCGTCGGACGGATCTCCACGCGCGAGTCGATCGTCCCGCCAACCAGGCGATGCAGCTGGTCGAGCAGCGTGGTCGAGTCGCGGAGGTCGCGCTGGAACATGTCGGCGACCCCGGCGCGCAGGCGCGTCCACGCGTCCGCGGGCCGACCCTGGTCGAGCAGCATGTTGAAGACGATGAGCCCGGTGCCGCCGACGAGCTCGAGCACCTCGAGCACGCGCACGCGATCCTCGGACGACGCCGAGGTGAAGCCGTTCGCGCGCAGAGCCCCGTCGAGCGTGACGAGCCGCTCCTGGTGATCCTCGAGGTAATACGCCCGCGCGCTGAGGCGATCCTCGCGATCGTTGATCTCGGCGGAGCGCAGCGGGAGGCACGCGACGTCGATCGCCTTGGCGCGCACGGCCGCAGGCGGGCTCGTCTCGAGGATCGCCTCGGCGACGAACGGGTACCACATCGAGTGCCGCAGCACGGGTCGCAGCGCGACCACGTCGAGGATCTTGCTCTGCTCGTCCTCGTTCAGACGCGAGAACGGCGCGTTCGGCAGCGCGCGGTTCGGGTTGACGAGAATCTGGTACGCCTCGACGGTCGGGGCCGAGTCGCGCGCTCGATCGAGCGTGCGCACGAGCCGGTCCTGGATGGGTCCGGGCATGCGGCCGTAGGCGCTCGCGTCGAGGAGCGTGCGCGCGTGGTCCTGGCGTTCCTGCGGGATCTCGGACGTGGGGATGGACATGGCTCGGCTTTTCGTCAGTGGGTCTTGAACGGGCCGTAGACGTCGATCGCGGTGCCGCGGATCTCGATGCTGCCGTCGCTCTTGAGCTTGATGGACGCGCCACCGTCGCTGCGGATGTCGATCTCGCCGGTCGCGCGGATCTTCACGCGCTCCTCCTGGACCTCGACGTAGCAGTGGTCGCCCTTGCCGTAGATCGTCGTGTAGCCGTCCTCGATCTCGAGGCCCGCTTCGTCGCCCTCCGCACCCTGCATGATGTTGACGGGCCCGGTCTCGTCGAAGATCTCCGTCCCCGCCTCGGAGTCGAAGGTGAGGTACTGCTGGTTGGTGTTGCGGATGCCCACGCCTTCCTCGAGCATGAGCAGCTCCTGGTCGCCGCCGCGGAACAGGCGGAGGCGGTCGTCGTCCTCGGAGAGGAGCGCGAGGCCCTTGGTGGTGCCGCCCGTCGCGGCCATGCCCACCATGTCGGCCGTGACGATCACGCGCCCGTCCGCGACGGTCTGATCGTCGCCCGAGATCTCCGTGTGGCGACCGCCGATCTGGACACGCTCGGTGCCGGTCACGCGGACGCGACGGTCGCCCTCCACGATCCAGATCTCGATCGGGCCGCCTCCGTCGCCGCCTCCGTCGCCGCTTCCGTCGCCGTCGCCCTCTGCGTCGCCTCCACCCTCTCCGTCGCCGTCCCAATCGACTGACGGCCGGTCGCTCCCGCCTTCGTCGCCCGCAGCGTCGGAATCGCCGCCGCCCGCGTTCTCGTCGGACTGGGACGGCGCCGGCGGACCGCCCATCGCGGCGGCCTCGCGCTGCACAGCCGAGAGGATGGCCGCGACCTCGGGTCGCGACTCGACGGAGGTCGCGCCGGCCGGCACCACGTAGTGGAGGTGCCCGCCGGAGATGAGCTCTCCGTCGAAGACGTCCGCCTGCGTGAAGCGGCCTCGCCCCGCGACGCGAAGCTCTACGCCGCGCACGCGCAGCTCGCGGTTGCCGCCTACGCCCGTGCCCTGGTGTCGCCCGACCGACACGGCCTGGTCGTGGCCCACCGACTCGTGCTGGTTGGCGCCGACCTGCAGCGTCTGGTTGCGCCGCACCTCGACGTCGTGCGAGCCGCCGACGTACGTCTCGTGGTGCTCGCGCACGACCTCGGTGAGGTCCTTCTCCGCGTGCAGGTAGATCTGCTCCTGGCCCGCGAGGTCGTCGAAGCGCAGCTCGTTGAACCCGACGCGCCCGCCCGGCCCGGGAGGCGACGGGATCGAGCGGCTCATGATGGTGCTGCGGTGGTACTGCGCGGGCAGCGGATACGGCGGCGGGTTCGCGGAGTTGTAGACGCATCCCACGACGAGCGGGCGGTCGGGGTCGCCCTCGAGGAACGTGACCACGACCTCCATGCCGACGCGCGGGATGAAGACGGACCCCCAGTGCGGACCGGCCCAGGCCTGCGCGCAGCGGACCCAGCACACCGAGCGCGGATCACCGGCCGGCGTCGCGAGCGCCGCGAGCGCGGAGACGCCGCCTCCGCCGAGCGCCGCAGGGTCGGGCGCGCCCGCCGGCGCGATGGACGAACGCCCGGCCGGGGCGTGCTCGTCGAGGTGGTGCTGCCGGTCCCAGTGGAACTGCACGCGCACGCGGCCGTACGCATCGACGTGCATCTCGTCGCCGGGGCCGCCCACGACGGTCCCGGTCTGCGTGCCGAGGATACGTGGCCTCTCGGTGGTGCGCGCCGGCCGGTACGGCACCGTCCGTGGGATGCAGTGAAACCGGTTGACGTAGCGCGGGCGGCGCTCGCTCTCGGCCCACTCGCCGGCGCGGAGCTCGTGCTCGACCCACGTCACGAGGTACTGCCGGTCGAGGGCGTTGCGCGGGTGCTCCGCGAGGTCGAACCAGTGTCCCGGCCCGAGCGTCGCGACGATGCCCTCGCCCTCGAACGTCTCGGTGCGCTGACGGTGCTCTTCGAGACGGAGCTGCGCGAGCGGGCCGCCCGTGTTGCCTCCGTGACGCGGCAGCGGCGGATAGGGCGCGGCGGGGATCGCGGCGCGCACGGTCTCGCCGAGCGTGTCGCTCTCGGCGGCCGAGAGGCGCCCCGCGGAGGCGCCGCGCAGAGTGCCGACGATGTGGTCGACGACGGTCGGCCCGCTGCCGCTCACGTCGGCGCCCGCGCCCTCGAACACCAGACGCGAAGGGTGCTCGTAGACGGCGAGCTCGCGGCGGGCGGCCGCGTCGCGACGCTCGGAGGTCCAGAGCCCGGGCTGGCGGTGGTTCGTGAAGTCGTGCTCGCGCAGGACGACGGCGTTGCTCTGCACCTCGGCGTGGCAGGCGAAGCGCTGGATCGTCTGCACGGGCTCGAGCTGGGCGCGGTCGGTCGTCACGAGCCGCACCTCGCTGCCGGCCGCGCCGTTGTCGAGCTGCACGTAGGTCTCCGCGACGGACGCGCGGTCGCCGTCGACGATGACGAGTCGCTCGGCCTGCTCGCCGTCGTGCACGAAGTAGAAGGTGCTGCCCTCCTCCTCGAGCAGGCGCATGAAGAAGGCGAGGTCGGTCTCCTGGTACTGCACGCAGTACTCGCGGACCGCGTGCGCATGCGGCGCGGTGTCGGCGAGGCGCAGCGACAGGCGGTCGCCCGCGTAGAGGCCCGCGGCGTCCAACACCTGGCGGACGACGCGCGGCGTGGGCTCGTGCGCGAAGATGCGCGAGTCCTTGCGTTTGCCCAGGAACCACAGCTCCGGGACCACCCAGAGCGCGACCAGGGCGGAACCGTCGCGGTGTCGCTCGAGCTCCTCGGCGCGGCAGACGATTCCGTGCAGCTGGCGCTGCGTCTCTCCGCGCCGGATACGCGCGGTGACCCGCTCGCCGAGGAGCCGCCCGAGCTCCGGGTACGGGTCGTCGGTCCCGACGACCAGCCGCGCCTCGTAGAGGCGCGAGAGGCCCTCGCGAAGGACCATCTCGAGGAGCGTCCAGTGGCCCTCGACCTCGGCCCGAATCACGAGCTCGGTCGTGACCTCGGGCAAGATGCCGGCGGAAGTCGGTGCGTCCATCGCGACCGGGATGGGTACCATCGATCGACGGGGCGATGGAACACCGAGGTCTGCCTCGGCGCGAACTTGGTTCGGACCCACCCGCGCGCCGCGCACGGCGTGCGTCCGGATCGATCGGCGGATCCACGAGCCCCGAGCAACGCGTGCGGCACGCGCGTTGATGCATCTGGTCACGAGGTGCCCATGCGTTCCGTGGCCGTGGACGCGCACACGATCTCGCCGGGTCGGGGCTCGACGGCGCTGCGAGTGGCCGCGGTCGTCGCCTCGTTGTCGACGACGCTCGGCTGCCCGTCGGAGGCCGACGGGCCGGAGGACGTCGCGCTCGTGGAGACGGAGCGCGTCCGGGCGTCCGTCGTCGCGACCGCCGGCGGCGTCGTCGAAGGCCCCCGCGGCGCTCGTCTCGTGATCCCGCCCGGAGCGCTGGCCGAGGACACCACGGTGGTCATGACGCCGCTGCGCGTCGGCGCAGGCGCCGCGATGGACGTGTTCGGCGGAGTCGAGCTCCTGCCCCACGGTCTCGCCTTCGCGGCGCCGGCGAGCCTCACGATCCCGCTGGCGCAGGCCCTGCCGCGCGACACCGAGCTTCGGCGCGCCACGGATCCGACGGGCCGCCGTCGATTCGGCGACACCGGCGAGCTCTTCGTCGTCGATGCGTCGGGCCTCTCGGCCACGGGATCGATCGAGGGCTTCAGCTCCGACCTCGTGATGAAGAGCTGCCACGCCGGCACGAGGGACACGATGCTCCGCGCGTGGGCGGAGATCCCCGAGCGCACGCCGAGCGACGTCGCCGAGGCAGCGGGAATCTCGGAGCACGACCTGCGTACGTGCGACCTGCGCTCCGATCCGCTCGGGCGCATCCTGGCGGCCTACTTCGGTCGAGCGGCGGACCTGCCGGCCGACGTGGCGATGACGGCGCAGACGCACGCCGCGATACGCGACGCGGTCGAGCGCGGGTTGCAGGTGGTGCTGCTGTTCGGTCGCTCCATCGAGGGCAGCACCGAAGAGCCGACCGGCGTCGCGCACAGCGCCGTCGTCGTGGAGGTCGACGGACGGCTCGTCGTGCGCAGCCAGCTCAACGTGACCGATGCCGGCACCTTCGAGCGGCTCGAGGAGCGAGGCGGCAGCACGACGCTCGACGTGCCCCTCGACGAGCTCGACGCGCCCGGGACGGGACTTCGCGACATGCGAGCCGGCGAGGTGCTCTCGTTGCTCTTCGGTCGCGCGCTCTCCGACCGCGATCGTCGTGCGCGCGTGTGGCCGCACGTCGTGGTGTACGTCGAGCGCCCGCGCGATGGCGGGCCGCCCCCGTGCGAGACCGCGCCGATCACCGTCGTCAACGCGACCGACTACGAGAGCTGGGAGCTGACCGTCACCGCCGAGCACGAGGGCGCCTCGATCACGTTGATCCCCGGCCACGAGCTGCGGCGCTTCCAGGCCGGCGACACGGTCGTCCTCGCGGCGCGCACCGCGTGCATCACGAACATGGGCGAGTGCCTCGACACCGAGCGCCATTGTCGCGTGTGGGGGCCCGACTCCTTCGTGCTCGCGTGCGAAGGCGTGACGTACACGGTGTCCGGCAACGGCCAGCTCAGCCCCACCTGCGAGTGAGAGGGTCGATCGGAGCGCCGTGCTGGTGAATCGGGATCCGCTCTTCGCGGGCTGGTCGTGGGAGGGGGCCGCGTGGGGCGACGCCCCTCCGATGGATGAGTGACAGCGGACGCCGGATACCCGAACATCCCCGCCCATGCACCGACGATGGGGGCGTGGGTCGCCGCGTGCATTCGTCTTGCTCTGCGCGCGCGGGGACGAGGACGCAGGGCCGCCGGCGGACGCG
>JADZFZ010000568.1 GCA_020854145.1 Deltaproteobacteria bacterium | reverse complement strand
TCATCATCGCCGCAGCCGGCGGCGACAAAAGCGCCGAACGCCAGCAACAGGCCCCCTACGTTCACCATCCATCCACGTCTCATCGAGTTCCTCCCTCCCGAGATTGAAAATGCGTCCTTGCGACGCGACCTACCGAACCCTCCGCTGGACACGCGAGCCGTTCGGCACGCGCCGCTGGTGCGCAAACCTGTTCCAATCACGAGGCGGTTCCGTTCCATCGATCTCGCATCCCGAGCCCATGCAACGAGACACCGGGTTTGGGCGGCGCGACGCTACGCGGGCGATCCGGGAAAGGCAACGAAAGCCGACCGGCCTGGCCTGTACGGCGTGAGCATCCTCACGGAACGGCAGGGGACGCGACGCTCTCCACTCGGTCGCGAGGGCTCGCATCGGCGGGCCCTCGTCGGCGGGTGGAGATCCTCTCGCCCTCGGCCGTGCCGTTCCCGCGAAGCATCGCCGCCGCATTTGCCCAGTCTCGAGCGAGCTCGAGGATGGCAAGCACGGCAACACACGCCCCGAAGGGGTGAGGTGCACGACGACGTTCAATCCAGGCTCCTAAGCAAGTACAAGATATCGAAAGTGGTCTGCAGGGTATGCAGAAAGCTCGGCGGGTCGTTTGTACCGAACCGCATCCCGGTGGTCAACGTTCTTTCCACAGGCGCGCCCATTTCGGTACGGCGATGTGGCCTCGACGCTGCCCTGCCCGCACGCCGAAGCATGATCTTCGTGTCGTGCGGGTCCACGGAGGGGGATGGTTGCCAGCCGTTTCGCGCGAGTTCATCACGCCCTTCGCGAGACGCTCGCTCGAATTCACGCCACCAGCCCCTCACCCTGCCTCTCCCCGCTGCGCGGGGAGAGGGGACGCGCGTCGATGGGCGCGGCCGGAATTCGCGCCACCGGCCCCTCACCCTGCCTCTCCCCGCTGCGCGGGGAGAGGGGACGCGCGTCGATGGGCGCGGCCGGAATTCCGAGTGAGCCCGAGCCCGCGGCCAGCGGGCGACGGCCAAGTCGCAACACGCCCGAGCGCCAGCGAAGGGCGTGAATCCACGCCTTCGCGAGACGCTCGGTTCGATGGTCCCTCTTGACCGCGACGTCCGATCCGAGCACCACTCGCCGCCGTGAGCGACGCGCACGATCCTTCCGAGAGCCAGGCCCATGCTCCCGCCGCGGAGCCCTCGACCGCGGAGCCCCGCGCCCCGCTGCCGCCGCCCCTCCTCCTGGCCACGGCGGGGACGGTCGCGATCGCGCTGGTCGCGATCCCGCTGGTCTACTGCAGCCACGTCAACGGGATCCGCGACGAGCACGCGGCGCAGGCCGCACGTCGACGGGCCGATCGCGAGGCACGCCTCGAGGCGCGCGCCACCAAGGCAGCCCCGGGACAGCCGTCGGGCCCGAGCGGCCCGCGCCCCGCGCCCGGCGAGGGCCCGACCAAGCAGCAGCCCGCGCAGCAGCCCGCGGCCAACCCGTCCGGCTACACGGTCGTCGCCGTCGCCGACGGTGGGACGATCTCGGGCACGATCCGCTGGTCGGGCGCACGCCCCGCCCTCGCGCCCCTGCCCATCACGCGAAACCAGGACATGTGCGGCACCGAGGTGCCGTTCCCCGCGCTCCGGATCGGCGAGGGCGACGTCGTCCCCGACACCGTCGTCTTCATCGAGGGGATCCGCTCCGGCAAGGACTTCCCCCCCGAGCCCCCGATGATGGACCAGCAGCGCTGCGTCTATCACCCGATCGTGCAGGTGGTCGGGCTCGGCCGCGAGCTCGCGCTCCGCAACAGCGACGGCGGCCTGCACAACGTGCACGGCTACTACGCCGGCGACGAGACGTGGTTCAACCTCGCGCAGCCGATCCGCGGGATGACCACGCGGCGGCGCGCCGATCGCGAAGGCGTCGCCCGCATCGTCTGTGACGTCCATCCCTGGATGGTCGGCTGGGCGCACGTGGCGCCGCACCCTTACTACGCGGTCAGCGGCGACGACGGCACCTACCGCATCGAGGGCGTCCCGCCCGGCACCTACACGATCAAGGCCTGGCACACGGGATGGCGCGTCACGGGCACCGCGGCCGGGCGTCCGACCTTCTCCGATCCCGTCGTGCAGACCGGCAGCGCGACCGTGGCCGCGAGCGGCACTGCGACCGTCGACTTCACGTTCTCGGAGTGAGAGGCATCGGCAGCGGCGTCCGCTCCCGCTCGAAACACCACTCGAGCACCGAGTCGCTCGGGCCTTGCGCGATCGCGGCGCGCCTGTTTGGCTTGCCGTTCGCACGATGACGATCCCCACTCCCGCCGTGTCGGAGCTCGGCTCCACCGCACATCCGTATGCCGCCTTCGTCGCGGAGGTGGAGCGGCCCGCACGTTACCTCGGCGGCGAGCACGGCTCGGTCGCCAAGCCGTGGGGCTCCGTCGAGGCGCGCGTCTGCCTCGCGTTCCCGGACGTCTACGAGATCGGCATGAGCCACCTCGGGCTGCGGATCCTCTACGCGATCTTGCAGGAGCACCCCCGTTGCCTCGCGGAGCGCTGCTACGCGCCGTGGCCCGACCTCGAGGCACGTCTGCGCGAGCACCGGGTCCCGCTCGTGTCGCTCGAGTCGGCGCGCCCGCTGCGCGACTTCGACGTCGTGGGCTTCTCGCTGCAGTTCGAGCTCAACTACACCAACGTGCTCGCGATGCTCGATCTCGGCGGGATCCCGCTGCGATCCGCGGACCGCGGCGACGATGACCCGCTGGTGCTCGCGGGCGGCCCGGTCGCCACGCACCCCGAGCCGATCGCGCCCTTCCTCGACGCGATCGTCATCGGCGACGGCGAGGAGAAATGCGTCGAGGTCGCGCTGGCCTGGAGCACGCTGAGGCGATCGGGGATGCCTCGGCGCGAGCGCCTGATCGCGATCGCGAAGCTCGGCGGAGTCTACGTGCCGTCCCTCTACGCGACGCGCATCGACGACGCGAACGGCCTCGAGGTCGTGGATCGGCCGCTCCATCCGGGGGTGCCCGCACGCGTCGACCGGGCGCTCGTGCGCGATCTGTCGCGGTTCCCGCTGCCCACCAAGGGACCGGTCGCGTCGGCCGAAGCGGTCTTCGATCGCGTCAGCCTCGAGATCGCGCGCGGCTGCACCGAGGGCTGTCGATTCTGTCAGGCCGGGATGATCTATCGGCCCGTACGCGAGCGCGATCCCGACGAGATCGTCTCGGCGATCACCGCGGCCATCCGACACGGCGGCTACGACGAGGCCGCGCTGACCTCGCTCTCGACGGCCGACTACTCGTGCATCGGCCCGCTGGTCAAGCGCGTCAGCGAACGTCTCGCGGGCGAGAAGGTGTCGCTCGCAGTCTCGTCGCTCCGTGCCTACGGCCTGGGCGAGGACGTGCTCGACGACATCTCGCGCGAGCGCGCGACGGGCCTCACGTTCGCGCCCGAAGCGGGCACGCAGCGCATGCGCGACGTGGTGAACAAGAACGTCACGGAGGCGCAGCTGCTCGAGACGGCCGGGCGCGTGTTCTCGCGCGGTTGGTCGAAGATGAAGCTCTACTTCATGATCGGCCTGCCGACCGAGGAGGACGAGGACGTCGTCGGCATCGTGCAGACCGGAGAGCGTGCGCTCGCCGTCGCACGCGAGGTGGCGCCGCGTGCGAACGCGCGCGTGACCGTGAGCGTCTCGACGCACGTGCCCAAGCCGCACACGCCGTTTCAGTGGTGCGCGATGGACTCGCTCTCGGAGGTCGAGCGCAAGCAGGCGCTGCTGCGCGCGACGGCGGCGTCCGACGCGCCGGTCGAGCGACGCGAGGTGTTCCTCGATCGCGCCGACCAGGCGGCGCCGGCGCGGGGCTCCGACGATCGCGGACGCAAGCCAGGCGGACGCAAGGCCCGCGTCGATCTGCGGCTGCACGATCCCGGCGGGTCGGTCCTCGAAGGTGTCTTCGCGCGCGGCGACCGGAGGCTCGCGGCGGTGCTCGAGCACGCCTATCGCGAAGGGGCCCGCTTCGACTCGTGGGACGAGCACCTCGACCTCGATCGGTGGAGGCGTGCCTTCGATGCCTGCGGCGTCGATCCGTCGCTCTACCTCGGGACGCTTCCGGTCACTTCGCGGCTGCCGTGGGACCACCTCGACGTCGGCCTCGAGGACGGCTTTCTCGCCAGCGAGCACCGGCGCGCGCTCGCGAGCCGGCTGAGCCCGCCGTGCGGCAAGGTCGCGGGCATGTTCGTGCAGCACCAGAGCCTGCGCGAAGCCGAGCCCGACCACCGGAAGCTCGTCTGCTACGACTGCGGCGTCGCGTGCGACCTGACGCAGATGCGCGAAGAGCGGCTCGTGTACCTGCGCAAGCTCGACGCACGCGAGCCCGTGGCGCCGCGCCCTCGACCGGCCCGCGGACCGAAGGACACGACCAAGCGGACTCCTCCGAAACGCGAGGACCAGGGCGCGTTCCGTCGCGTACGGCTCGCGTACCGGAAGGTCGGTCGCAGCGCGTTCGTCTCGCACCTCGATCTCGTGCGCATCCTGCCGCGGATCTTCCGGCGCGCGGGCATACGGCTCCGTTACTCCGACGGCTTCCACCCGTTGCCCGAGCTGACGTTCGGGCCGGCGCTGTCGCTCGGCATCAGCGGGCTGCGCGAGCTGCTCGACGTCAAGATGCTGGGGGACGGACCGATCGGAGACGATCTCGTCGCGTCGCTCTCGCAGGTCTCGCCCGACGGGCTCGAGATGCTCGCGGCGGTCGCGCTCGGGCCCGAAGACGCGTCCGTCTCGCGCATCGTCGAGCTCGGCCGCTACGTGGTGGCGCTGCCCTTCTCGACGCTCGCGGCGCTCGGCCTCGGCGTGGACGACGGCGCGGCGCCCGAGGCGTGGGTCGCAGCGATCGCGGCGCGCGTGGCCGACGCGCGACGACGCGAGCTGCGGGTGCGGCGCGAGATCGACGGCGTCGGCCGCTCCATCGACGTCGGCTCGTATCTGATGGACGTGCGCGTCGGCGCGGGACGCGCGGCGCTCGACGAGGCCGGGATCGTCGGACGCTTCGTCCCCATCGAGATGGACCTGCGCATCACGGGGCAGGGCAGCACGCGACCCTCCGAGGTCGTCGAGGCGCTCTTCGGAGAGCCGGAGCGCTCGCCCCTCACGACGACCCTCTCCCCCCGCGGGCAGAGGGAGGTCGATCCGGAAAGCGCTGTGATCTCCAATGGTTCCAGAGGGCC
Source organism: Deltaproteobacteria bacterium (assembly GCA_020854145.1). Classification (GTDB taxonomy): domain Bacteria; phylum Myxococcota_A; class Polyangia; order Polyangiales; family JADZFZ01; genus JADZFZ01. The sequence goes on along the minus strand of JADZFZ010000568.1, from coordinate 8,009 downwards.
AGCGCTGGCCCCGAGCGCGGTCCGTCGGCCGGTCGCCAAACACGCGCCGCGGTTCCCGATGGCGGTGGTGCGCACCGGACTCTTCGTGCTCGGCGACGGTGAGCCGGTCGACGCGCTCGATCTCGCGAGCGTCCGCGCGGCTCGCGATGCGACGCGAGCGCACGCCCATCCCGGCGACGCGCACGATCGGCCCACGGCCGAGGTCGCGCGTGATCGGCCCACGGCCGAGATCACGTCGACCGCGGAGGTCGTGCCTTGAGCGGACCCCGCGTCGCGACGGCAATCGCCTTCGCGTACACGGTCGGCGCGGGCCTGATGCTCTTCGGGCTGCATCGCTACGCGACGAGCCCCGGCGGGCACGACCCCGACAGCCCGGCCGTGCGCACGGCCATCTTCGCGTTCCTGGGCGGCGCCTTGTTCCTCGCGGCTCCCGCGGTCGTTCGCCGTTGGGCGGCCCTCCGTGCTGCCGATCGGCGCAAGCCGGAACGGCGGCCGCCGTGAAGCGCCCGAGCCTGCGCGGTCTGCTGTCGCGCGCGGGGAGAGCGGTGGAGCGCGCCTCGCCGACTGCGGCGGCCATCTGGCGGAGCGCGCGCGATCCGATGATCGCCGACGCGCTGCGGCGCGGGCGACTGCGGATCATGGCGTCGGAGCTCACCACGACCGTGGGACGGGCGACCCGTCTGGCGGAGGTCGGGGTCCGTTGCGTGCCCGAGCTCGTCCTGGTGGACGGCACGACCGACGATGGGACGCGCGTCCACGCGGCTTTCGCGGTGGAGCACGCGATCTTCGCGCCACGCGGCGGCAAGGAGCTCACGCTGGCGATCGAGCCCGAAGCGCTGGATCGCGCCGCGTGGGCACGTCAGGCGGCCGCCGGGATCGCGGCGACGATCGCGGCACGCCTCGGCATCGAGGTGCTGCCGTCGTCGGAGTCGCTCGAGGTCGCCGTCGTGCGCGAAGGGCCCGGCCTGCTGCGGGTCGACCTGCGCGCGCTCGGACGCTCGCGAAACCCCGTGGGCGACATGCTGCCGATCCAGTCGGTGCACATCGTCGACAACGCGATCGAGCTCGCGTTGCCGCCGCTCTTCGGCAAGCCGGCGTGAAGGCGGAACCGGTCGTGCCGAGCTCGTCGAAGCACGCCGTCGCGCCCTCCGACGAGCTCGAGGCGAACGGCCGCCGAGCGGTCACTCCTCGTAGTCGGGACGCCGGCGACGGACGTAGACGCGGGCCGTCGTCATGCGCCCGCGCTCGTGCACCTCGACGAGGACGAACCTGCCTTGGCGCTCGCCGACCCTCCCACGCCACAACGTCCGCCTCCCCGCCGTGATCACCATCGGGTGATCGCCGCGCCGCGGCGCGTTCAGACGCACCGTGGTGCTCGGCTCGCCGGAGATCTCGTAGCGCCGGTTGGGACAACGAACGCGCATCGAGCGACGTTCGCCGGCCAGCTCGATCGTGACGTCGAGATGGGCCCGGCTGGGCCGGCCGCGGCCGCCGCGGTCCGGGCATCGCGACCCGAAGAGCCACGCATGGACCATCACGACCGACCCGCGTCGCGACTGCGCGGGCGCCGCGACCGGCGACAGCAAGGTCATCGCGAGCGCGGTTGACCCGGCGAGCGCCACGGCCCACATCTTCGGCTTCGTCATGAAGTGGTTCTTCGCCATCTGGGGGGGCACGGTCGCGATCCTGGTGCTCGCGTTCATCGGCTTCGTCGCCACGCGCGACTCGTCTCCCGAGCTCAACCAGGTCTTCGCGAAGGTCATGCTCTACGACCTGTACGCCATCGGCGTGGTGATGGCGTACGTCGCGTTCGTCGGAGCCTGGCACATCTGGGAACGGCTGACCGGTCGCATGGAGCTCGAGAAGGATCACGCCAAGCGCGCGGCCGACGCAGGCGAGGACGAAGCCGCGCCTCGTTGACGGCGCGGCCCTCGGCGCGATTCACGCCCCTCAGTCGCCCGAGCCCGACTTGCGTGCCTGCTTCTTGTCGCTCTGGTGGTGCTTGGCATCGAGCCGCCGTTGGACGGCGCGACGCGATGGACGCGTAGGACGTCGGCGCTTCGGGACCTCGAGCGCGCGAAGGACGAGCGCGCGGAGCTTCTCGCGTGCGAGCTCGAGGTTTCGCGCCTGGTCACGCGTCGACTGCTCCACCACGGCGAGCCGACCGTCCGCGTCCAGGCGCGACGCGCACTGTGCGCGCAGACGCGCCTTGGTCGCGGCGTCGAGCACGGAGGTGCCCTCGAGGTCGAACCGGAGGTCGACCTTGGAGGACACCTTGTTGACGTTCTGCCCGCCCGGCCCCGAGGCGCGGACCGCCGTCCATGCGAGATCGCTCGCGGGGATCGTGATCGTGGCGGTGACGACGAGCGGGCCCACCGGTGCCTCACTCGCAGAGCCGCGGCTCGAGCCCGCACGTGCCCGTCAGATCGCCGTCGGGGTCGTCGCAGTAGTCGCTCGCACACTCGCGGTCACGCTGGCAGGGCGCGCCGTCGGCTGCGGGTCGGCGACAGAGCCCGTCCACGCAGACGAGGCCGGCGTCACAGCCGATGTCGAGCAGGTCGTCGCCTGCGCACGCGCTGCCTTCGGAGCCATCGCCGACGCGAACGCACACGCCGTCCTCGCAGGAGAGACGCAAGGCGGGGTCGCACACGGCCAGCGCTTCGCGGTCGCACGCCGCGCCTTCGGTCCGCTGCACCGTGATCGCGCGACACGTGCCCGCGACGCAGAGCTGGTCGTCCTGGCAGAGCTGGCCGTCTTCGCCGCAAGGGCCGTCGGCTTCGGGAAGCGCGACGCAGGTGCCGCCGCCCGAAGGGCTCTCGGCGCACCCATGACCGGTCGCGCAGTGGATCACGGTCCGGTCGGCGCCGGTCGTGAACGTGCCGCACGGGCTGCCTTCTCCAACCGGGCCCTCGTAGCGAACCTCGACGCACGTGGGCTCGGCCGACTCGAAGCTGCAGTCCGACTCCACCTCGTTCGTGCAGCTCGCCGATGCGCACGACGCGCCGATGGCTGCGCGCGCTGCGCAGACGCCGCAGCCGTCCGACGTCCCTTCGTGCTCGCAGTACGTGTCTCCGGCGCACTCCTCGCTGCTCTCGCAGGCTCCGCCGAGGGGCACCGTGCCGTCGAACACGCCCCGACAGGCGCCTTCGCTCTCGAAGCCGCCGCAGCGTGTCGCGACCTGCGCGACGCACGCGCGCGCACGAACGCCGTCGTATCGGACTCGTCCCGCGGCGATCCGCCGGAGGGTCTCGTCGAGCTCGTTCTCGAAGCCGGAGCGCAGCAGACGTGCGCATTGCGCTTGGGTGCCTGCGATGGGCCTGACGAGGGCCAGCTCGTCCTCCAGCCCACCGCAGCGGAAGATCACGTCGCAGTACGCCTCGGCCACCTCCTGCGGCAGATCGTCGATCGGGATGGCGCCGCCCGCGCTACCCGATCCGCCCGAGCACGCCGCGGAGATGACGCCGACCAGCACTGCCGTGATCGCGTGAGCACGCATCCCCGGCCTCGAGTCGATCAGCCGCCACCGCCGCCGCAGGAGGCTTCTCCACCGCCGGCCTCGCCGCCGCCGCCGGCCTCGCCACCGCCGCCGGCCTCGCCGCCGCCGCCGGCCTCGCCGCCGCCGCCGGCCTCGCCACCGCCGCCAGCCTCGCCGCCGCCGCCACACGAGCCCGCACCACACGAGCCTTCGTGCTCGCCGTGCTCGGCACCGCAGTGGTGCTCGCCGCCGGTGTCTCCGCTGCCGCCGGGCTCCTCCGCGTCGTCACCGCAGCCCGTTGCGCCGAGCGCCAACCCCGCGGACAAGACGACGGCTTCCACGATCGACTTCAGGTTCTTCGTCATTCCCCGTTCCTCCGTCATGTTGCTCGATCCAGCGTCGCCGTGGCGCGACCCCCCGCGCGCGCGACGGCGCCTCTCCAAGAAAACGAACGGGGCCGACCGATCGTGAAGACCGGACGGCCCCGTGTACTGCAGCCCCTCGAAAGGGGAGTGCGCCTGGTTCAGGCGACTGTGGCTCGGAAGGCGATCAGCCGCCGCCGCCCTCACCACCGGCCTCGCCGCCGCCTTCGCCGCCGCCGGTGTCGCCGCCGCCGCCGGCCTCGCCGCCGCCGCCGCCTTCGCCGCCGGCCTCGCCGCCGCCGCCTTCGCCGCCGCCGGTCTCGCCGCCGCCGCCTTCGCCGCCGCCGCCGCTGCAGGAGCCTTCGCCACCCGTCTCGCCGCCGCCGCCTGCCGGCTCTTCCGCATCATCCCCGCAAGCTGCGGCGCCGAGCGCCAAGCCAGCCGACAGGATCACGACCTCAACGATGTTCCTCAGATTCTTCGACATCCAATGGCCTCCTGAAAGGGACCCCACTCCACGTGGAACGCGGCGGAGGGTACAACACACCTCGGGGAACACAAACAAGTGTTTCGTTCCAGCCGGCGGCAGGCGTCGCGGGCGGGGTCGCGCGCCAGGGGCGGCGTCAGACGCCGATGGCCGAGCGGTAGGGGCCCGAACCCGCCGCCGTACACGCCGATCCGGTGCGCCCGAAGCGCGTGAGCCACACGGCGCCGAGGCCCACGAGCGCCGATCCCACCACGATCGCGTCGCCGAGCCCCGGCACGAACGACGCGACGAACAAGCTCGCGACACCCGCGGCAAGCTGGCCCGCGGGCCGATCGCGCAGCACCGCAAAGGGTAAGACGCCGCCGATCGCGCGCGCGCTGACGGCGAGGCCCAGGTAGCCGCCGGCCACGGCGGCGAGGGCGAGCACGATGGCCGCGGGGATGCCGAGCACGGTCAGCACCAACACCAGCGTGGCCGTCACCGCGCCGACCGCGACCAGGACGCCCGTCACGAGGGCGGGCAGCGGCCTTCGCAGCACCGCATGGGTCGTCCCATCGAGCCGCTCGGGGGCGAAGCCCAGCAGGACGAGCCCGAGGACGAAGAGAAGCGCCCACTGCGCCGCGGACCTCGCCGCGGACGCCCAGAACCATCGGTCGGCCGCACGCCCGCCGGGCACCGCGGGCAAGCTCGTCGCTCGGGGACCGCGCGCCACGGGCCCGGGCCCACCGAGCTCGACACGCGCACCCGCGACGTGCCCGCCGGGCTCGACGACGAGCGCGCCACCCATCGCGGTCACGTCGCCGAGCACCTCGCCCGATCCCGAGACCCGGACGTCGCCCCCCATCGCGACCGCGCTGCCTTCGACGACACCTTCGACCGTGAGGTCGCCACCCATCGCGACTGCGTCGCGCACGCGCTCGCCGCGGCGAACGTGGACGTCACCGCCCAACGCGACGCGATCGCGATGCGACGAGGCCGCGGCATCTTCGGCCGAAGCGCGGGACGCGAGAAGCACGAGGACGGACGCCGATGCGAGCGCGCCGATACGAGCATGGATGGACATGGCTCCTCCGGAACCTCCGCGGCGCGGAGGTCGATGGTTGCGCGCGCGCCTTGGGGCGGAGACCTCTCCAACCGGTATCGGGCGTCGCGACGCGAGATGGCGAGCCCCGACGATCTCTCCGCTCGCCGTGTCGCTCGTCCCCACCTACGCATCGCGGTCGGAGCCTATTTCCGCGCCCGCTGCGGCGGATCGTCGACGGGCGAGTAGCATCGCTCGATGCACGCGCTGCTTCGCTCGCTCCTCACGGGACCGACGGGTGCCGTCGAGACTCCGGACGTCGCCGCCTGGTGGGACCATCACCGCACCGTCCTGGCGACGTCACCCGCGTCGCCGATCGCACGCGCGATCCTCGGCGGCTACGCGGCCGATCGGATCGCGTTCGCGTTCGCCGCGGGCTACCACGCCGCGCTCGGAGCGCTCGTCGGGGTGTTGCCCGCCGATGCGAGAGTCGCGTTGTGCGCCACCGAGGAAGGCGGCGCGCACCCACGCGCGATCCACACGACGCTGAAGGAGGCGCCCGACGGTCGCCTGCGTCTGGACGGGACCAAACGATTCGTGACGCTCGCGTCGCTCGCAGACGAGCTGCTGATCGTGGCGACGCGCGGCACGGGCGCCGACGGCAGGCCGCGGCTCGTGCTCGTGCGTGTGCCCGTGCACACCGCGGGCGTTACGCTGGAGCCATTGCCGGATTTACCTTTTGCGTCCGAGGTGCCCCACGCGGCCGTACGGCTCGACGACGTGCGCGTCGACGCGAGCGCGGTCCTCGAGGGCGACGGCTACGATCGATACCTGAAGCCGTTTCGCACGATCGAGGACGTGCACGTCCACGCGGCCTTGCTGTCGTTCCTCGTGCGTGTGGCGCGACGCGACGGATGGGAGCCCGTCGAGATCGAGCGGCTCGTCTCGCTCGTGGCGGGTGCGCACACGCTGGCGCTCGCGCCGCCGTCGGACGCAGCGGTCCACGTCGCGCTCGCCGGGCTCATCGCCGCGTCGCGCGAGCTCGTCGCGAGCACGATGCCTCGCTGGCAGAAAGCCCCCGTCGAGGAACGTTCCCGTTTCGAGCGTGATCTGCGCCTGATGCGCGTGGCCGAGACGGCCCGCAACGCGCGGACGGAGTCTGCCTGGCGGTCGCTCGCTGCCGCGGAAACGCAGGCGTCCGTGACAGGCGGACGCGGCTAGCCGAGCAGCCACGGCGCCTCGGCCGGCCAGGTGATCCGACCCCACGACGGGGCGATCTCGCGCGCTGCGTCATGGCGCGCCGGTTGCTCAGCGCCGCGTCGTCCGACGCCGACGCCTGGGTGGTCGATCGGACACTCGCCGCGAGCCGTCGCTCGTGGCTCGGCAGCGGTGCGCCCGCGACGTCGCGGTGCACCGAAAGAGAGGTCGCATGCGCTCCACTTCTTCATTGCTCATCACGCTGGTGCTCGCCGGCTGCGCCGTCGACGCCGGTGGCGCCAAGGAGGCGCTGGACGATCCGGCGTTCGCCGACGGCGACGACAGCGCCGACTCGTTCACCCGCCGGCTCCAGCTCCGCGGAACCATCGCGTACGGCGAGTCGCGAGACGACCGGTACGCCGATCGAGGCTTTGCAGGTTACCTCTTTACGGGGCGACGCGGGGCGCGAGTCCAGCTCGATCTGACCGGTCACGACAACGACCCCGTTCTCTACCTCTACGGCCCGCAGCGCGGGCGTTCGTGGACGGGTGCACGTCCCATCGCCATCAACGACGACTCGGCCGGGACGTTGAACTCGCGCATCACCGCGCGGTTGCCCGGCGACGGCACCTACCTCGTGCTCGCCCGCGAGTACTCCGGCGAGCCGGGCTCGTTCACGCTCGCCCTCGGGTGCACCGGCGCCGAGTGCCGCGTGGAGTGCGGCGGCGACGACTCGTGCCCCAACGGCAGCGCGTGCAACCGCGTCGTCTGCATCCGCGCGCCGTGCCCGTCGTACTGCGAGGCGATCGACCCGATCACGTTCTGCGAGTCCGACGAGGACTGCGTGTCCGTGCGAACCGGCTGCTGCCCGTGCAGCAGCGGCGGACGCACGCGCGCGGTCAACGCGAGCTACGCCGACGACGTGGCGCCCGAGTGCGATCCGACGCGGCCGATCGCTTGCCCGGCGGTCTATCTCTGCCGCGACGAGCGCCCGGCGTGTCAGTCGAACCGCTGCGAGATGGTCCCGGCGAGCGACGATGCGGTCTGCCCCGAGCACCTGTGCGGCCCTGCGCTCGGGCTCGCGAACATGTTGTGCCCCGACGGCGAGCACACCTCCGGGCCGACCGGTCGTTGCCTCCGCAACGAGGACGGCTCGTGCGGGTGGGAAGTGCTCTCGTGCCCCGAGACGCCGGCTGCCCCGTGCTACGTCGGCGGCTGCTCGAGCCAGGTCTGCTCCGACCGTGAGGGCGTGATCACGACCTGCGAGTTCCGCCCCGAGTATGCGTGCTACCGCGAGTCGTTCGCGACCTGCGAGCGTCAGGGCGACGGCTCGTGCGGCTGGACGCCGAACGCGGATCTCTCCGCGTGCATCGCCGCCGCCGGCGGCCGCTGATCCACGAAGACTCTCTCCGATCCTCCACCCCCCGCTTGCCCCTCTCTCGCGTCCCGGGAGAGGGGCTTCTTTTT
>JADZFZ010000567.1 GCA_020854145.1 Deltaproteobacteria bacterium | reverse complement strand
GCGTTCGACGCACGGGCGGAGCCTAGCGCGAAGGTGGTTCCGCCACGAAGAACGGCGGTGCGTACAATCGGGCGCCATGGCGGGAACAACCAAGGTGCCGTTCCACGCACGCACGAGCTTCCGCTTCGCCGCGGGCGTGCTGTTGCTGGCGATCGTGGGCTTCCTCGTCTCGCGCGTCGACTTCGGGCGGAGCCTCGCGCACCTCGACGCGCAGGTCGTCTCGGGATCGCGCGACGGCAACTACCATCGGCTCGTCGACTCGCTGGCCGCCGAGGCGAGACGTCATCGCGGGCAGATCGGGAACGTCGCGACGCAGGGCTCGGTCGACAACATGCGGCGCCTCTCGGCCGCGGCCTCGTCGGGCAACTGCGAGGTCCAGTTCGGGCTCGTGCAGGACGGCGGCGACTGGGCCTCGGCGCCCGAGCTCGAGCTGGTCGGACGCCTCGCGCACGCGGAGTCCATCGTGCTCCTCGGGCGCGACGCGTCGCGGCTGACGGAGCTCCGGCAGCTCGCGCGTCTGCGCATCGGGATCGGGCCGGCGGCCAGCGGCACGGCGCGCGTGGCGCGTCAGATCTTCGGTCTGCCGGAGGTCCGGCCGCTCGCGGCGGCGCTCAGCCACCACACGCTCGCGGAGCAGATCGATCTCGCGGCGCGCGGCGAGCTCGATCTCGCCATGCTCGTCATCGACGAGGACGCGGCCATCGTGTCGCGCGCGGTCCGGGAGCGCGGCCTTCAGCTCGCGGAGCTCGCGCACCTCGACTCCATCGCGCGGCGGATCACGCAGCTGCGCACCGGCGCCATCGGCGCCGGGCAATACGATCCCGTGCGCATGCTGCCGCCGCGCGACGTGCCCGCTCTGCGCATCGAGACGCTCGTGGTCGGCAACGGGTGCGCGTCGCGCTCGCAGACGATGGGCATGCTGGGCGTGCTCGCGCGGCGATTCCCGGACTTCGTGCTGCACAATCGCCAGACGCCGAACCTGACCGGGTTGACCCTCGCGTCGGCGGCGGCCGGCTACTTCGAGCACAACGGTCCCGAGATCGCGGACGAGTACGCGCCGTGGCTCGTCGACATCATGCCGCCGGGCAACTGGGTGTACATCGTCATGTCCATCAGCGTGCTCTTCAACGTGATGGGCTTCGGGCATCGCTTCCGGTTGTGGCGCGTCGATGCGCAGCGCGTGAGCCTCGAGCGCGAGGTGCGCGCCATCTTCGGTCCCGAGACGACGCTCGGCGACATCGAGCGCATGGAGCCGCGCGCGGACCTGAAGAAGCCGGACGTCCGAGCCCAGATCGACGACGTCACCAAGCGGCTCGTCGCGCTCGCGGACAGGTCGCGCGCCTACTCGCTGTCGATGCTCGTCCCGATGGGGCAGGAGATGGGCTACCGCTACCAGGAGCAGCTGATCCACGAGACCATCGCCGCGCTCAACGCATTTCGCGCCCGTTCCGTCGACCCGCCCACGCATGCGACTCCCTCGCAAGCGACCGGCGGCGGCCGCGGCGCAGCAACCGAGGAGAGCCGATGACCATCCCTGCCGCGTCCTCGCGCACCGTCGCCGTGCTCACGAGCGGCGGCGACGCGCCCGGCATGAACGCGACCGTGCGCGCGGTCGTCCGCACGGCGCTCGCACGCGGCGCGCGCGTGTTCGCCATCCGCGAAGGTTACGAGGGCGCCGTCGCCGGCGGCGATCGCATCGTGCCCATGAGCTGGTCGTCCGTCGGCGGCATCATCCACCAGGGCGGCACCGTCATCGGCACCGCGCGTTCCGATCGCTTCCGGTCGCGCGAAGGACGTCGCGCGGCGGCCGCGAACTTCGTGCGCGCGGGCATCGACAGCTTGGTCGTGGTCGGTGGCGACGGCAGCTTGACCGGCGCGGACCTGTTGCGGCGCGAGTGGACGGAGCTCGTCGCCGAGCTCGCCGCGGCGGGCGAGGTGCCCGCCGATGCCGCCACGAGCGTCTTGCCATTCAGCATCGTCGGGCTCGCGGGCACGATCGACAACGACATGTGCGGCACCGACATCACCATCGGGACCGACACCGCGCTGCATCGCATCACCGAGGCCGTCGATGCCATCGCCAGCACGGCGGCCAGCCACCAGCGCACCTTCGTCGTGGAGGTGATGGGCCGGCACTGCGGCTGGCTCGCGCTGATGGGCGCGCTCGCGACCGGCGCCAGCTGGGTGCTCATCCCCGAGTCGCCCCCCGACGTCGACGACTGGGAGTCGATGATGTGCGAGCGCCTCGCGACGGGGCGACGTGCGGGCCGGCGAGACTCGATCGTGATCGTCTCCGAGGGCGCGATCGATCGGAACGGCAATCCCATCACGGCCGAGCACGTACGGCGCGTGCTGGCCGAGAGGCTGCGCGAAGAGGTGCGCGTGACGATCCTCGGTCACGTCCAGCGCGGCGGTGCTCCCAGCGCGTTCGACCGCTACATGGGCACGCTCCTCGGGTACACCGCGGTCGAGGAGCTCCTCACGCACCCGCCCGGCGCCGAGCCGGTGCTCATCGGCATGCGGTACAACCGCGTCTCGCGCGAGCCTCTCATGCGGTGCGTGGAAGAGACGCGCTCGGTCGAGGCGCACATCCGGGCGCACGACTTCGAACGCGCGGTGGCGCTGCGCGGCCGGGGCTTCGAGTCCGCGCAACGCACGTTGCGCACCATCGTGCGTGCGCTGCCGCACCCCCCCGCGGAAGGCATGAAGCGCAGACGATTCGCCTTCCTGCACGCGGGCGGCCCCGCTCCCGGCATGAACACCGCCGTCCGCGCGGCGCTGCGCATCGCGCTCGATCGCGGGCACCACGTGCTCGGCGTGCGCAACGGCTTCAAGGGTCTCGTGGAAGGCGACTTCCTCGAGATGGGCTGGATGAGCGTCAACGGCTGGGCGAGCCGCGGAGGCGCCGAGCTCGGCACCCAGCGGCACCAGCCCGCCGATCGCGAGCTCTACACGATTGCCCGCCAGATCGAGACACACGGGATCGACGGCATCCTGATGATCGGCGGTTGGTCCGGCTACTCCGCAATCGGGAAGCTGTATGCGGAGCGGGAGCGATTCCCCGCGTTCAACCTCCCGATGGTCTGTATGCCAGTCTCCATCAACAACAACCTACCTGGCTCGGACCTCTCGATCGGCAGCGACACCGCGCTCAACAACATCGTCTTGGCGGTCGACAAGATCAAGACATCGGCAGTCGCCTCGCAACGCTGCTTCGTCGTCGAGGTGATGGGTCGCCGCTGCGGATATCTCGCGCTCATGAGCGGCCTCGCGACGGGTGCAGAGAAGGTCTACATGCACGAAGACGGGGTCACGCTCGCCGATCTGCAACGCGACCTCGAAGCGCTGATGAACGGCTTCCGGCGCGGCAAGCGTCTAGGGCTCTTGATCCGCAACGAGAACGCGAACGATCTCTACACGACACCCTTCATGTGCGCGCTCTTCGAGGAGGAAGGAGGCGACCTGTTCGACGTCCGTCAGGCGGTTCTGGGACACTTGCAGCAGGGCGGCGATCCGAGCCCGTTCGACCGAATCCTGGCCACGCGCATGGCCGCTACCTGCGTGGAGCGCCTGATCGCGGAGACCGAGAGCGGCGGCACGGATGCATCGTTCCTCGGCATGCAGCAAGGCAAGTTCGTCTTCACGCCATTCACGGCGATTGGCCGATTGATGGACCTGGAGAACAAGCGACCCAAGGAGCAGTGGTGGCGCGAGCTCGCCCCCATCGCGCACCTG
>JADZFZ010000566.1 GCA_020854145.1 Deltaproteobacteria bacterium | reverse complement strand
CTTGCCGGCCGCGATCCGCGCAACGGGCGCGTGGTACAACGCGCGCCATGCCTATGCTCCGGCCAGCCCCGTGGGTCGCGGCGCTCGCGGGCCTGCTCGTCTTCGTCCCGTGCGCAGCGGCGTCCGCCCAGTCGGACACCTCGATCGACGTCCAGACGCGATGGCCGTCGCCGGGACCAGGCCGCTTCGGTTTCGTGCGCGACGTCGCGACCGCGCCGCACCTCGCGCTCGGCTTCGGCGCTTCGGCCGAGTACCTCCACCGCCCGCTGGTGCTCGTCGACACGACGGCCGGCGACGAGGAGCTCGACGGCGTCGGCCACCACGTGACCGCGGAGTTCCTCTGGTCGCTCGGTCTGTTCGACTTCCTCCAGGTCGGCCTCGCGCTGCCGGTGACGCTCGTGCAAGACGGCGAAGGCGCGCAGCCCGCGACCTTGTCCGAAGCCGACGCGCTCCCCACGACCGCCTCGCGCGACGTGCGCGTCGAGCTCGCTTGGGACGTCCTCCGCACCTTCCGCCGCCGCGCGCCCCGTCTGGAGACCGACCACGGGACCGGTCTGCTCGTGAGCGCCGGCCTGACCTTGCCGAGCGGCGACGAGCGCGCTTTCAACGGCGACGACGGCGTCGTCTTCGTCCCCGCGTTGACGGGAGGCTACCGCGTGGGCCCGGTGCTCCTCGGCGCCACCTTGGACGCTCGCATCCGCAGCACGAGCCGCTTCGGTCTCGACGGTGTGGTGGGCTCCCAGCTCGGGATCGCCGCCGGCGCGTCGCTCGAGCTCCTGCCGACGCGTCGTCTCGAGCTCTCCGCCGAAGGTCGCGCCCTCGTCGCGCTGGTCGAGGACGGCGCCTCGCCGATCGAGCTCATGGGCGGCGCGCGCTACACGACCGACCGCGCGCGCGACGTCTCCATCGCCGTGCGCGCCGGCGCCGGCGTCACCGACGACATCACCTCGGCGGCGTTTCGCGCGCTGGTCGAGGTTCGCTACGCGCCTGCGGGCCTCGATGGCGACTCCGACGGCGTGCCCGACGCGGACGACCAGTGCATCGACGAGCCCGAGGATCGCGACGAGTTCGACGACGAGGACGGCTGCCCCGATCAGGACAACGACGACGATCGCGTCGAGGACTCGGTCGACCGGTGCGACGAGCAGCCCGAGGACCACGACGAGTTCCAGGACGACGACGGCTGCCCCGAGGCCGACAACGACGACGATGGTCTCGCCGACGGCGAGGACACCTGCACCACGCAGGCGGAGGATCGCGACGGCTTCCGCGACGACGACGGTTGCCCCGACCCCGACAACGACGAGGACCGCCGGCTCGACGCCGACGATCGGTGCGACGATCAGCCCGAGGACTGGGACTCGTTCGAGGACGAGGACGGCTGCCCCGACCCCGACAACGACCAGGACGGGATCCCCGACGGCAACGATCGATGCACCAACGAGCCGGAGGATCGCGACGGTCACGAGGACACGGACGGTTGCCCCGAGCGCGACGTCGATTCCGACGGGATCGCGGATGCCGAAGACCGCTGCCCGACCGATCCGGAGGACTACAACCTCGTGGACGACGCCGACGGCTGCCCGGAGCGCCGTGGTGAAGCGCGTGCCCGCTGGGTCGACGATCGCCTCGTCGTTTCCGGACGCGTGCCGCAGTTCGCACGCGGCTCGGACGTCCTTCCGCGTGCGCTCGTGCCGCTCGTGCCCGCCATCGCGCGCCTCGTGCACGGCACCGCGTGCCGGCATCGCGTCGTCATCGAGACGACGGTCGCGCCGTCGGCACCCGCACGTCCCGGACAAGCGGCTGCGGCCGAGCCGCTCTCGCAACGCCGCGCGCGTCGCTTGATGGAGGCGCTCGTGGCCAACGGCGTGCCCGCGTCGCTGATCGCGACCGCACACGATGCCGCGGCGCAGCCCGGCGGTGTCACGTGGACCATTCGACGCGATCAACCCTCCGAGCTGCCGCGTGCGGAGTGTCGTGGCGCACCTGCGACACCGCCCGTGCCCGCGGCCGGCGCGACGCCCGCGCCCGCAACCTCACCGTGAGCTCGACGATGCTCCTTCCGCGCGGCGCGCGGCCCGTGGTATAGGCCGCCGCCAATGCGCGTCTTCGGCGCGGAGGTCGTCGATCGTTTCCGCATGCGCCTCGAGCACGGCGACGAGCTGCCGCGCCGGCTCGAAGAGGAGCTGGCGCGTCGGGGTTGCGAGACGGCCGTGGTCGTGGGCACGGGGTCGCTCGAGCGTGCCGATCTGACGGCCGGCGGTGGCCGTCCGCCGATCGAGCTCGCCGACTGCGAGCTCGTGAGCCTCACCGGCGAAGTCTCGCTGCGTAGCAGCGGTCGCCCGGTCGCCACGCTGCGTGTCGTCCTCTCTTCGCGCGGCGAGCCGAGCGCGGGAGTGCTCGTGCACGGCGTCGCGCGCGACGTGCTCCTCGTGGTCGATGCGTTCGAGGCCGAGCCCGTCGCGCGGCCCGCGTTCGTGGCTCCGCCCGTCGAGGTCTCCCGGCGCGGCGAGCCCATCCGCACGGCGACCCCCGTACCCGCAGCCACGACGGCCGCGCCTGCTCCGCGTGCCGACGCGCCGAGCCCGGTGTCCGGGTCCGCGAGCGCAGGGCCGAGCTGGGCCGAAGTGGCTGCCGCCTCCGCCGTCGAGCAGCAACGCGCCGTCATGGAAGAGACCTACGCGCGCATGGCGTCGGCGCCCCAGCCCGCCGCGCGCCCCATGACGTCCGCCCGCCCGGTCACACCGGCCCGTCCCGTCGCACCCGCCAAGCCGGTCGCGCCCAAGCCCACGCCGATCGCGACGTCGCCGGCGCCACCCGTTCCCGAGGCGCTGCGAGCGATCGTCCCGACGAAGGTCCGCCGAGGCGAGGAGATCCTCTACGAAGATCCGATCCCCGAGCCCGGCGACTACCTCGAGCACCCGCAGTTCGGCCTGTGCTCGGTCGAGGGCGAGGACGACGGCGGAGGCATCTTCATCCGAATCCCGTCCGGCGCGCGCAAGTCCATCAAGCTCGACCTGCTCCACGTCCTGCCCGCCGTCACCGACGAGCAAGGCCGTCGCGTCCTCAAGATCGTCGGTCCCCGCCGCAAGCCCGTCTGAGGGTCACTCGGCGCGAATGCGCGGATCCCGCCCCACCCATCGGGTGGGTCAATCACTCGGCGCGAACGCGCGGATCCCGCCCCACCCATCGGGTGGGTCAATCACTCGGCGCGAACGCGCGGATCCCGCCCCACCCATCGGGTGG
>JADZFZ010000565.1 GCA_020854145.1 Deltaproteobacteria bacterium | reverse complement strand
GGGTCATGCACGGGTCACTCATCGTTCGGCTCCTCCTCTGGCGGGCGGCGTTCAGCGTACTTTGACGCGCGTGCCGGCGGTGCCAGCGACCACCTCGACGGCATGGTCGAGGGCGCCGATGCGCGCCACCGACCCGCCGCACAGCACGAACTCCATCGCGGCGCGGCACTTGGGCTCCATGCTGCCTTGCTCGAGCGACTTGGCATTGAGCCAGACGTCGATCTGCCCGGCCGACAGCTCGCGCAACAGCTCCGGGCTCTCGCTGCGATAGTCGCGATAGACGCCCTCGACGTCCGTGAGCATGACGAGCTCGTCGGCATCGATCGCGAGGGCGAGGAGCGTCGCCGACAGGTCCTTGTCGATCACCGCCTCGACGCCTCGGAGGCGGCCTTCGTGCTCGACCACGGGCACGCCGCCGCCTCCGCACGCGATCACGATCGCACCGCTCTGCACGAGATCGCGCACGGTCTGGATCTCCACGACGCGCTTCGGGCGCGGCGACGGTACGGAGCGACGCCAACCGTCGCCGTCCTTCGCGACCGTCCAGCCGTGCTCTTTCGCGAGGCGCGTCGCGGTCGCCTCGTCGTACACGGGCCCGATGGGCTTGACGGGCTTGCGCAACCCGGCCTCGTCGACCACGACCTGCGTCACGACCGTGACGACCTCGCGCGAGATGTTCCTGTCCCGGAGCGCGTCGCGCAGGGCCTGCTCGAGCATGTAGCCGATCTGCGCCTGCGACTCGGCGCCGAGCACGTCGAGCGGAGGCGCGGGCACCGCAGGCTCGGCCGCCTGCGCCTGCAGGGCGAGGAAACCGATCTGCGGCCCGTTGCCGTGGGTGATGACGACGTCGTGCCCACGCTCCAGCACGCCTGCGATGGCGCGTGCAGCGCTCAGGACGTGCTCGCGTTGCAGGGCGAAGTCGCCTTTCTCGCCGCGTCGGATGAGCGCGTTGCCACCGAGCGCGACGACATAACGCCGCCGCGGAGCGCCCTCGGAGGGCTCCTCCACAGCGCCCTTGCTCGCCGTTCCGCGAGCGCGCGCCGAGATCGCCCGCGCCACGATCGGGTCGAGCAGCGCGTCGAGGTCGGGACCGCCGACGGGCTCGACGCTGTAGCGCACGCGCACGATGGGCTTGTCCACCCGGATGAGCGCGCCGAGGTCCATCGGCGTCGCGGACAGGACCAGGTCGGCAGGGACCGCGCGCAACGTGGCCTCGAGCTCCGCGACTTGTCTGGGCCCGTACCCGGTGGCGGGGATCAAGGGCCGGAGGTCCGGGTGCTCGCTCATGAGGATGGCGAGCGACCCGACCGCGTGAGGGCGGGGGTCGACGATCTCCGCGCCGTGCAGGCGCGCCGCCGCGGTGCCCGCGCCGTGCGTCATGCCCCCGTGGGTGAGCGTGGGACCGTCCTCGACCACGACGACCCGTCGGCCCGCGATGTTGCCGTCCACGTGCAACGTCGAGCGCGCCGTGACGATCGGGATCCCGGGTCGGACGCGGTCGATGTCGGCACGAACGAGCGCGAGGCCTGCGGCCGACGCGGCATCGACCTTGTTGATCACGACGACGTCGGCGAGGCGCAGGCACGTCTCGCCCGGGTGGTAACGAAGCGTGTCGTCGGGCCGCAGCGGATCGGTGACGACGAAGGTCAGGTCCGCCGCGAAGAAGGAGAAGTCGTTGTTGCCGCCGTCCCAGAGCACGACGTCGGCCTCGTCCTCGGCGCGATGGAGGATCTCGCGATAGTCCACGCCGGCGTAGACGACGCGGCCGGCCTCGAGGTGCGTCTCGTACTCCTCGCGCTCCTCGATGGTCGTGTCGTAGCGAACGAGGTCGTGCCGGCTCTGGAACCGCTGGACGCGCTCGGCCTCGAGGTCGCCGTAAGGCATCGGGTGGCGCACGATCACGACCCGCAGGCCGTGCCGCTCGAGGATGCTCGCGATCAGGCGCGCGACGGGCGTCTTCCCGCAGCCGGTGCGCACGGCCGTCACCGCCACCACCGGCTTGCGGCTCTTCAGCATCGTGCGGTCGGGCCCGTGGAGCACGAAGTCCGCCCCCGCGGCGAGCGCCCGCGACGCGAGGTGCATCACGTCCTCGTGGGATACGTCGCTGTAGGCGAACACGACCGTGTCGACCTGCTGCTCGCTCATCAGGCGCTCGAGCGCATCCTCCGAGACGATCGGGATCCCCTTCGGGTAGCGCGTTCCCGCGAGGCTCGGCGGGAACGTGCGTCCGGCGATGCCGGGGATCTGCGCCGCACAGAAGGCGACGACCTCCGAGCGCGGATCGTCGCGATAGACCGTCTCGAAGACGTGGAAGTCGCGCCCGGCGGCACCGAGGATCACGACGCGACGTCGGCCTTCGCTGCCGCGGGGCAGCACGACACGAGGCCGGGGAGGGGGGATCGAGGTCATCGCTTCGCTCCGACGCAACCATCGTTCCGCGTGCCGATCGGACCGTCGGGATCGACCCGTTCGGGCAGGAGCGAATGGACTGCGTCGTGCCGTCCCCAGTTGCGCAGGCGCTGCGCACGTCCGGCGCGAATCGAGCGACAATGGGACCGGTGTCGGGTCGGCATCGGGACTCCGTGCTCGTCCGTGTCGTGAGCCTATCGATCCTCGCGGCGGGGTGCGCCATGGACCGGAGCGGGTACGCCGGGCTCGCCGGAGACGTGACGCCCGACGCCGCCCTGGGCCGCGAGGCAGGGGCGGGGCCCGCCGAGGGCGGCGCCGAGGCCGGCGGGCCCGATGCACGCTCCGATGGCGCGACGGAAGACGCGTCCTTCGACGCGGCGCGCGAGGCGGGAGCCGGCGACACGGGCGGTCCGGCCGACCTCGGAGCGCCGGACTCGCGCGCGCCCGATCTGGGCCCACCGGACCTGGGCCCACCGGACCTGGGCCCGCCGGACCTGGGCCCGCCGGACCTGGGCCCGCCGGATCCTCCGGACGCGGGCCCGCGCAGCTGCGCGGACATCTACGGCGGGCTGGGCGGGTTCATCCTCTGCGTCGAGACCCCTACCGAGTGCGAGCTCTACACGCGCCACGGGAGCGGCGGAACCTGCGCGAGCGCGTGCGCGGCCTACGGCGGCGCGTGCATCCGACGGTGGCGCGACGCGGACGGAGCGGGCAACGAGTG
>JADZFZ010000564.1 GCA_020854145.1 Deltaproteobacteria bacterium | reverse complement strand
CGTCTGCGCGCGGCGCACGCGGCGGCCGCTCACGGGGTCGTGGTCGTGATCGCGGGGCGTCGGATCGAATATGCGCCGGAGCTCCCGGCTTCGGGCATGACCGACTCGGTGCACGCCGGCTTCTTCCTCGGTCCGCTGGCGTTCCGCTCCGCGGAAGAGCTCGCGTTGACCGTGCTGCACGAGCTCTGGCGGCTCGCGTTCGGCAGGTCGGGCGCGGACGGGCGCTCGCGTCACCACTCGCGCGACGAGACGCTCGGGGCGTGGGCGTTCGCGCCGCGCGCGCTCGGGTGGCTCACGCTGCGCGCTCGACGATCCAGCGGCGGTCGTCGGCCGAGAGCTGGTCTCTCCGCAGACATGCGCGGTGCACGACGCGCAGGACGCGATGCGGGTCGCAGCCGTAGATGCCGGAGCCCCAAGCGGGGTTGGCCTCGATGACGACCCACTCGCCGCCCTCGCGCAGGCGGCCGACGTCCACCACGACCGCGGACGGGAGCGAGACCTCGGGATCCTCGAGCACGCGCTGCGCGAACGCGCCGGCGTCTTCCAGCTCGCGCGTGGTCGCCGGCCAGCTCCCGTCGCCGTCGCGAGCCAGCGCACCGTCGCGGGCGTAGATCGACAGCGTCTCGACGCGACGGTCGAGCACGAAGCAGCGGAGCTCGAGCTCGATGTCGACGGGATCGGCGATCAGCACCGGCGTGTCGAGCGGCACCCGCGCGCCACCGAGCGCATCGCCGGAAGGGTAGACACGCGCGGGGAAACACTTGTCGTCGGCGGGCTTGACGAAGGCAGGACGCTCGACCGTGCGGGCCTCGGCGAGCGTCGCGAAACGGACCGCCCTGCCGAGATGCCTGGCGGGGATCGTGGTCAGCCATGCGAATGGCGGCTCGAGGAGCACGCGTCCGAGTTGGTCGGCGACCACCGCGGCGAAGAGCGGCTCTCCATAGACGGCGATGTCCGCGTCCTCGCGAGAGTGCTCGGGCACGCGCCAGCCCTGCACGCGCTCGACGCGCCATCCGGCCGCGAGCGCCGCGTCGCGCACGAGGCTGGAGTCCTCGGTGTAGCGAGGCGAGAGGATCAGCGTGGTCACGCGGTCGAGCGTGCCACGGCGCACGGTGCTTCGCCGTTCGGCGCCGCGAGTCGGCGCTCCAGGCCGCGAGGTCTCGCGCGGCGTCGCGACGTTTTCGCTCGCCGGGCCAGCGGTCGGCCTGCGCCTGGCCCGCGCCCGACGAAGCGATGGGGCAGACTTCCTTCGTGCGCCATCGATCGTCGTGGTCGGCGTCGGGGATGAGGTTCCGATCGGTGCTGCCGTACGTGCTCGTGCTCGTCGACACCTCGGGCGCGATGGGCGCGTCCACGGGATCCGGGACGAACGACTGTGGCTACCCGCGAACCCGCGCCAACGACGTCAAATGTGCGCTGCGCGAGGTCGTCGCATCGACCGGCGAGGTGGCGTTCGGACTGGTGCGGTTCCACGTGCGCGCTTGCGACACCTCGACGCGTCCGACCGGGTGCGTGACATCGGGCGGCCTCGGGGAGCACGGCGACTGCGTGGCCCCGTGTCCGCCCGATGCTTGCGATGACACGTGCTGGCCCGAGCCGACCGAGGATGCGACCGACGATGCGACGTTGCGCGAGCGACATCACGACGCGGCCGATGTCGTCGTGACGCCCGCGGACGAGACCGCCGCCGAGGTGCTGCGCTGGGCCGACGGTCGCTGCGCGTTCCCGCTCGATCCGGAGCTGGACGTTGCCAGCCCGCGGCCGCTCGCAGGCGCGCTCGGCACGGTGCGCCGCTATCTCGCGGGCGATCTCGCGACGGAGACCGTGCGGCACCCGGCGCAACCATCGCCTTTCGCGGACGACCCGCACGCGACCTGCAGGCCGTATCGCGTGGTCGTCGTCGCGAGCGGCGGCGACACGTGCGGCGGCGATCCCGCAGCACGCGCGGCGGAGCTGCGCGACGTGCCCTACGCCGGCGCGAGGCATGACGTCCGGACGTCGGTCATCGCGTACGACGTCGACAGCGCGGACGCAGCAGCGAGCCTGGAGACACTCGCCGCCGCCGGCGGAACGCACGCGCCCGGTGGCACGCGCGCGTTCCGGGCATCCGGCGCGGCGGAGTTGCGTGCGGCGTTCGCGTGGGTCGTGAGCGACGTGTTGCCGGTCGAGGTGTGCAACGGTCGCGACGACGACTGCGACGGCGCCATCGACGACGGATTCACGCGGTACTGCGATCGCGATGGGCGCCTCGGCGCACCGACCTCGGAGTCGACTTCCTGTGCCGATCCGGGCGACGACTGCGACGGGTCCGACGACAACTGTTTCGCCGGGATCTCCGACGAGCCGCGCAATCGCTGCGGCACCTGCGGCGAGATCGAGGAGATCTGCTTCAACTGGCTCGACGACGACTGCGACGGGATCGTCGACGACCCCGACGTGTGCGGCGAGCCGTGCCGTGCAAGTCCCGAGCTGTGCAACGGCCTCGACGACGACTGCGATGGCTGTGTCGATGGCAGCCGTGCGTCGTCGTCGTCGTCGTGCCGCTCGCTGGAGCGTCCGTGCGGAGGCGCTCCGGTCGGCGTGTGCAGGCCCGGCATCGAGCGCTGTGTCGACGGCGCGTGGGTCGGCTGCTCCGGAGTCGCGCCGACGATCGAGACGTGCGACGCGCGCGACGACGACTGCGACGGCGTGGTCGACGCGTTCGTCGAGCGCTGCGGCTTCTCCGACGTCGGCGCGTGCACGTTCGGGGTGCGGGCTTGCACGGCGGGCGCATGGACCGACTGTCGCGGCGCGAGGGGGCCGTTCGAGGAGCGCTGCAACGGGCTCGACGACGACTGCGACGGTGTGGCCGACGATGGCGTGGCGCCGGGCGCGCCGTGCGGCGGCAGCGGAGGCTCTGGGTGCGGCGCGATGCGCATGCAGTGCATCGCGGGCGCGATGCGGTGCGCGCGCGTGGAGTGCGCGGATCCGCGGGACGCCGGCGCCCGCGATGCCGCTGTGCTCGACGCTGCCGTGTGCCCGGACGACGGGTGTGTGGCAGGGCTCCGCGACGCCACGACGCCGAGCGTCGATGGAGCGCGCGACGCGACGACGACGGTGGGTGCGTGGCGGGCGCGCGGCGGGTGCGCCTGTCGCGTCGCGGAGGGCTCGTGCACGCCGGGCGGAGGCGCGCTCCCTGGGGTGCTCGTCGTGCTCGCGATCGGCGCGTCGCTCCTCCGGCGTCGGAGCGTACGGGCCCGGTGCGACTGCGATCGCAGACCCCGGCATCCTCCGTCGAGCGATTGGGTATCCTGGCCACGTGGGGCGGAGGAGTGACGCGACGTCGTGGTGGGCGCTCGTCGCTGGGGCCGGCCTGACCTTGTGCGCCTGCGGCGACACCCGAGCCCGCGCGATCACCGATGCGTCTCGTCCGGCGGACGATGGCGGCATCGGGCTCGACGCATCACGACGCGACGGCGCGCCCGCGGATGCTGCGACGCCTGCCGAGGCGGCGACGCCCGACGTTTCGACGAGCGCGGATGCGATGCCCGGCGACGTGGGACCT
>JADZFZ010000563.1 GCA_020854145.1 Deltaproteobacteria bacterium | reverse complement strand
GTCGCCGACGCGGCCCGCGAGCCACGCGTGGTAGACGTGCACCCAGTCGCCGCGCGGGCCGCGGACGACGGATCCGTGCCCGGGGCCGGCGAAGGTCGAGTTGCTGACGAGGATGGGCGCGGCGGCTTTCTCGAAGGGACCGAGCGGTGAGGAGGCGCGCGCGACGCCGACCGCGTAGCGCGACGTCGCGTAGCCGTTGGCGGAGTAGAAGAGCCAGTAGCTGCCGGCTTCGTGGATCATCCACGGGCCTTCGACGAGATCGCCCTCCCAGGTGCGATCGTTGACGAGGATCTCGGTGCGCGCGCCGACGAGCGTGACGCCGTCGTCCGCGAGCTCCGAGATGAAGATCGGCGTGGCGCGACCGATCGCGTTTCCGTCTATTTTCCAGACCAAGTAGTGGCGTCCGTCGGGCGCCTCGAAGTGGTGCGCGTCGATGACGCCGGGGCTCGGGTCGTGCAGCAGCGGGCGGCCGAGGTCCGTGAAGGGGCCGGTCGCGGCGGGCGCGGTGGCGGCGCCGAGCGCGAGGCTTCCGTCGGCCGCGTTGCGCGCGCTGAAGTACGCGACCCACTGCGTGCCGACGCGGTGGATCTCCGGAGCCCAGAAGTCGCCCGACGCCCAGCTGGGCCTGGCGCCGGGCGGGAAGATCTGGCCGGCGTCGGTCCAGCTCACGAGGTCGCGCGACGTGCGGAGCGCGAAGCCGCCGCCGGTGCACGCCATGACGTACTGCGCGCCGTCGAACGCGACGCCGGGATCGGGGCAGTCCACGGGCACGACCGGGTTCGTGAAGAGCCCGCCGCACTGCTCGTAGCGGAACGACAGCGCGCACGCGTCGGCGCCGTCGAAGTGCGGCACCCATCCGTTCGAGAGCAAGGCCGACGATGCGCCGCCGGCCGCGCCGCGACAGACGCCGTCCCACGTGACGATGCCCGCGACGTCGTCGAAGTCGGCGGGATGCGCGGGCGCGCGGAGCCAGCTGGCGCCGTAGGTCACGCGCGTCGCGCACGACGCGGCGGGCGCGGGGCTGCAGTCGCCGCGCACGTCGAGCGCGAGGATGCACGACGTGGGGCCCTCGAAGTACGGGCGCCAGCCGTTCGACAGCGTCGCGTAGCTGTTGCTGCCGTCGCGCACGCACGTCCCGTCCCACGTCACGACGCCGGGCGCGTCGTCGTGTTGCGCGGGATGGTCGGGACCGTGGATCCAGCTCGATCCGTAGGTGATCCGCGTCGTGCACGGCTCGGGCGGCGGCCCCGCGTCGCGCGGATCGGACGCGTCGAGCGGTGCGCCGAGATCGACGTCGCCCGCGTCGGTCGATGCGTCGGGGCTCGATGGATCCGCGTCGCGCGTCGCGGCGTCGGTCGCGCCGGCGTCGAGCGTCGGGCCGTCCGCGTCGAGCGATGCGTCCGATGCGCGTGCATCGCGAGCCCCGCCGTCGGCGAGCGGATCGGTCTCGGACAGCTCGCCCGCGCATGCGGCGAGCGCGAGCGCGCACCCGGCGAGCGCCGAGAGCGGCGCCGCGCGACGGGCGCTCATCGTGCGTGATCGGCGAGCCATGCGACGAGGTGTCGGAGCACGTCGGGATCGATCACGCGGCCGTCGGCGTTGTAGCCGTTCTGGATCGACACCGGGTCGAGCTGCGCGATGGGAGTCGGCTGGTGCTTCAGCACGTGGTCCGCTTCGGGCGCGATGTGCGCCGTGACGTCGGGGTTCCCACCGCGGCGCGCCGCGTCCGCGAGCGGGCGGGCGTCGAGATCGGGGCTCACCTGGACGTCGCGCCCGCCGTTGAGCACGAGCACGGGGATGCGGATGCGCGCCACCGCCGCGGCCGGGTCGAACGCGAAGATCTCGCGCGCGAAGGTGGCGCCCGCGGGCGCGAAGATGGACGCGAAGAGCTGCTGCACCTGCGGGATCTCGCTGACGGTCCGCGGGTCGACGGGCTCGCCGCCGAGGAAACGCTGCATCGCGGAGCGCAGCGGGCCCATCTGTGCCTCGAGCATCGGGCCGGACAGCCCGACGTGCCGGAAGTTGCCTTCGAGCTGACCGAGCATGACGTCGGACATGGTTCGGCCGGGGCCCGCCAGCAGGACGAGCCCTGCGAAGCGTTCGCCCGGTTGCTCGAGCAGGTGGAGCGCGTGGAGCGCGCCTTCGCTGTGGCCCGCCAGGTAGACGTGCTCGGCGTCGACCGCGGCGTGCGCGAGCAACGTGGCGTGTGCGGCGCGCTGCTCGGCGACGTAGTCGGACCAGGCGACGGTCGCGGGCGCGCCGGTGCGGCCGGTGGCGAGCTTGTCGTAGCGCAGGACCACGACGCCGCGACGCGCGAGCTCGTGCGCGAGCAGGCGCGCGCTTCCGTTGGTGCCCGGCATCGCGGGGTTGTTCCAATCGCGATCGGTCGGCCCGCTGCCGGCGATGAGCAGGAGCGCCGGGTGTCGGCCCGGTGCGACGGGGACCGCGAGGGTGCCGTGGACCGCGCGGCCCGCGGCGTCGAACGCGACCTCTTCTTCGCGGAGCTCGAACGCGGGCTGCTCGTGGACGCGCCGGGCCGCCTCGGACGACGAGGGGCGCGCCGTGACGGGTCGCGCCGTCGACGCGCCTCCGCAGGCGCTCGCGAGCGATGCGCATACGAGCCAGCAGAGCAGCGGTCGCCATCGAGGATGCGGGTTCACGACGCGAGCGTACGCCGACGCGGGCGAACGCCCCAGCCCGGCAGCGAGAGGCTCAACGCGAGCGGCGGACGAAGAGCAGCGCGACGCCGACGAGCAGGCCGAGCTGCATCCGGCCGAGCTGCGTCCACCAGGGCTGGTCGCGCGGGGCGCGTCGGAGCCTGGCGGCTACGTGCCCGCTTCCGGTGTGCGCCTTCGGGGTGTCGCATCCGCCGGCGTCGCCGC
>JADZFZ010000562.1 GCA_020854145.1 Deltaproteobacteria bacterium | reverse complement strand
TGATCCGCGTTCGTTCGCGAGCTCTCGCGCGTCGGAAGTCGGCGCGCGAGAGCACTCCGTTGTTGCCAGCGTGAAGCGCGGAAGGTATACGCGGAGAAATGGCTGGTTCGCCTAGGGCAGACGACATCGAGGCGTTGTGGGAACGCGCCGAAGCTGCCCTCGCCTCGCTCGAGCCCCGCGCACGCGAGGATGCGCGTGCGCTTCTGATCCGTCTCGAGCGTGCGGCGCCGCCGCAGTCCGAGGCTGGCGTCTGGGCCGCCCGACAGCTCGGCGAGATGCTCGTGGAGGAGAGCCCCTGGCGTGCCGCGTTGCTGTTGCGTCGAGTCACCTCGTGCCGCACCGACGACGACGCCGCATACGCGCTGACGGGGCTCGCGCACGCGCTGCTCGGCAACCTCGCGATGGCCATCGCGTCGTACCGCCGCGCCATCGCGCTCGTTCCGCGCTCGCCTTGGTACCACCACAACGTCGGGCATCTCCTCGACGTGGGGTTGGGCAAGCCGGCCGCAGCGGTGAACCACCTCCGCATCGCGCACAAGGAGCGACCGGAGGAGGACGAGATCGCCGCGTCGCTCGCGCACTGCCTCGCGCGCCTGGGCGAGCTCGCCGAGGCCGAGCGGCTCGCCAGGTACGCAGTCTCCGCGAACCGGACACACGCGGGGCACCGTCAGCTTCTCGAGTGGATCGAGAAGACGGACCGTGAGCAGGCGACGCGTCGCGCTCCCGTGGAGAAGCGACGCGCCCGCGCCAAGCCACGCCGGCCGCGCGTCGACTGATCGGGATCTCGCGTACGACCACGCTCTCCGGTCGTGGACCGTGGGAGCCGTCGCGCGACCCGCGCGCTCCCCCTGCCGTCGTCGGGCGAGCCGTGCTAATCGGCTCGCCGCCCATGAGCACCGAAGCGAAGCTCACATCGACGCTCGACGACGTCCGACGCGGTGGCGCGCCGAAGTACCACGAGGCCAACGCTGCCAAGGGGAAGCTCTTCGCGCGAAGGCGCATCGAGCTCCTCCTCGACCCCGACAGCTTCGTCGAGGACGCGGCGCTCGCCAACTGTCAGGCCGGTGACCTGCCGGCCGACGGCGTGATCACGGGCGTCGGCCGGATCGAAGGCCGCAAGGTCGCCGTCATGGCGAACGACTCGACCGTGAAAGCGGGCTCGTGGGGGCGGCGCACGGTCGAGAAGATCCTGCGAATCCAGGAAACGGCGACACGCCTTCGGTGCCCGCTCGTGTATCTCGTCGACTCGGCGGGCGCGCGCATCACCGACCAGATCGAGATGTTCCCTGGTCGAAGGGGCGCGGGGCGCATCTTCTTCAACCAGGTGCAGCTCTCGGGACAAGTCCCCCAGGTCTGCCTCCTGTTCGGTCCGAGCGCAGCCGGAGGCGCGTACATCCCGGCGTTCTGCGACATCGTGGTGATGGTCGAGGGCAATGCGTCGATGTACCTGGGCTCGCCGCGCATGGCCGAGATGGTGATCGGGGAGAAGGTGACGCTCGAGGAGATGGGCGGGGCGCGCATGCACTGCACGACCTCGGGCTGCGGCGACTTCCTCGTCAAGACCGAGGAAGACGCGCTCGCGCTCGGGCGTCGCTACCTCTCGTATCTCCCGGGCGCCTGGGACGCCCCGCCGCCCGACGCCCCGCCGACCGCGCCCGAGCTGCACACGGCGGGCATCCGCGACGTCGTTCCGGTCGACGAGAACAAGTCCTTCGACATGATGGAGGTCGTGCGTCGGATCATCGACGCGGGCTCGTGGCTCGAGATCAAACGTCTCTACGCGAAGGAGATCCTCACGGGCTTCGCGCGCATCGAGGGCCGCGTGGTCGGGATCGTGGCGAATCAGCCCAAGCACCTCGGTGGCGTCCTGTTCGTCGACAGCGCGGACAAGGCTGCGCGATTCATCTGGCTCTGCGACGCCTACAACGTCCCGCTGCTCTACCTGGCGGATGTGCCCGGCTTCATGATCGGCACGAAGGTCGAGAAGCAAGGGATCATCCGCGCGGGCGCGAAGATGATCGCAGCCGTCAGCGAGGCCCGGGTGCCGAAGCTCAGCGTGATCGTCCGAAAAGCCTACGGCGCAGGCCTATACGCGATGTGTGGCCCGGCGTTCGAGCCCGATGCGTGCATCGCGTTGCCCACCGCGAGCATCGCGGTCATGGGCCCGAGCGCGGCGGTCAACGCCGTCTACTACAACAAGATCCAGGAGGTCGCCGCGGGCCCCGAGCGCGATGCGTACGTCGCCAAGCTGCGCGACGAGTACCGCGAGGACATCGACCTGTTGAAGCTCGCGAGCGAGCTCGTGATCGACGCGGTCATCCCGTTCGACGGCCTCCGCGGCGAGGTGACACGGCGCTTAGCCGCTTGCGGCCACAAGCGCGACGCTTCGCCGCCGAAACGGCGGCTCGTCCCGCCGATGTGATCGAGGCGCCGCCTCAGGCCACGTCCGACTCGCTGGTGCCCGCATTACCGAACGCCACCAGCGTGTCGCGCACCTTGGACATCCCGAGCCGCATTCGCGTCTTCACGGTGCCGACCGGAACGTCGAGACGCTCGGCGATCTCGCTGTGCGACAGACCTTCGAAGTAAGCGAGGTCGATCACCTCGCGTTGCTCGGCCGGCAACGCGTCGAGCGCCTCGTGCAACGGACCGTGCCACTCGGCGTGGGCGCTCGCGTCCTCGGGGCTCGGCGCGTCCGCAGGAACGTCGAGCGCTTCGGAGATCGCCACGCCCTTGACCGGGTCGGCCTTACGCGCGCGCACATGGTCGAGCGATCGCGTGCGGGTGATCATCATCAGCCACGCGAGCGGTGAGCCGCGGTCGGGCGCATAACGGTCCGCCTGCCGCCAGGCCTGCACGTAGACCTCTTCGAGCACGTCCTCGGCGGCGGCGCGGTTGCCCACGATCCGGAGCGCCAGACCGAAAGCCTGCGCGGCCGTCCCTTCGTAGAAAGCCGCCAAGGCCGATTGGTCTCCGGCCGCGATCCTCGCTACGACCGGGCGCCAATCGACCGCCGGCGTCGCAGCCGCGGGTCGCGTGCCCATCCCGCGTTCGAACATCGCACGGGCTCGCGAGGAGGGTCAACGGGTGGTCCGCGACGTCTGCGGTTGCTCTCGCGCAAGTTGTCGGTAAAGACGGCCACGATGATGAAGCTGTGCCCTGCTTGTCGAGGCACGTTCGCGGGAGGGCGGAGCTGCCCCGGCTGCGGGCCGCAGCAGGATCTGCTCGACATGGCCGATCCCGCGGCGCGCGAGTACCTGCGCGACGACCCGATGGTGGTGGCGGTGGGCGCTCATTACGCCGAGCGTCGCGGCATGGTCAGAAGCGTCGTCGGGTTCCTGACCGGCTTCGCGCTGGGCGCGTTCACGCTGCGTATGGCGTTCGGCGCCGAAGGGGTCGCTCGCGTCGTCTGGATCGCGCTCGCCGTGACGATCGCCGCGACGGTGCTCGGGCTCGCGATCCGACACGCGCTGCGACTCGCCACCGCCGCTGCGCGAAGCCCGCGCTACGTCGTCGACCGCGAGGACGAGCCCGTCGAGAAGCATCGTCCCGCGCCGCGGCGCGGGCTGCGCTGGCTCACCTGGTGACGGCCGACGCAGTCGGACGAGGACCCGGCTCTACCGCTTGGTAGCGCTCCGTCGGCGTCTCACCCACGCCAGCCCGACGAGCGCGCCGAAGCCCACCAGCGCGAGAGGACCACGCGACGAGGCCGGCTCGCCGACCACGCGACAGCCGCAACTGCCCTCGTTGTCGATCGCGGGCGCAACTCCGGTCGGGCCCGCGTCGGCGGCCGGCGGTGGGGGAGGGGGCGCAGGGGGAGGGGCGGGGGGCGTCGCAGGAGGGGTCTCCGGCGGAGGCGGAGGCGTCTCGGGCGCCGGATCCATCAGGCGCACGCAGCGCCCTTCGACGCACGCTTCGCCCGCCATGCACGCGGCGCCGTCGTCCGCCGTGCCGTCGCAGTCGTTGTCGAGCCCGTCGCAGAGCTCCGTCGAGCGGGTCGTCTCGCCCATGCAGGCGCCGCCCCACACGCCGCCCGCGCACGTCTCGGTGCCGGCGGCGCACTCGCCGATGTTGCTCCCGCACGCGCGGGTCGCGCCGTCGCTGCACGCGCATCCGGGGTCGACCGCGCCGTCGCAGTCGTCGTCGATTCCGTTGCACTCCTCGGTCGCGTCGGGGTGGACCGCCGCGTTCGCGTCGTCGCAGTCCACCAGCCCCGGACGCGTGGTGCCGGGCGGGTCCGTCGGATCGTTCGAAGTCCCGCAAGTCGTGTAGCCGTCGCCGTCGAGGTCGAAGCCTTCGTCGACCTGGCCATCGCAGTCGTTGTCGAACCCGTCGCAGACCTCCGCGGTCACCATCCGCGCCACGTCGTCGAGCGCGCTCTGAAGGCCCGCGAGGTCGTTCGCCTGGTAGTAGCAATGCGTCGCGAGCGACGGCTCGGCGCCGGTCGGGTCGCAACCCGGAAGCGGAGTGCCCGCGGCGACCGCCATCCGGTTGAGCGTCAGCGAGTCGACCCCGGCTCCGAAGCCGACCACGAACACCGTGACGCCGAGACCGCGCAGCGTCTCGACCTGAGCCACCGGCGTGAAGCGCGTGCTCGCGTCGTACGGGTCGCACCATTGCCAGCCGTCGGTGACGAGCACCACGAAGCGCCTTCGCGTTCCGTCGATGAGCGCATCGTCGCGCGTCGCGACCTCGAGCGTCTGCGCGATCGGCGTCCAGTTGCCGCCGTCGGGCGGGGGATCTCCGAGCGCCGCGATCACCTCGTCGCCCGTGTGCTCGCCGATCGGGAGCGTGATCGACCCCGGCTCGCAACGGTTCGGCATCGGGAACGGCATCACGCCGAAGTCGATGCGCGTCTCGAACGACGTGGCCACCTCACCGATCGCGACGGTCGCGGCCTCCCACTTGGTCTCGCCCGTCGGCACGTCGCCGGTGACCATGCTCGACGACCGGTCCACGACGAGCAGCGTGCGCGGCGGCTCGCATCGCGGCTGCGCGAGCGCGTGCGATGCACCGATCGACGCGAAGGCAGCGACGAACGAGCCACCGAGGACGGATGCGGCGCACGCCGCGAGATGCGAGGGACGCGTGGTGGGGCGCAACATGGTCGGTCGCACGGAGCACGGGTCGTTCCATCGGGGAGCCGCACGCGCGCACCGCCAATCGAGCGGAGAACAGGGCGGTTTCGCCGGATCGAAGACCGGCTACGCGAGTGGCCAGGCCTCTCGGGCTTGCAGCGATCGCTGGGGACCACCGTGCCCACGCAGTGAGCGAACGCGTCCTTCGCCGGGCGGGTCAACCAGCGTCGCGGAAGAAGACCGCACAGCAGTGATCGGTCTCCCAGACCTCCACGCGGTGTACGCTCACTCGGTCGTCGCCGACGTTGCCCTGCAGCTCTTCCGCGACCACGCGCGCGATGTTCTCCGCGGTCGGGTTGACGTCGTCGAAGGGCGGCAGCTCGTTCAGGTACACGTGCTCGAAACGCTCGACCACACGCCGGAGCTCGCGCTCGAGGTCGTAGAAGTCGTAGACCATGCCGCGCTCGTCGAGCTTGCGCGCCCGGATGTGCGCGCGAATACGCCAGTTGTGCCCGTGGAGGCGCTCCGCATCGCCGCTCGTCAGTGTGAGGCGATGGGCCGCGGACACCGTCGTGTCGGTGAAGATCTCGTACATCCGCGCCGCACTTAGCACGTCAGGGCGGTGCGGGCGGATGGCTCGCGATGTCGACCTCGACCACGCGCACGGCGCCGCGAGGTGCGCGGTGCTGCACGACGCGCCCGGCCGGGTCGGTCACGGCCGCGCGCACCGTGCCGTCGGCGAGCACGATGCCGACGAGACCGTCCAGGACCAGCCGCGTCGCATCCGACGAGTACACCGTCAGCTGCGCGTACGCGTCGAGCGGCGGCAGACGAGGATCCGCCAGCGCCGCTCCGCACGCTTCCGCGACCGCGGGCACCGCGTCGTCCCGTGCGCACGCACGAAGAGCCTCGCGTGCGTCACGCTGCGCCGGAGTCGCCATGCCGGCGCGGGCGGCCACCCAGCGAGCGGCCGACTCCCGAACGATCGCGCTGCCGTCGCCGCCGAGGAGCGCAGTCGCGCGTTCCCCGCAGGGCACGTCCACATCGCCCTCCGCGCCCTCTGCCGCCGCGAGCGCGGCCACGGCGTTCGCGCGGACGAGCGCATCTCGTGCGCGCGTGGCGGCGCACAACGCGGGCACCAGGGCCACGTTCGGGCGTGCACGCACGTGTCGCGCGATGGCGAACGCCGCGGCCGCCAGGTCGCCGGGCTCGTGGTGAGATCGCAAGAGCGTGAGCGGCCTGCGCGTGCGCTCGTCTCGCCGCCCGACCAGCGAAGCCAGGTCGGTCTGCGCCGCACGCGCGAACGCGTCGTCTCCAGCCGTGCCGAGCGCAGCCCACGCTTCCACCCGGACGCTGCCGTCCTCGTCCTCGGACGCGACGCGCGTCAGACGTCGGGCGACCTCGGTGCTCGGATGCCCTGCCAACGCCGCCGCCGCCCAACGTCGCCGCCGCGGGTCGGCCGAGTCGAGCAGCTCGAGCAACGGGGCTGCGGCGGCACGATCGCGTGCGCGACCGAGCGCGGCGGCTGCGCGCGCGACCAGCACGGGATCGGAGGCTCCGAGCGCGCGGCGGAGCGCTCGGACCGCTGGCGCGACCGTCGACCGCGCGAGCGACGCGCCGATCGCCTCGAGCAACGCGACGCGGTCCGACGGACGCGGATCGAGCAGACGCCGCGCGAGCATCGTCGTCGCCGCCGCATCCGCCGACCTGCCGAGCGCTTGTGCGGCGATCCAGCGGACCTCTGCGTCCTCGTCGTCGAGCCGCGCGAGCAGCCGTTCGATCGACGCGGGCGATCCGATCCGCCCCAGCGCCTCGAGCGCCGCTGCACGCATCGCCGCGTCCTCGTCGTCCGTCAAGGGAGCCAGCACCGTGACCGTCCGCGGCGCGCCCACCCAGCCGAGCATGCGGACGAGACGAGGCCGCTCGGGCCGGGGCGCCCGCGAGAGCGCTGCGACCAACGGGTCCGCGATGCGTCCATCGACCCGCGTATCCGGCGGATCGCCGGGACGCGGCGCGAGGTAACGATCGAGCGCATCCAGGGCGGCGGCACGGGCCGTCGGGTCGGTCGCGGCCAGCCGCTCCAGGATCGGGAGCAGCGCGATGGGGCTGCGCGTCGCACCGAGGGCCACGAGGATCGGGCCCACGCTCGACTCCGGTGCGTGGCCGAGCGCCTGGAGCAGCGCCGGCGCAGCGTCCGCGGTCGCCGATCGTGCGAGCACCCGCGCGAGCGCGCTCGCCGTGGGCCCGCTCGGCCGGCTCTCGAGCGCGCGCAGCACCAGGTGGGTCGCGTCGAGCCGCGACGCGAGCAGCTCCGCGACCTCCTGCGGAGCGTCCGACCGATCGAGCGACTCGACCAGCGCGCTCGCGGCCGCGTCACCCGGGATGGACCCGAGCGCCGTCAGCGCAGCGACGCGAATCCGTCGATCGGAGTCCACCAACGCTCCGCGCAGCGGCTCGACTGCATCGGCGGCCCCGGACCGACCGAGCGCGGCGATGGCCGAGAGCCTCACCTCGATCGCCGCGTCGCGCAGGCCTTGGAGCAGCGCAGGCACGACCCGCGGCTCTCCCAGCCGACCGAGCGCGTCCATGGCGGCGGCTCTGACCTCCGGCACGGTGTCCTGCGCACGCCCCATCAACGGCACGGTCGCCCTAGCGTCTCTCAGCTCGCCGAGCGCCACCGCCGCCGCCGTACGCACGTCCGGCGAGGTGTCGTCGAGACGACCGATGATCGGCACCAGACCCTGGTCGGCGTCGAGACGCGCGAGGGCCTCCACCGCGGCTCGTCGAACCGGGACCTCCGCGTCGCCGAGCGCGCGCACGATGGGAGCCACCGTCTGGCGATCGCCCAGACGACCGAGCGCGCGACACGCCGAAGCCCGCACGTCGGCCGCCGGATCCGACAACCACTCGAGCAACGTCTCGCTCGCCTCGCGGATTGCGAGAGCTCCCGCGACGTCCGCGGCAGCCTGGCGTACGAGCGCGTCCTCGTCGCCGAGCGCCCGCAGCACGGCCTCGCGCACCCGGCCCGACGGGAACGCCGCCAGCGACAGGACCGCCTCCCGTCTCCGCGTGGCATCGCCCGACTCGGCGGCCCGCAAGAGCCGATCGACACGTCCGCGCCACTCGAACCCGAAGGCAACCGTCGCGATCACCAGGCCGGCGAGGAGGGCGCGATACCGACGCACGACGTGACTCTAGTACGGCCGTGCGGACCGCGCGCTCCGTCGTTCGCGATGGCGCCGCTCCTGCGTATGATGCGGCCCCATGCGCGCGCTCATCCTCGTCATCCTCGTCCCGTCGTCGCTCTGCTCGGCTGCGTGCGGCAGTGACGTCCCGCTGCCGGAGTACCCGCCGCCCGACCCGCCGCCCGAGGCGGACACCTCGGGCAGCGAGGACGAGCCCGAGGCTGCGACACAGGCTCCGCCGCCTGCTCCTTCCCCGGCACCGGCCGCGCCGGTTTCCGCGCGCACCTGCCCCTCGGGGACGTTCACCGTCGATGCGAACACACGGATGGACATCCCCGGCCACGGTCCTTACGCCGGCGCCATGCGATACGACCTGACCACCGTCTCACCGGCACCGACCGTCGGCGAGTCGCCTGCGTTCCCGTCGGTGTGGGCCGAGCCCGCCGATCCGGAGCTCGGGCTCGACCATCTGCGAATCACCGAGCCCGCCGATCTCGCGGGGCAGACCCGCGTTCCGCGCGAGCGCATCCGTGCAGGTCTGGCCTTGTCCGTGAGCAGCGACTCGGGTCGGCCGTATCGCATCGAGGTCGTGAGCTTCCAGGCCGGGCCGCGGGCGACGGCGCGCATGCAGCTGCGCATCGCGGAGACGGGCTGCGGCCCGTGACCGAGAGGCGTCCCGACGCCCACCTCACGCGGACGTGAACAACACGGGCGGGGTGGCGTCGTAGGATACGGAGAGCGACGCAGCGTCCGGCAGGGCCGAGCCCGCTGCTATGCTCGAGGGTGAGGTCGTCGATGAGCGTGAGCAACGGACGAACGAGGCGCAGCGCGTGGGCGGGGTTCACCGGGCTGCTCCTCGGAGCATCGCTCGTCGTGGCTCCGCTGCTGCTCTCACCCGCCCGCGCCGCGCCACCGCTCGCGCGCCGGGGGTGGCCGGCGGAGCGGTTGGTCGGGACCGTGGCTCCGGCGATCGAGGCCCGCGGGCTCGATGGTGCGGCCATCTCGCTCGCCTCGCGGCGCGGCCGCGTCGTAGTGCTCGAGTTCTGGGCCACCTGGTGCGGCGCGTGCCGCACGATCATCCCGTCGATGGAGCGCCTGCACCGCGAGCAGGAGCGCCGCGGCATCTCCGTGCTCGCGGTCAGCGACGAGTCGCTCGCGCTCGTCACGTCGTTCCAGCGCCGGATGGGGATCGGCTACCCGATCGCCGGCGAAGGTGCCCGCGCAGCTTTCCGCTATCGCGTGCAGGCGCTGCCCACGCTCGTGCTCATCGATCGCAGCGGGGTGGTTCGCGACGTCAGCATCGGCGTCCCCCCCGCGGGGTTCGGCGCGATCCAGGAACGCGCCGAGCAGCTGCTCGGGTCCGGCTTCGGTCGCGCGCTGCGCTGACCCTCGGCCGGACCCGTCGAGCCGTCACATCGCGACGACCTGGCACGAGTAGTCGTCGCTGTACTGGTACGGCGCCGTCAGGACGAGGATCTTCCCGCCGTCCGGACAGGTCAGCGTCGTGCTCGGGCAGTAGTTGCGCGCTCCGCAATCGTCGTCCTGTGCGAGCGCGTAACGCGCGACGCAAGGCTCGTCGCCCGCGCACACACGCATGACCGGGTCGCCTTCGCACGCCGCGGTGTCGCACGACGTCGCGCCACATCCGACGGTCACCATCGCTCCCGGCGTGCAGTCGAAGGACGAGGTCGTGGTCCCGTCCGGCTGGAACGACGTCCACCCGCAGTCGCGGCTCGGACCTTCGAGGCGTCGCGTGCACGGCGCGGTCGGGTCGACCGCCGTGTCCTCGGGGATGTTGACCGCGATCGTGGTGACGTTGTTGTCGTAGGAGAGCTCGGGCAGCACGCGCTCGTGGTTGATGTGGACGCGAAGCGTGTAGTCGCCGACCGCGACGTCGGTGATGTCGATCCACTGGCAGTCGAGCGCCGAGTCGTAGACATCGCTCCATCCGCGCTGGATCCCTTGGTAGTCGCACGTGTAGCGCTGCGTGCGCTCGACGGTCGGGTCGTCGGTCACCCAACGGTGCGAGTCCAGAAGGCAGAACGCTTGCTTGTGTCCGGCGCCTACTTCGGTCCCGTCGGCCGCCAGCAGTCGATAGTCGGCGTACCCGTTGAAGTGCCAATGCATGTGGCACGCGGAGTACTCGAAGTGCGGGTTCTCCTCGGTGGGAGGGCCGAGGGTCATGTCACCGGTCCCGATGTTCGGCGTCTCGGTCGAGAACCGCAGCAACCGCCGCCATCCCGGCGTGCCGATGCAGCCCTCGAAGATCGCGCAGTCGTCCTCGGCGAAGTACTCCCACGTGACGTACGCGCTCTCCATCAGCGTCTCGGTCGAGACCGTCAGGTCGGGCAGCGGACACTCGCCGCTCGTGGTCGCTTCGATGCACTGGCCGACGATGCCGACCGGGCAACACATCTCGCCGGCGCCGCAGCCCCCGACGCACTCGAACGAGCCGGGGCCGCCATCCGTGCGCGGGCCCGTGTCGGGCGGGCCCGTATCCGCTGG
>JADZFZ010000561.1 GCA_020854145.1 Deltaproteobacteria bacterium | reverse complement strand
GCGGTGCTCCCGCCGACCGCGCCCGTGCCGCCGACTGCGCCGGGCGAGCCGGTGCCGACCGATCCGGGTCGCGTGACGATGCGCCGGCTCAACCGCACCGAGCTGACCAACACGATTCACGACCTCCTGGGCCTCGACGGCGCGGTCGCGGCCGACTTCCCCGCGGACGACTCCGGCTACGGCTACGACAACGTCGGCGACGTGCTCTCGACGTCGGCGCTGCACGTCGAGCTCATGGCGTCGCACGCGGAGGAGTGGGTCGCTGCGGGTCTCGGGACCGCGTCGGCGCCCGGACCGGCGCGCGCGCGTCTGCTGCCCTGTGACCTCGAGTCGGGAGACGCGTGCGTGCGCGACACGATGCGCGGCTTCGCGCGGCTCGCGTATCGGCGATCCATCGCGGACGAAGAGACCACGAGGCTCGTGTCGGTCGTCGAGGCCGCGCGAACGGACGGCGAGAGCGTCGAGGCCGCGGTGAAGCTCGCGATGGTCGCGGCGCTCGTGTCGCCGCACTTTCTCTTCCGCGCGGAGATCGACTCGGGGAGCGGCGCCGCGCGCACGTTGAACGACCACGAGCTCGCGTCGCGTCTCTCCTACTTCCTGTGGGCGAGCATGCCCGACGAGGAGCTGCTCTCGCTCGCCGACGAAGGCCGGCTGCACGAGAGCGAGATCCTCGAGATGCAGGTCGAGCGCATGCTCGACGACGAACGCGCGCGCTCGCTCACGAGCGACTTCGCGGGCCAGTGGCTCTGGTCGCGTCTCGTGCCCGGTCACGTCGCCGACTACGCGACGTACCCCGAGTGGACGCCGCAGCTCGCGCAGTCGGCACGTCGCGAGATCGAGCTGTTCTTCGAGGCTTTCCTGGCCGAAGACCGTCCGCTCGAGGAGCTGCTGACGGCGGACTTCTCGTTCGTCGATGGTCGTCTCGCGGACTTCTACGGCATCGAGGGCGGGCCGAGCGGCGATGCGTTCGTGCGCGTGACGATGCCGCCCGAGCGTCAGGCCGGCCTGCTCGCGCGGGCGGGCGTGCTCGCGGTGACCTCGCAGCCGAACCGCACCTCTCCGGTGAAGCGCGGCGTCTGGGTGCTCGACCAGATCCTCTGCCAGGAGATCCCGCCGCCGCCGCCCGGTGTCGAAGGGCTCGACTCGGGGAGCGATCCGAGCGCGGGCACGGTGCGCGAACGGCTCGAGCAGCACCGGCGCGACCCGACGTGCGCGGCGTGCCACTCGCGCATGGATCCGATCGGCTTCGGGCTCGAAGGGTTCGACGGGATCGGCCGGTCGCGCACGGAGGACCAGGGCCAGCCGATCGACGACTCGGGGACGCTGCCCGACGGGACGATGTTCCGCGGCGCGGTCGAGCTCGCGACCATCCTCGCGGCCGACGAGCGATACCCGCGGTGCGTGACGCGCCAGATGATGACGTACGCGCTCGGTCGCGGGATGGACCAGGCCGACGACGACGGATGGGTCGTCGTCGTCACGGAGCGCGCGCGCGAGCGGGGAGGGCACATGCGCGCGCTGGTGCACGAGGTCGTGCAGTCGGTTCCGTTCCGCATGCGGACGCCGGAGGGATCGCGATGAGCGGCAAGCGTGAGGGGCTCTTCGGGCGACGTGCATTCCTGGGCGGAGCCGGCGCGATGATCGCGTTGCCGTTGCTTCCGTCGGCCGCGCGCTGGCTCTCCTCGACGGGCCGCGTGCGCGCGCAGGCGGCGACCTGCGAGACGCCACGCCGTTTCGTCGCCTGGTACGTGCCCAACGGGATGCACATGCCGAGCTACCGCCCGAGCACCGAAGGCGCGGGATTCGCGCTGCCGATGATCCTCGAGCCGCTCTCGGAGGTGCGCGCGCACGTCAACGTGGTGAGCGGCCTCTGGAACGAAGGCGCCACGGCCCAGGGCGATGGGCCCGGCGATCACGCGCGCGGCACCGGCTCGTTCCTCACGGCGCGGCACGTGCGCAAGACCGAAGGCTCCGACATCCGCAACGGGATCTCCGTCGACCAGCTCGCCGCGATGAACATCGGCAGCTGCACGCGGTTCGCGTCGCTCGAGCTCGGCATCGACGGCGGCGACTCGGCGGGCAACTGCGACTCGGGATACAGCTGCGCGTATGCGCGCAACATCTCGTGGGCCGGCGAATCGACGCCCGTGCCGAAGATCACGAGCCCACGCGTCGTCTTCGATCGGATGTTCGAGGGCTTCGATCCGTCCGCGACGCTCGCCGAGGTGGAGCGCCGGCGGCGGCTCAAGACGAGCGTGCTCGACTACGCGCTCTCCGAGGCGAACCTGCTCGGCACGCGGCTCGGCGCGACCGATCGTCGCAAGCTCGACGAGTACCTGACGGGCGTGCGCGAGGTCGAGATGCGCGCGAGCGCGATGGAGCTCGCGAGCTCGTGCACCGTGCCGGCGCGACCCGGCGAGGACTTCGACGTCACCGAGAAGATCGACGTCATGAGCGATCTGCAGGTGCTCGCCCTGCAGTGCGACCTCACGCGGGTGATCAGCTTCATGACGGCCAACGCGGGCTCGAACCGCACGTACGACTTCCTCGGGATCGGCGAAGGGCACCACAGCATCTCGCACCACCAGAGCAGCGAGTCGAACTACCGGATGCTCGAGCAGATCGATCGCTGGGAGGTCGAGCGCTTGGCCTATTTCCTGGGCAAGCTCGCGGCCATCGAGGAGCCCGACGGCTCGTCGCTGCTCGACTCGTGCGCGGTGCTCTTCTCGAGCGAGATCTCCGACGGAGACCGCCACAACCACGACGACCTTCCCGTCGTGATCGCGGGGCGATTCGGCGGCGAATGGGAGACGGGACGCCACATCCGCGTTCCCGATCGCACGCCGATCGCGAACCTCTTCCTCCGCATCCTCGCGGGCCTCGGAGTGCCGGCGGACGGCTTCGGCGACGACGGCACGGAGCCGCTGTCCGCGATCTGATGAGCCGCCGAGCCGCGCCCGGAACGTGGTAGTCGACGGCCATGGTACGGCTCGCGACGTTGGCGCTCGGCGCGCTCCTGCTCGGGTGCTCCGATACACCGCGGCCGCCCGCGCCTGCCCCGACGTCGCCGAACCGCGCGCCGCAACCGCCGCCGCCCACTCCGCCGCCGCCGGTCGCGGAGCCCGTGCCTCTTCCCTCGCGGCCGTTTCGCAGCGGCGATCTGCTCGACCATCCGTCGATCACGCTCGAGGGCGCGGAGTCGGGCGACGCTGCGTTCGGCTTCCCGACCGACGGATCGATGCCGCGACACGTCACGCTCCCCCTGCCGCGCGGGTGCCGCATCGTGAAGCGCACGCGCAACGTGATCTCGCTGCGCTGCGACGCCGAGTACGGCGCGGTCTTCGGGTTCTACTCGCGCCTGACGCAGCCGTTCGAGGCCACGCGCCGTCGCTTCGGCGGTGTGTTCACGGACTACGGGCGAATCGGCGTCTTTCGCGCGAGCCGGTCCCACCTGCTGCAGATCGACATCGGCAAAGGCGAGCACGCGACGCTCGCCGTGCGCACGGGAGGCGCGCCGCTGCGCGTGCTCGGCGAGCCGGAAGGCCCAATCGCCGACGACCCGCCGCTGCCCGATTCGGCGGACGGCACCGATCGATTCCTCCGTGCCTTCGGGTCGTACCGGTGCGGCGGCAATCGCGTCGAGGTCAACGTCCGGAGCATCGTCTGGACGTACGCCGACGTGCAGACCGAGTGCAGACGCCTCGCGGTGTCGCCCGGCGGCGCCGACGGTGCAGCGCGCGTCCTCTGCG
>JADZFZ010000560.1 GCA_020854145.1 Deltaproteobacteria bacterium | reverse complement strand
TTACGTCGGCCCGGCGCACCCGCTTGCCCGCGTCCTGCCAGTCCCGGCCCGGCGCCCTCTCGCATCCCAGCGTCGACCGGCGCACCTTCCAGGTGCCCGGCTCGCATTCGATGTTTCTGTTCATCAACTACTGAGACGTACGGGCTGGGCGCAGAATTCATGCTGGATCCGCGATCATGCGAGATTTTCTGAGCCGGCCCCGGGCCGGGATGGAGCGAAATCGAGGCTTAGTCATCTCGCAGACTCCCGGGGCGCGGCTATCGCTGGTGAGCGGTCCGCGTTCAAATCTCATGAAGGTGGAAACCGGTGAGCGCGTGCTGGACCTTCCAAGTGCGGCCCTTCACCGCCGACGCCTCCACGAGCTGGTCGCGGCGTGTTGGGATCGATTTTCGTATGCGGAGGCTCAGCGCCTGATCATCTCGGCGCCCTCTGAGGTTCGAGACGCGCACACGGACCGATGGGAGCAGCTCAGCGGCGGCTTCGCGCTCTGGGACTCATGGGACCACGCGGGCGCACTGAAGGTGCTCGAGCCCTTCGGCCGATACGCAGGCGAGCACATGCCGACCCTGCGCAGTCTGGTCCGCGGGCGCGACGGAGGACCTGAGGCTGATGCGCAGCGAATCGTCGACGTCTACCTCTCCGCCGAACGGCGCGCACGTGCACACCACTACGACGCGGCCGTGTTGCGGCTCTATCGCGCGCTGGAGTGGGTCGCCCAGTGGACGCTGCGGTGGCACAACAAGATCGAAACGAGCGACGTGCGACGGGATAGCCCGATCGCGAAGCACGCGACCGAGGACGACATCTCCGGCACGCTCGTCCTGTCCTGCATTCGTGCCTGGCGCGCGGTCGCC
Organism: Deltaproteobacteria bacterium; assembly: GCA_020854145.1. Classification (GTDB taxonomy): domain Bacteria; phylum Myxococcota_A; class Polyangia; order Polyangiales; family JADZFZ01; genus JADZFZ01. Next base: position 5,596 of record JADZFZ010000560.1, on the reverse strand, counting down.
GAGCTCGAGGGACCGCTCAAGGTGATCGCAAACGGTATCTCCGGCGATCAGCGCATCCGCACGCTCGCGGAATTGCGCAACAAGTCCGTGCTCGCGCATGGAGATCGCGCGCTCGGCCGGGTCGACTACGAAGCGGCGCGGGCCGGGATCGATCGGGATGTCTGGGGCTCGTTCGTCAGCGCGGCCGGTCGCGTGCGGACGATCCAGCTCCCCCACGCGCTTCCCACGGATGAGCCACGGTCAGGTGCGGATGCGCAACCGCCCCGGCCGGCATGAGTGATTGCCGGCGCCCGAGATCCGCCGAGCGCGGGAGACCGCGGGAGACCTTCCGGCCTTCCGCGCCGACTTCGGCTTTCAACGGGAGCGCTCGCGGCGCTCGTCGTCGTCACGGTGGTCCATCTCCCGGAGCTGCACCGTCGTCGCCGGGTTCGTCGGGAAGTAGTCGAAGCGGAGGTTCCAGCTCCCGTCGCGGTTCTCGAACGCGACGCCGATCCGCGTCCAGAACTTCTTCGCGTCGGAGCCTTCGCCGCGCTCCACCACCGCCACGATCTGCTTCATGTTCGCTCTCGAGTTGCTGCTCATGGGCCTTCTCCTTCTGCGAGCCGTCGGCTCGTTCGTTTTGCGCGGGCTGCCGGAGCTCCTCGGCATGGCGGGCCGCTTTCTCGGAGGGGCTCCCCTCGGGGAAACCGCGAAAGCAGAAGCCCGGCACCCGCGAGGGCTCCGAGGTGACGAGGCGCGCCGCTCTCGGTGGACCGCGAGAACGAGACGACGCGAAGGGAGAAGGTCAGGGCGGTAGCGACCGCGAACGGCGGAGCGTCGGGTGGTCACCGACGGCCGATGGCGAGCGGTGCTAGATGCGGTCGCTCATGAGCGAATAAGCCCGCGCCAGGCTCGAGCGAGCGCGTCGGCTGCGCGCGCGATGTCGATCTCCGTCGTGCTCCGTCCAAGCGTCAGACGCACCGAGCCTGCGGCGTCCTGCGGCGTGACGCCCATCGCGAGGATGACCGCGGATGGGCTCTCGTGACCCTCGTGGCACGCCGACCCCGTCGATGCCGCAACCTCGGGCGCGCCTGAAAGCACCGCCGTGCCGGAGACGTTCGGAAAACGCACGTTGAGCGTGTTCGGAAGGCGCAGCTCACGATGCCCGTTCAGCTGGAGCCCCGGGACGGCAGCCGCGAGTTGCTCCCACAAGGCGTCCCGGAACATGCGCATCCGCGCTGCGACGATCTCGAAATCGCGAGCGGCCAACTCGGACGCGACCCCGAGGCCCACGATCGACGCCACGTTCTCGGTGCCGGGACGCAAGCCGCGTTCGTGGCCCGCGCCGAGAGCGAAGGGCACGATCGGCGTCCCCCGCCGGACGTAGAGCGCGCCGACGCCCTTCGGGGCGTAGAGCTTGTGGCCGGCGATGGAGAGCAGGTCGGCGCCGAGCTCCCGAACGTCCACTGGGACCTTGCCGAGCGACTGCGCAGCGTCGGTGTGCACCATCGCGCCGGCCGCGTGTCCCAGCTCGACGAGCTCGGCGACGGGTTGGAGCACGCCGGTCTCGTTGTTCGAGTGCATCACGGTGACGAGCGCGGTGTCGCTGTCGATCGCGTCGCGAGCCTGGTCGATGTCGGCCCGGCCATCCGCGTCCACTCCGACACGGGTGACGCTCCATCCGTGCCGCTCGAGCCAAGCGCACGGCCGCTCGGTAGCCGGATGCTCGATCGCGGTCGTCACGACGTGGCTTCGCCCCTCTCGCGCCTCCGTCACGCCCCGGATCGCGAGGTTGTTCGCCTCGGTGCCGCCGGAGGTGAACACTACCTCGTCGTCTTCGCAACCAAGGAAGGCAGCGACCTGATGTCGGGCGCGCGCGACCGCGTCGCGAGCCCGAGCGCCATAGACGTGTCCACTCGAGGGATTGCCGAAATGCTCGCGCAGGTACGGCAGCATCACGTCGGCGACCTCGGCCAAGATCGGGGTCGTAGCGTTGTGGTCGAGGTAGATGGGATCGTTCTCGTTCATGGTCAGCCCCTCGGCTTGTCCGCGGCGAGCGCGAGAAAAGCCGCGCCCGGCGCGTGAGCTCGGGTCAAGAGCGGATCGAGCGGCGCCATGACGCGCGCGGCGAGCACGATCGGCGGAAAGAAGATGGCCCCGCGGACGTCGGCGACGCGGAGACGCGCGTCTCGAGCCAGCCCCGTGAGCGCGCGGCGGGACCAGAAGTGCGCGCTGCGCCATGTCTCCGAGCCGAGCCAGCCGCGCACGCGGCGTTCGGCGGACCACAAGCTGTACCGGCCAAGCTCGCCGAGAACGAGGCGTCCCCCCGGCGCGAGGACGCGCGCCATCTCGCGCACCGCCGTGGAGGCTGCGGGCACGAAGCAGAGCACCGTTACCGCGAGCACGAGGTCGAACGCGCCCCCGTCAAAAGGCAGCTCCTCCGCTCGGCCTTTCCGCAGCACGATGGAAGTGCCGCGCGCTTCGGCCCGCGCCCGAGCAGCGTCGAGCATCCCCTGCACCGCGTCGACGGCGGTCACGCGAGCTCCGCGCGTCACCGCCTCGAGCGCGTACGTGCCGTCGCCGGTGCCGACATCCAGCACACGCTTTCCCCCAAGCGGACCGGTGAGGCCGAAGACGACGTCGGTCTCGGCGCGCTCGGTGAGTCGGCCGAGCGTGGTCGCTCGCCAGCGTGCGTACGCATCTGCCGTGACCGCCGGCCGGGTCATGGCACCTCCTGACCTGCCGCGAACACATGGATCTTCCCGGTGGCGAGCGGCGACCACTGTTCGTCGGTGAGCGGTGTCGTCGCCATGAGCACGACGCGCTGGCGGCAGTCGCGCTCCATGCACGCGCGTGGCAGGACATGGAGCTTCGTGTTCGCGAACGCCAGGAGATGAACCCCATCGCTCATCAGGAAGTTGAGCTCTCCGAGCTCGCTCAGCGCGGTGACGGGCGCGCGGAGGATCGCTCGAAGTCCTCCCGCTTCGAGAACGCGGTCTCCGCCGGCATTTGCGACGCGGTCCAACAAGAAGCAGAACGCGTGCTCGGAATCGGTCTCGCCGAGCGGCAGGAAGCGCTTCAGGGCGAACGCTGGATCGTCCTTGATCCCAGGCAGCTTACCGTTGTGCGCGAAGACCCACGACCGCCCGCCGAGCTCTCGCGAGAAGGGGTGGTTGTTTGCGGCCGCGCGCCCGATCTGGGGCGGGTTCGCCCTGCGGATGTGGCCGACCACGATCGTGCTCCGGAAGTCGTACTCGGCGATGAAGGCGAGGCACCTGCTCTCCGCCGCGGGGATCGGCTCCTTGAAGATCTGCGCCGCGCGTCCCTCGTAGAATGCGACGCCCCAGCCGTCGGCGTGCGGTCCAAGGTCTCCGCCTCGCGGGCGCAGGAGCGCGAGCGAATGGTTCACGTCGGTGGGGTGCAGGGCGCTCATTCCCAGGAGCTCGCACATCGTGTGCTCCTCAGCGGGGCGCCTTCGCGGCGGAGAGTGCCTCGATCATGACGCCCAATCCTGCATCCAAGGTTTCGCGCGGTACCGGTCCCAGGAATCCGGAAGCACGGTGATCACCGGCCCCTCCAGATCGCCGCGAGCGGCGAGTCGGATCGCGGCGACCACGTTCGTGCCGGCGGAGCCCCCGACGAGGAGTCCCTCCTCGCGAACGAGCCGCTTCACCATCGCGAAGCTCTCCTCGTCGCTCACGCGCTCGGCCCCATCGAGCACGTCGCGCTGGAGGTTCTCCGGGGCCTCGCTCCCGCCGATGCCTTCGACCGCGTAGGAACCGTCAGTCCCCAGGTTCCCGGTCTCGACCCAATCAGCGAGCGCGGAGCCGATGGGATCCGCGAGCACGACGCGAACCCGCGGGAGCGCGCCCTTCAACCGCCGCCCCACACCCGTGATCGTCCCGCCGGTGCCCGCGCCGGCGACGAATGCGCCGACGCGCCCTTGGGTCTGTTCGAGGATCTCCGCACCGGTCGTCTGCTCGTGAACGTGGATGTTCGCCGGGTTGCGAAACTGATCGGTGTGGAACCAACCGTGCTCTTCGGCCATGCGCGTCGCGACGTTTCGGAAGTTGTTGGGGCTCGACGGCGGCGCGTTCGGCGTGATCACCACTTGGGCGCCGAGCGACGAGAGCGCGACGCGCTTGTCGGCGGACATCTTCTCAGGCATCACGCAAACGAGCCCGTACCCGCGAGCGGCGGCGACCAGCGCGAGCCCTACCCCCGTGTTGCCAGCCGTCGCCTCGATGAGGGTCATGCCGGGACGAAGGCGCCCTCGCTGCTCCGCGTCGTCGACGATCGCAAGCGCGATGCGGTCCTTGATAGAACCGCCGGGGTTCAGGTGCTCGCACATGCGTGTTAGCAGCTATCAGGCAGACCGCTCCACGGCACCAGAGGGGAGCGACGGAAAAGCTCCCGCTGGCTGCGACGCTGGGGAGACTCTGTGCGGCGTAGGCGTTGCACGATTCGCGGGAGACGCTCGATGGCTTCATGCAGCTCGAATGGCAGAAGCGCAGCGACGACCAGCGGCCACAGGATGCTCGTGATCTTCCACGGGTCGCACGACATCGGCCGGGATGCCGCTGACGGCGGCGTCCTGCGCCGGGGGGGAAAGCTCGACCGGGATGGAAGCCATCCGGTCGAGCAACAGACCCAGCAGGACCTTACCGTAGATCCAGGCGAGCGTTGTGTCGTCTCGCTGGTTCGGTAAGAGGTCGAAGCCGCACAGCGACTTCCAGCGCTTGAATTGCAGCTCGATCTGCCATCGGAGACGGTAGCCCTGGAGGCACCGCTCAGCGCTGAGCCGCTGGCGCGATGCGGTGGTGAACAGGAGGACGTACTTGGCCGACTCGAACACGCGCTCGCTCAGCGGCCCGCCCTTCTCGCGTCGGAGCCTCTCGCGGGCGCGCTCGACGGCGTCGTCGGGCAGTCGGTAAGCGATGAGGCGCCCAGCTGCGATGCCATCCGGGAGCGCCGCTTCGACGTCCATGTCGAACACCTCCGCGATGGCCAGGTGGCTGACCGCGCTGAGGACGTCGACGATGTGGCCGTGGCCGTCCGAGAGTTCAACACCCTCGAGGCGGTAGCGCACCAGCACGTCCGCGCCACACTTGAGGACGTGCTGGATGCCAGGCGGCGTGAAGTAGGCGCGGTCCCCGACGGCGAGTTCTCCGGGCTCCCAAGCGAATCGGCGCAAAGACTCGCCGCCGTGCTCGTCGGTGACTTGAACTTCCGTCAGCGCAACGTCGGCGATGCGGAGCTTCGTGTGGATGCGCGCGTCGGTACCGGTCGCGCCGGGGCCACAGACCGCAGTGGCATCGACCGCGCTGAAGACGTAGCCCCCCCAGCGCTCCGGAGCACCCTCCGTCGGCCAGTCGACCATGCGTTCGACCAGCGCGCGCAGGTACGGGGCAGCTCGGCACATCTTCTTGTGCAGCCGCATCGGGCTCAGACTCGGAAGGCCCGCCTCGGCCATGACTGCCACGGTCTGCCTGAGCGGAAGCCCCGCACCGATGTGCAGCAGGAGGAACCGCAAGAGCGTATCCCCGTCGCGAATCTTCGCGTTCCCGAACTTGGTTTCGACCTGTGCGTGCGCGGTGGCGAGCGCCTCATAGTCGGG
>JADZFZ010000559.1 GCA_020854145.1 Deltaproteobacteria bacterium | reverse complement strand
TCAGCCGTAGCGCTGCGTGCGCCGTCGCTCGGCGACGCGCTCGACGGGATCGTGGCCGTCTTCGATCGCGTGGATCGCCGTCACGAGATCCGCAGCGGTCGCGTAGTGCAGCACGTACGCGACGCCGTCGTCGAAGTGGCCCTCGAGGTACGTGCACATGCGGTCGAGGTAGTCCTCGGCATCCAGGAACAGCGAGTCGCTGCCGGGCAACGTGCCGTGCGCGTGGAGCTTCACGAAGAGGTGGTTCGGCTCGCCCGGCAGGCGCGGTGCGAGCCGCAGCCACGCGGCCACGCGCTTGGCGGGCTCGATGCGCGACACGTCGCCGTCGAGCGCGCCGTTCTCGATGCGCGGCACGACGCCCATCTTCCGTGCCTGCAGGTTGAAGCCGAGCGGCCCGGGCACCATCAGCAGGCCAGCGTTCGCGGGTTGGCCGCGCACCGCGTCCACACCGTCGTCGATGGCGCGTCCGTCGGCACGGTCGTGCGCGTAGTAGATGCGGTTGATGCGCCGCGCCTGCGTGGCGTCGGGCGCGCTCGGCATCGTCATGTCGGAGTCGCAGCCCGCGCGGAGCAACACGTCGATCTCGCCGGTGACCCCGCAATAACGCCCCTGCGGGTGCGAGTTGGCGAGCGCCCAGTTGCCGTGCACGAACGAGAAGCGGAGCCGCCCGCCGGCGTCGCGACGCATCAGACCGTGACGTGTCGAGAGCACCTCGAGGGCGGCTTCCAGCATCTCGCCGAAGCTCGCCGCCGTGTCGGCATGGTGGTGATGGTGCACCTCGACCTCGCCGAACCCGTCGCGCTGCATCCCCGCGAGCAAGTCGGCGTCGTGCGGGTCGTACTCCTCGATGGCGTAATAGAACGTGTGCTGAACGGGGCGACCGCTCGAGTCGGTGTGTCGCGACGCGAGCAACGGGTACTTGGCCGCCCACGCCTTCATTCGGTGGCGTCCCACCTCCGGGTCCGCCGTTCCCCATCGGGGCTCGAAGTGATCCGCGACCGCAACCCACAGGTGCACGGGTCGCGAGGGATCGGGGCGCGGCGGCAGCGGCTCGCCCACGTACGCGGGCAGCCAGCGCCGAAACGCACGTTTGTCGAACCGGGCGAGCGCGTCGTCGAAGAGAGACACCGCAGGAGGCTAGCTCGGGCCGATTGACCGGAGCACGCCGATCTCTCACGATCGTGCTCGATTCCGGGCCTGCTCTTCAGGCCTTCGAGGCCAACGGATGACGGACGGGGCTGCGCGAGCGGACGACGCGCTCGTCGGCAAGACGCTGCGCGACTGCTACCGCGTGATCCGAAGGATCGGCGAAGGCGGCATGGGTGCGGTCTACGAGGCCGAGCACACGCGCATCGGTCGTCGCGTCGCCATCAAGTGCCTGCACCCGCAGCACGCGCAGAACGCCGACATCGTTCGGCGCTTCCATCGCGAGGCGCAGGCGGCGGCCCGCATCGGCAACGAGCACATCGTCGAGGTCACCGACATGGGCGAGCTCCCCGACGGGAGCCCGTTCTTCGTGCTCGAGCTGCTCACGGGCCAATCGCTGTCCGATCTGGTGCGGCAGGGCCCGCTGCCGATCGGTCGCGCCGTCCGCGTCGCCGAGCAGATATGCGACGCGCTCGAGGCTGCGCACGTGGCGGGCATCGTCCACCGCGACCTCAAGCCCGAGAACGTCTTTCTCGTGCGCAAGTCGCGCGATCCGGACTTCGTCAAGGTGCTCGACTTCGGGATCTCGCGATTCCGCGAGGCCGCCGAGCGCGTCGGCGGAGCGAGCACCGCTGCCGGCTCCACCCTGGGCACGCCCTATTACATGTCGCCCGAGCAGGCCCACGGGCTGAAGGACATCGACGCGCGCGTCGACGTCTGGGCGATGGGCGTCATCCTCTACCAGCTGCTCACGGGTCGTCTTCCCTTCGAGGCCGAGACGTACCCGCTGCTCGTCCTGAAGATCGTGTCGGAGCAGCCCTCGCCCATCGCGGCGTTCCGGAACGACGTGCCCGCGGCGCTCGACGCGATCGTCTTGCGCGCGATGGCCAAGCCGCGCGACGAACGGTTCCCGTCGATGGCCGCATTGGCCCAGGTCCTCGCGCCGTATCGCGGGCTCGACGACTCGCCCGAGATGCGTGTCCCCCTCGCGGGCGCCGCGCTCGGGGCCGCCTCGAGCACGCCATCGCTCGGTGGGATGAGCGCCATGCTCGACTCGGGTCGCGGGCCGCTGGAGGGCAGCGGCGCGCGCCCATCGTTCGGCGTGATGCCGACTCCCGCGCCCACGTCGAGCGTCGCGTCCTCGGCGGCGCCGCCCGGCGTCGGTGCCCGCGCGATCCTCGCGCTCTTGGTCGGCGGCGTGTTGCTCGCCACGCTGATCGGCGTCGGCACTTTCACGGTCCTGTCCACGACGGCGAGGGGCCCCGCGCGCGCACCCGAGCCGGTCGCGCATCCCGTGAGCGCCACCGCACCGATCCCATCGCCCCCTGCGCCGACCGCTGCACCGGTCGCAGCGCGTCCAGCGGCTCTTCCCGTTCCGGCACCGACGCCCGCGAGCCCCCCGGCCGGCACCGCGCCCGTCGCCTCGGCGCCCGTCGCGCCCGCAGCGCCCGCGCTTCCCGAAGTCGTCGTCCCTTCGGATCCACGCCCGGCCGGGGCGGATCGCACGCCGACGTCGCGTCGGCGGCCGGGCACGTCCGCTCCCCCGGCTCCCGTTCCTACCGCGGTCGTACCGAGACCACTCGCCGGTCCGCCTCCGCGACCGCCGTCGGCTCCCGTCGCGACACCTCGCATCCTCTCGGCGCCTCCGCCTCCACGTCCCGCGCCGCCTGCGCCCGCGCGCCCACCCGTGTACGTCGGTCCGAGCCGCACCGACACGACGGGGCTCCGGCCGGACCCCTATTGATCGGTCGAGGCCGGCAGTTCGGGTAGCATCGCTCGCGCGTGAAGGTCTGTCCGCGGTGCTCCGAGCTCTACCCCGACGCCGCGACGAGATGCGCGCGCGACGGTCGCGAGCTCAAGACCGTCAACGACCCGCTCCTCGGACGCACCATCGGCGCGCGCTACCGCCTCATCTCTCGCCTCGGCGCAGGCGGCATGTCGTCCGTCTATCTCGCGCGGCACGTCCTCATCGATCGCCTCATGGCGATCAAGATCCTCCGCCGCGACCTCGCGCAGTTCCCCATCCATCGCGACCGCTTCTTGCGCGAGGCGCGCGCGGTCAATCGGATCAACCACGAGAACATCGTCGAGATCACCGACTTCGGCGAGACGGAGGACGGCCTCGTCTACCTGGTGATGGAGTACATCGCGGGCGAGCCGCTCCATCTGGTGATGCGGCGCGGGCCCATCCCGCTCCTTCGCGCCATCAAGATCACGCAGCAGGTCGCGGCCGCGCTCGGTCGCGCCCATCAGATGGGTGTGATCCACCGCGATCTGAAGCCCGAGAACATCCTGCTGGTGGAGCGTCGCGGCCGCTCCGACTTCGTGAAGATCCTCGACTTCGGGATCGCCAAGATCATCGACGCGCCCGCGCTCACCGGCAATCAGCAGATCTTCGGAACGCCCGGCTACATCGCGCCCGAGTACATCCTCGGCACCGAGATCGACAGCCGCTCCGACCTCTACTCGCTCGGCGTCGTCTTCTACGAGATGGCGACCGGCAAGCTGCCGCACGACTACCAGTACCCGGGTGACCTGCTCGTCAAGCACGCGACCGAGCCGCCCATCTTGCCGAGCCAACGGCTCGCCACGTTGCCCCGAGCGGTCGACGAGCTGCTCCTCAAGGCGCTCGCGAAGGATCCCGCCCAGCGGTTCCGCGATGCCTACGCGCTGCTCGCCGCGCTCGAGCAGCTGCAGGCCGTCGTGGAGGGCGGCGACGAAGCGTGGCAAGAGCCGGCCGACCCATCGCTCTCCCCGTTGCCGGCGACCGCGATGCCCATCGTGCCTCCGACTCCGCCGCGTCCATCGGCCGAGCCGGGCACCGGGAGACCCGGCGAGCCCCGACCTCCGCTACCCGCGCAAGCGCCGAGCGAGACCTCGCCACGGCCCGCCGCCCCCGCGAAGCTCGCGGACACCGACGACGAGCACGACCCGTTGGTCGACGGGCGCACGGAGATCGACGCCGCTCCGCCGGTTCCGATGATCCGAACGCCCGAGCGGGGCAACGCAGCTCTCGTGGACGCAATCGCAATCGCCTCCGCTCCGCCGCTCGCACACGCCATCCCCGTCACGCTCGGCGTCGCGCTCGCCGAACGCGCGTCTTCGCAGCCCGCACCGGCGCTCGACGCGCGACAGCCGAGCGTCGCCGTCGGGTACGCGCCCACGACCACGCGACGCGGCGCCCCGTTCTCGCTCGATCCCGCCGGCGCCCCGGCGCCGCTTCCGCAGCTCGAGATCGACATCGATCATGGGCTGCCGAGCGCAGGCGCCGACGACCACGCCCCGAGCGACGAGCGCCGGTCGGCGCCCGAAGCCCAGCGCGCCTCGTCGCCCGAGACGCCCCTCGTGGACCCGGTCATCCTCGCGCGCACCGCGCTCGAGATGGACGCCGAGCTCCTGGACACGGGACGCATGCCGCCGGCTCCGGCCGTCACGCTGGCGGACACGGTCGGCATCGTGACCGCGTGGCGTCGCCGCTTCGACGCGATCCGCGACTGGCTCGACGAGCACGAAGAGACGAGCAGCACCCCCGTCGAGATCGCGCAAGCGATGGCCCATGCGACGACGCTGCTCGAGGGCCTCGAGCAGCGCTCCGCCGAAGCAGCCGGTCTGCAGGTGCGCATCGACGAGCTGCAGGAGCGCGGCAAGGACTTCCGCACCACGATCGGTCGGGCGCTCGACGAGCTCGGTCGCGATCGCTCCTCGCGCAGCGAGGTCCTCGACGGCCTGCGCGCGCGCCAGGCGGAGATCGACGCTCGTCGCCGCGCGCACCTGGCGAAGCTGGCCGCCGGAGAAGGAGCCGAGGAGGGGGCTGCCGATGCGCTCTTGTGGGAGCTCGCAGCGCTCGCCGAAGAAGAGCGGCGCGTCCGCCAGGACGCGGACGACCTCGATTTCCAGATCGATTCGCTGCGAACGCAGCTCGATCGCCTCAACGGCGCGCTCGAGGACGACCTGCGCGTGATCGGCGCGCAGCTCGAGGCCGAGCTCGGTCGTCTGCTCGAGCAGAGCCGACACCTCCGCGCCCCTCTCGAGCGCGTCGCCCAGTTCGTCGAGTCCCTGGC
>JADZFZ010000558.1 GCA_020854145.1 Deltaproteobacteria bacterium | reverse complement strand
CGCTCGCGCTCTCGGGCGTCCTTCTCGAGACGTCGGCGACGGCGCGCACGCTGCTGCACCGGCGTTCGTCGCACGTGCAGACGTGGGCGTACGTGCTCGAATCGGCGCTCGACCTCGACGGCGACCGCGCGGCCAACGTGCTCGGGGGTCGCGACTGTGATCCCTCGCGCTCGGACGTGTCGCCGCTCGCGACCGAGCTGGCCGGAGACGGCCTCGACGCGAACTGCGCCGGCGGCCCCGGTCGAACGCGCCCGCGCCCGCGCGTCGCGTCGCCGGGCCAGGGCGCCGCCGCGGGCTCGGACGTGATCCTCCTGTCGGTCGACTCGCTCCGTCACGACGTCGTCGACGCGCTCTCGGCCACCCGACGTGCGCTCGGCCCGCACGCGACGTTCGATCTCGCGGTGAGCCCATCGCCGATGACGCGCTTCTCGTTGTCGGCGAACCTCCGCGGCCGCGCCGTTCGTCAGATCCGCTTCGAGGACGAGCCCACCGACACGCTCGCGACGCTGCGCCACGACCGGTCGCCGACGATCGGGCACGTGCTCGGAGACAACGGCTATCGCTGCGTCCACGTGGCCACGACCGACCACCTCGATCCGCCGACGCGCGTCGCTGCGGGCTTCCACGCGCTCGATGTGACGGGCTTCGGCGCGCCGCCCTGGCGCGCGGGCTGGCCTCGCCGCGGCAAGTGGTTCTACCGTGCGCCCGACGCGTTCTCGCTCCTCTTGCGCGCCGCGAGGAGCACGCGCGGCCCGCTCTGCGCGTGGACGCACCTGATGGACTCGCACTACCCGTACTACCGTGGCGAGGTCCCTGCGTCGTTCGATCTCGCCGGCCTGCGCGCGTCGGTGCGCGACCTCGACGGACGCATCGCGGCGTTCCTGCGCGCCTTCGCGGCCATCCGCCGGCGCCCCGTCGTGGTGGCGATGTTCGGGGACCACGGCGAGGCCTTCGACGAGCACGGCACGACGCACCACGCGAGCGCCACCTACGCAGAGCAGGTGCGCGTCGGTGCGCTGCTCGCGGGCCCGGGCGTCCGGCCCGGTCGATACGCCCCGCCGGTGACCACCACGCAGCTCGCGCCGAGCGTTCTCGAGCTCGTGGGCGTGCGTCCTCCGGCGCCCATGACCGAGCCCAGCCTGCTCGCCGCGATGCACGGGCGCGGCGCGTGGCCCGAGGTCGCGGTGAGCGAGCTGCACCACGCCGCACGCCATCGCGTCGAGGTCGGCTACATGACCGAGCGGTGGCACCTCGTGCGCGACGCGGTGCACGACGTGGACGAGCTCTTCGACGTGCGGCGCGATCCGCGAGAGGCTCACGACGTCTCGCGCTCGGAGCCCGCCGCCGCCGCGGCGATGAGACGACTGGCCGCACGATGGGACGAGACGCACTGAGCACCGCGCCCGCGCACGCCACGGCGCGCACGCTCGCCGTCGGCACCTTCTGGACGACGGCCGGCCAGGTCGTGGCGAGCGTGGCGGGCCTGGCCGGCACGGTCGTGGCCGCGCGGCTCGTGCCGCCGTCCGAGTTCGGCCGCATGGGCATCGTGACGCTCGTGCTCGCGGCGATCGAGGCCTTCACGCAGAGCGGCTTCGAGCAGGCGCTCGTGCAGCGGCGCGACTCGGTGGACGAGCTGCTCGACGTCGCGTGGACGTGGACCGTCCTGCGCGGCCTCTTCATCGGCGCGCTGATGTGCGCCGCGGCGCCGCTGCTCGCGCACGTCTACGACGACCCTCTGCTCGTTCCCGTGCTCTGCGTCTCGGCGCTCGCGCCGGTGCTGCGCGGAGCCGCCAACGTCGGCGTGATCCTCTACCGGCGCAACCTCGACTTCCGCGCCGTCTTCATGGTCAACGTGGGCGCGCCGGTGTTTCGTCTGGCGGCGCTCCTGGCCGCCGCGATCCTGTTGCGCAACGTCTGGGCGCTCGTGATCGGAGCGGTCGCCGAGGCCTTCGCGCTGCTCGTCGCGTCGTACGTGCAGCACCCGCTTCGACCGCGGTTTCGTTGGTCGTGGGAGCGCCTGCGCCCGCTCGTCCGATACGGCCGGTGGGTGACGGCGATGTCCATCCTCGGCTTCCTCGTGCTCAAGGGCGACGACCTCTTCGTGAGCAAGGCCCTCGGCTACGAAGCGCTCGCCTTCTATCAGCTCGCGTTCGGCATCGCGAGCTTGCCCGCGTCCAACATCACGCAGGTCGTCTCGCGCGTGAGCTTCCCGGCCTACGCGCGCCTGCAAGCCGACCCGGTCGAGCTGCGCCGTGCGTTCGTCCAGGTGATGCGCGCGACCACGTTGCTCGCGTTGCCCGTGGCGACGTTCCTCGGGACGGCCGCGTTCCTCGTCCCCGTCGTCGTCGGCGAACGTTGGGCGCCCGTCGTGCCGCTCGTGCAGCTGCTCATGATCGGCGGGATGCTCCGGTCGTTCCTGGCGCTCGGCGGTGCGCTCTTCCTGGGCACCGGGCGTCCCGATCTCGACGTCTGGATGAACCTTCCGCGGCTCGTCGTGCTCGCCATCCTCATCGCGCCGTTCTCGTGGTGGTGGCAGGTCGACGGCGTCGCGCTCGCCAGCATCGCGTCGGTCGCCGCGTGCTTCCCCGTCTGGATCTACGGCGTTCGCAAGCAGATCGGGCTCGGGATGGCGGAGGTGCTGCGCGCCAACGCGCTCGCCCTGGTGGCCTCGACGCTCCTCGGTCTGGTGGTCGTCGGCGCCTCGCGCATCGTCGTGTCGAGCGACGTCCAGGCGACGGCCCTGGCGGTCGCGAGCGTTCCCGCGTGGCTCGGGCTGATGTGGATCCTCGGGAGGGTCACGCCGCTGCGGCTGTTCGACGAGCTGCAGGCGCTCCGCACGGTGCTGCGCAAGCCGGCGCCGACCGAGCGTCCCGAGCCGACGGGCTCGTCATCGGGCGGTTGAGCGTCCCGAGGCCGCCGTGTTACGTGGCGCGGCGTGGAGCCCGCCGCGTCCGACGATCCGCCGGCGTCTCCCGAGCCGCTCTGGCGCCGGTTGGCGCTCGACCTCGCGTGCGTGACGGCCCTCGGCGCGCTGGTCGTCGCGCAGCTCTGGCCTGGCTTGTCCAACGGGCTCTCGCCGCCGATCTCGTGGGATCACGGGGCGCACCTCGGCAAGGCGATGATCACCGCGGAGGATCTGCTGCCGGCGCTCCGGGGTTGGACCGACCGCATCGAGCTCGGCGTCCCGCTCAACACCATCTACTCCGCGATGGGGACGCTCTGGGTGCTGCTCGCGCGCGCCGCGACGCCCTGGCTCGAGTGGCACCAGTCGTACGCGATCGCGATGGTCGCTGCGCGCACGTTCGGCGGCGCGGCCGTCTATCGGCTGGCGCGTGTGGCGGGGGCCTCGCGCCTCGGCGCGACGTTCGCCGGCTTCCTCGCCATCATCGACGTCGGCGATCACAGCGAGGGGGGCTGGTTCTACGAGGTCCACTACGGCGTGTGGCCGATGTCGCTCGCCGTCTCGATCTGGCTGCTGGGCGTCGCGGAGCTGCTCGCGTACGCGCGTGGAGCGGGTCGTCCGCGCATCGCGCTCGCGGTCCTGCTCCTCGGCCTCGCGTTGGCTGCGCACCAGTTCGCGTTGCCCGCGACGTGCGTCGCGATGGTCGCGTTGGCCGCCGCCGCCAAGCTCGACGGCAACGCGCGGCTGAGGGTGGTCACGTTGATCGGGGTCGCGGTCGGGGCCTTCCTCGTCGCCGCGTGGTGGCTCGTGCCGGTGCTCGCGTGGGAGCGCTGGATGGACGATCACGGCCAGCTCTTCCAGACGCTACGAGAGGTCGGAAGCGCGATGGCCGACGGAAAGCCGTTTCGCGCGAGGATGGCCGCGCCCGCGAGCGAGGGTGTCTGGTCCGGGGTGCTGGTCTCGCTCGGGACGCTGCTCTGCCTGGTGCGCCGCTCCCCTGCACGCGCGCTCGCGGCCGCTGCGGCGTGCTTCGTCGGCCTGACCGTCGTCGACTGGGTCAGGAGCACCGACTTGCTGCACCTGATGCCGTCGTTCGGCCGGCTGATGTTCCCCCGCTTCTGGATGCTCGCGAAGCCGCTCGCGTTCGTCTGTGCGGGCGTCGCGGCCACGTGGACCGTGCGTGTGCTCGTGCGTCGCGCCAGCCGTCGCGCGAAGCTCGCGGCGGCGTTGTCGCTCCTTCTCGTGGTCCCGTTCGTCTGGGGCGCTCGACGCCGGTTGATCGAGCTCTGGATCGCGCGCGAGCCGCAGGTCTACACGGCCAACCTGGAGGGCTGGGGCGACTACCTGGCGTTCGGCCGCTGGATGCGGGAAGACGGCGACCCGCGCCCGTATCGCGTCGCCTACTACGACACGGGCTCGCACCTCTACCAATCGGCGGCCGCGTACACGGGGCGGCCGGCGCACCAGATCGGTCCTCTCGTCGCCGAAGGCTTCCGCAACTCCACGACCGCGGGTGACCTCACGACGCTGCGGACGCTCGACGTCCGTTACGTCGTGACGTGGGGTGCCGCGACGCCGCCTGGCATCGCGCACGTGCTGCAGCAGGTGCAGAGCTTCGGCCCGGTGCGCGTCCACGAGCTGCGTGGCTGGCGCGCGCGCGGCGTCGTGGCGGATCCCGACGTGATCGAGCCGACGCTCATCGCGTGGGAGCGCGACTCGCTCGTCGTGGCGCCGAACGGTGCACGCGACCTGACCGTGCGCCGCGCGATGGCACCGGGCTGGCGCGCGTACGCGGACGGCACCGAGATCGCGGTCGAGCCACGGGTGGTGCGCGGCTCGCCCCGCCTGCTGCTGATGGGGCTCACCGTGCCGCCCGGCACGGCGCGGGTCGAGCTGCGTTACGACGCGTGGACGTGGCCCATCCTGCTCGGCTTCGCGCTGAGCGCGGCAGGGCTCGTCGCAGTGGGGCTGGCGTGGCGGCGCGGCCCCTGGGACCGGCCGGTCCGCGCGCTGCACGCGTTCCTCGACGACGGCCCGCGCTGGGTCCCCGCTCTCGCGGTCGTCGTGCTCGGCGTGGTGGTCGCGAGCTGGGTCGCCATGCGCGCCTATGCGCACGTGCCGCTGCACCGGCAGCTCGCCCGCGTCGAGCTCACGTTGCGCAAGGCGGACGGCACGCTCGAGCGGTGTCGCGTCCCGTTCAAGGACGACAAGGCTCGTGGCGTACGCTGCCGCTCCCGCGAGCACGTCGGGCTCGCCGCGCGCATCGTCCGCTCGGACGGTCGATTGCGAAGCTGCATCGCCACGCACCCGCCGGAGCCGGGCGAGGTCTTGCGCATCGCCTTCCCGGATCCGCCTGCCGGAACGCTGCGCATGGGCGCCGGGCACGACGAGGACGCCGACCTGTCGCCCCGCGTCGCGCCGACCGCCGTCACCGTCCTGCAGGGCAACCGCCGGCTCGGCGTCCTGTCGGTCCCCGCCACGCGCTGGGTCGAGGAGCGCTACCCGATCACGGACACCGCGCCGCTGGTCGTCGAGGTCCTCGCTCCGACCACCGCACGCCGCTGGCTTTGCCTCGATCCCGTCGTCGAACGCTGACGTGGAAGCGCGAGCTCTCCGGGGGCCGCGTCGCCTCCCGTCGCGGGACCCGAGACCGTCGCAGTCGTCGCCCACGTCTTCGTGGCGCGTCAGTCGCAGGACGAGAAGTCGGGTGGGTCGCGGGGCGGGCAGCCACCGCGCGACATGCCCCGTCGCACGATCAGCGCGCGAGCACCCAGTACCGCCAGCTCACGGGGTGGGGCGCGACGTCGAGCGTGAGCACGTCGTCCTCGACGCAGTAGGCGCCGACGACCTCGTCTCCTGCGCTGCCGATCACGAGATCGTTGCCCTCGACGCGATAGACAGTGTCGTCGTCCGAGGGCTCGGGCTCGGTCGTCGCCGTGCAGACGCAGCCGCCATCCTCGGATGCGCACGCGAGCCGATCGTTGGCGAGCGCGGCGCAACGCTCCGCGGGCGTCGAGCCCGACGGTGCCACGACGGCCAGGCACGCGTCGTCGAAGCGATAGGTCGCCTCGATGCGCGTGGTGCCGCGGATCGAGAGGCGCCCGTCCTCGGTCCACTCCATCGTCGTGTCGCGCAGGGTGCGGCACGTCTGCGCGTTGCCGTCGCCCACGCACTCGGCGCGATCGTCGAACGGGCTCTGGCACAGCGCCGCAGCGGCGTCCTCGTCCTCGGGGCAGAAGTCGAGCACGCGCCAGACACCCTGGACATCGCCGCCGCACGGCACGAAGTCGGTCACCGGACACACCGAGCCTGCGGCCGCGTCCGGCCCCGCGCCGGGCGGGCCTGCGTCGTGGGCCGCGTCGGGCCCGCCCGTCTCGGAGCCTGCGTCGCGCGCGCCGGCGTCCCGAGCGTGCGCGGCATCGTCGTCGCCGCACGCGGCGATCGCCATCGCGAGCACGACGGCGGAGAAGCTATCTCGCGAGCGCGCCATGGCGCGAACGTAGCGCACCCAGCTGCATCTCCGCGCGCGTCGAGCGGCCGTCCCTCGTCGCGCAGGACCCATCTCAGCGCGGGCTGACGATCGGATCGCGCGGGCTGACGATCTGCGTGATCTGCAGGGCGCCGGCGGCGGTCGTGACGGAGGTGACGCCCATCGGGTCCGGCATGATCATCGGGCTCGGCATGATCATCGGCTCGGCCATCACGCCCGACGGTCGCGTCGAGATGATCCCGCGCTGCTGGCCGTCGTCGCGCACGATGACCCCGGCGGTCACGTCGGTGCCGTCGATCTCCGTGCCGCCGTTCCACAGCCCGGAGGTGCCTCGCGCAATCGTCGAGGCGGTGAACGTCACGCCGACCATGGTGGCGGCGTCGACGAGCTCGCCCTCGACGGCGCCTCCAGCGCCGACGCTGCCCGTCAACCTACCGCCTGCCGCCACGATCTCGAACCGTCCATCGGCCAGCGGACCTTGGAACCAGGACCCGATGCGGACGCCGTCGCAGACGTAGCCGGTGACGGCCGAGGCGTCGGAGACGAACCCGACGAAGGTCTCCGGTGCGCCCGTCAACGTGCCGACCGCCGTGTGCGCCTGGTCGCCGCCCTGCGCCTGGTCGTCGCCGCAGCCGACGAGGATGACGAGCGAAGCGATCGAGAGGCAACGAACCCCGAGCGTCATGTCGAGCTCTCCTTTGCAGGACACCGTGATGCATCCCCGGACAGGGGCCCGTCAAATCTGTTCGATCGAGCAGAGAGGCCCGTGTCGATCGAGCCGCGGGTCGCTCGACGCCGCGAGCCGGCAGTCTCACGTCCCTGCGTCGCGCGCCGGAGCGCTCGCGGGAGGCCGCGTCACCTCGAGGGTGCGGAGCTCCTCGGCGATCGTCCGCGTGTGGATGAGGTACCCGAAGCTCGGGTTCTGGACGACTCCCTCGCCCTCGAGCACGCCCGTGACCGTTCTGCCGTCGGGTGTTCGCCCCATGACGGTGGTCTCCACGCGCGCCGATTGGATCGGACCGGCCCACTCTTTCTCGCGCCAGGAGACGGCGTCACCACGGACGCGGCGTACGACGCCTTCCTGCGAGCGCCCGCCCCGCACCTCGTCGCGCGCGCCCCGGGCGGTCTCGCTCCGCCGTTCTG
>JADZFZ010000557.1 GCA_020854145.1 Deltaproteobacteria bacterium | reverse complement strand
CGCCCGCAGTAGTCGTCGAGCACGTCGGGGCGCGCGCTCGCGCGACCGACGAGCATCGCTGCGTCGCCGGCGAGCGAGAGATCGCCGCGCGAGGGTGCTCGATAGAGCGCGGTGAAGAACGCGTCGCCCAGCTCTTCGAGGTTCGTGCCGGCCGTGAACGACGCGCCGTCGCGCGAGCGGATACGGCCGGCCAGCACGTTGCCGTGGGCTTCGCCGCTCGAGGTGGCGAACCGGAAGTCGATCCCGGCCGTCGCTACGAGCGTGTTGTGCAGCAGGCGCGTGTTGGCCGCGCGGTTCAAGTAGATGCCGACGTCGTTGCAGTTGGCCACGACGTTGTTGCGCATGACGCCGTCGGCGTGCTCGACGTCGCACGGCACGCTCGCGTCGAAGGCCGGCGCGCAGAACTGCGGAGCGGTCCCACCCCCGCCGAACGACAGGCCCAGGCGCGTTCCACCCGTGTCGACGTCGAGCGTGCACACGACGAGGTTCCGCTCGAAGAGCCCGCGTCGTCCTCCGCTCTTCATGAACGCCGCGTAGCTGATCTCGTTGCCGCCGTTCTTGTGGAAGTCGTGGATGAAGTTGCCCCTGACGATCCAGTCGTCGCCCGAGTCGATGTTGAGCTTCGTCACCGGCGCGTCGGTCTGCCGCGGTGCCGTGTCGGCGATCTCGCAGTGCTCGACGAGCCCGCCGTGCGGCTCGCGCCAGCCCCCCGCGCCGTCGGAGGCGGCGTTGACCTTGAGCTGCGCGTGGAAGTCCCGGACGCGCGCGCGCCGCAGCACGAAACCCTGCGCGCCCGAGACGTGGAACGCGTGCTCGCAGTTGCCGTCGCCCGGCGGGCACACGCCCTGGACGTCGAGGTCCTCGAAGTGCCAGTGGTCTCCCGTGACCACGAACCCTTCGAGCCCGGAGAGCTCGATGCGTGCGCCGAGCCTGCGCATCGCCCGCACGACGATCGGCGCGTCCGCACGGCCCATCGCGTTGCAGCGCACGTCGCCGGACGAGTACGTCCCGTCCGCGAGCAGGATGACGTCGCCTGCGACGGCACCCTCGATGGCGGCACGGAGACCCGCCGAGTCGGAGACCGGAACGTCGCGAGCCCACGCTTCGCTCGCGATCGAGACCAGCGCGATCACGACGGACGCCGCCACGAGGCACGGCGCCGCGCGCATCACGCGCTCCGGCGCGCGGGACCCGTCGGGCTCGGTGCGTGGCGACGGCCGGACGTGCGATGCGACTCGACGAAGTGGCGCACGCGCTCGGAGACCTGGTGCCCGAGCTCGATCATGCCCGCGTGCCCCGCGGAGCGAAGCAGCTCGAATCGGGCATGCGCGTGTTTCGCGGCGAAAGCGCGACACTCTGCGGGATCGATGAAGACGTCGTGCTCCGACGCGAGCATCAGCACCGGCTCGCGGATGCGCAGGAACGCATCGGTCGCATCGTGCTCGAGCAGCGCAGCCGCGCACCCGAGGTATGCATCGAGCGGAACGTCGGTGGCGTAACGGACGAAGTCCGCGAAGTCCGCGGGCGGGCAGCTCTGGCGCACGACACCGAGCGAGCGCGCGAGCAAGTACGTCAGCGGCGTGCGCAGCACGAGCTTCGAGGCTCCCTGCAACAGCGGCAGGATCGGCTTGGCGGTGCGCGCGATCCCGCGCGTCAGGTGCGCCGCCGGTTTCCGCAGGAGCACCGTGCGGTGCATGGGGTTACGCGGCAGGCCCAGCATGAAGACGAAGCCGGCCGCGGGGCTGTGGGCGCGTCGCGTCCATTCGATCGCGACCTGCACGCCCATCGAGAACGCCACCATCACGGGCGGGGCATGGCTCGCGAAGACGCGCACCACGCGCTCGAGATCCGCAGCGTGGTCCTCGATGCGGTAGCTCGCGACGCGCCGCGCTGCGCCGCTGGTCCCGTGTGCGCGATAGTCCCAGTAGACGACGAAATGATCGTGGGCGAGCTCGCGCGCGATCCGATTCATGAACACCGGACCACAGCCGATGCCCGACGTGAGCACGACGGGTGGACGCGACCGGTCTCCGAGCAGACGACACGCGATGCGCACACCGTGTGCGCCGTCGATCATCGCCAGGGGTGCTCTTCCCAGCGCCATGAACGTCTAAGAGACCAGCCTCGTCGGCATCGGTCAACATCTTGATCGCGACCACGCACGTGGCGATAGCGCCGGCTCATAGGCTCGACGTCCGCGTGCCCAGTCTGGTACTCCTTCGCCCGTGCTCGTCGAGTGCAGCAACTGCGGCGCGCCGCTCAGCCTCGGCGGCTCCGAGCGCTTCGTGAAGTGCGCGTACTGCGACTCCACCAACAAGGTGCGATCGCTCAAGACCCTCGCGGTCCACACTCCCGCACACTGGAAGCCGCCGGAGAAGTGGGCGCCGCCGCCTTCCACGCAAGCCGGCGGAGTGCGCGCTTCGAAGGCACCTTCGGTGCTCGTCTATCACGGGCCGCGCATCGCTCCGGTCCCGCAGGTCCAGGTCAAGCGCAACGTCGGTTGCATCCTGTTCTTCTCACTTCTGATGGTCCTCGTGACGGGCATC
The DNA here is from genome assembly GCA_020854145.1 of Deltaproteobacteria bacterium. Classification (GTDB taxonomy): domain Bacteria; phylum Myxococcota_A; class Polyangia; order Polyangiales; family JADZFZ01; genus JADZFZ01. The sequence goes on along the minus strand of JADZFZ010000557.1, from coordinate 6,288 downwards.
GTCCCGTTCTTCTTCCTCTTCCAGAGCTCGAGCCGCTCCACGCTCCCGTCGTTCCTCTCCTCCGCGCCGCGCACCATCGACACGACGGCGTTGCCGACGCGCGGGTTCGTGTCGCTCGATCCCGGCCAGCCCTCGATCACCCACACCGCGATGGTGACGGCATCGCTCGAGGCCAGCCGCGTCGCGACCGGGTGTCACGGCAACATTCCCCTCGCGGCCGACCTCGGCATCCGGCTCTCCCAGCCACGTCACATCCGCATCACGGCGTCTTCCACGCAGGACCTCACCCTGCTCGTGCGCGAGCCATCGGGAACCATCCGGTGCGACGACGACTCCGGCGGCAGTCGCAACCCGCTCGTATCCGCGGTCCTGCCTGCCGGCGAGAGCCGCGTCTGGGTCGGCGTCTACAGCCGCGGCACGAGCGCGATGTACACGCTGACCGCCGAGGCCTTCGACTCCGCCGATCCGTCCGCGCCGTTGGCGCCGTCGGCGGCGCTCGATCCCAACCAGCCCGCCGCGCTCGGCGTTCTCGACATGCAAGCCCATCCGAGCGGCATGGTGATGCGCGCGACGATCATCCCGCAGGTCAACGTGCAGCCGCTCGGACCGAGCTGCCGGGGCATCGTGCCCGTCGCCCCGCATCTCGTGGTCCAGCTCTCGAGGCCGCAGACGCTGCGGGTCACCACATCGGGAGACGGAGACCTCACGCTCGTCGTGCGTGCGCCCGACGGGACGTTTCGCTGCGACGACGATTCAGGGGGTCGATCGCAGCCGCTGCTGACGGGCGAGATGATGCCGGGCATGCACCACGTCTGGGTCGGCGTCTACACGCAGACCCAGCCCCGCGCCTTCACGTTGCGCGTCGAGCCCGCCGTCGCGACGCGACGCTCGCGTCATCGCTGACCGACGTCGAACGAGAGCGCAGCGGCCCCGACAAGAGATGTCGCCCCTTCACTGCCCGAGCTCGCGCACGAGCCCTTCCACGTTCGTGTCGCCCTGCGACAGCTCGTCGAGCAGGCGGTCGCACGGCACCATGTCGGTCGCGCGAATCTGGGACTCCGGCGGCTCGCGGAAGCCGACCTCCGACTGGCGCAGGGTCATCTCGCCTGCCCACGCCACGATGCGCGTCGGAGATCGACCCGGCCGACTGCCCGTCGCCGCCGCCACGCAGCCGTTGTCGCGGCGAAACAGCACGGCGGAGATCGCGACGGCCGTGCAGCCTGCCTGAGGGCATGCGCGCTCGGGCTCGGGGCGCACCTCGATCTGGCGTCCAGGGAGCGCGCGCTCGACGATCGCGCGCAGCCGTGCCTGCACCTGCGTCGCCGGCTCTCGTAACGCGTCGGCGGACTCCGCCGGCACCAGACGCGGCCACAAGATCACGACGCCGCCTTCGGGCCCGCCGCTCGAGGAGACGCGCCCTCCGACCGAAGGATCACCCGGCGACGTGGTTCCGGCGGTCCCCGATCCACCGCTCGAGCCGGTCGTCGCAGTCTCCGATCCGCCCGTCGATGCGCCGCCGCCCGATCCGTCTCCCGTCGAGGCCGCGTCGGTCGTCGACGATCCGCACGCAGCCAGGCCCCCCGCCACGATCACCAGCCCGAGCCCCAACGACGCCTTCATGCCGCGACCCTATCAGCCGGCACGCGCACGTGTCGCCCGACCTTCGCGCCAGGCGTGCAGCGATCTGCGCACGAGCGTGTTCCAGTGCGCAAGTGGAAGCACGGAAGTGGCTGAATTCTCGGCACTTCAGGGCGAATCTAGAAAGTGGCCGTGCGGCCGATGTCTTGCACCGACGGTTCTCGGCGAGCGCACGAGGCGTTCGCAGGAGGCAAGGCCATGTCGCATGCCCACGTGCTCAGCAGCGCGGCCGCACTCGTGTGTGCTGCGCCGGACGACGCTCCGGTCGCCAACTCGGGGATCGAACGTTCATTGAGATCTGCAGCCGCACGCCTGGCAGAGCCGCAGGTCGAGGCCGAGTAGGGAAGCACGACGAGCTGATCGTCGTGGACGATTTCCTGGACGCGCGCCTCGCTCGACAGATGCGCGAGGCTGCGGTCTCGGCCGTCGCGGCCACGCGCCGCAAGGCGATCCCAGGCTACAAACGCGCGGGCGCAATCAGCGCGTACGCGATCGCGCGTCACGCGCCCCAGCTCGCGGCACTCTATCGCTCGCCCGTGCTGATCGATGCCCTCTCGCGACTCGCCGACGTGCCGCTGTTGCCATGCCCGAGATGGGACGCCCACGCGGTCGCGCTCTACGTCTACACGCAGCCGGGAGATCGGGTCGGCTTCCACTACGACCGCTCGTGGTATCGCGGTGCCCGCTACACGGCCCTGATCGGGCTCCAGAACGACTCGACGAGCGAGCTGGTCTGCCGCGTCCATCGCGGAGCCCGGCATCGCGCCGAGAAGGAGCTCCGGGTCGCGACCGACCCGGGAACGCTCGTGTTCTTCCAGGGCGACAAGTGCTACCACGCCGTCAGCCCGCTGGGCGCTGGCGAGACGCGGATCGTTCTGTCGCTGCAGTACGTGACGAGCACCGAGATCGGTCCGGTCGCCCGCGTCGTGTCCGACCTCAAGGACGCGCTGACGTACTTCGGGGTCTGATCAGCCGCACTGACCGCCGAGCAGGCCGGTGCGCAGGCCGGCGTTGGGCGGGTGCGCGCCGAGCCAGATGCCGAAGAAGGCTTGCGCGAAGGCGGCGCCCGCGATCGTGCCTCGCGTCCTGCGACCGACCTGCACGGTCAGGCCCGTCGAGGGCACGTACGTGAACGTGAGCTTCTCGCCCTCGTGCATGTCCGCCATCCATCCGGTCAGCTGCCGGATCTGGGCACGCAACGCGCCAGCCTGGCCGCTGTGGCCGAAGCCCTCGTTGAACGCGCCCACGATGTCGGCGCGCGACACGTCGCGTACGAAGTGCAGCACCAGGCGGCGGCGCGTGTCGCTCGACGCGATGGCGTTGCCGTCGCGCGAACGGCTCTCGACGTAGAGGCCCGCCACGTAGACGTTCACCTGCAGGGCGGTCGCCTCGCGTACGCCCATCCCGTTGAGGACGAGCCGCGTGCCGTCGACGGTGACCGAGTCGGGCATGGTGACGTCCTCGCACTCGCGTGCCCACGCGGGGCTCGCGGCTACGAGGCTGAGCAACGACAACACGACGGTGGCGGCGAGGCGTTTCATGGTCCCTCTCTGGCTGTGTGGCGGCCGGTGTGCAAGCCCGAGACCGAGACCCGATCGCGAGCGATGCACGCGGTACCACGGTGCGTGCGCCTCGGACGGCGCACGACCGGCTCCGATTCACCAGGAAAACAGGAGAAATCACGTGGCCACCGAAGTAGCCGTGGCTTGCGGTGTCGCCTTTGGCTCGCTCACACCGGGGGCCGCGCTTGCGCCTTCGCGCAGAGGAAGCGGTGGGGGGCGGATCGCGATCTGCGCGCCGGCTCGGTCGGTTACACTGCGCGGCCATGCTCGCGGCTCAGGGACTGCCCGATTACGGAACACCTTTCGTCGGGCGTGAGACCGACCTCCGCCGGATCGATCGTGTCGTCGCGGAGGGTGCCACGCTGGTCTCGCTCGTCGGGCCGGGTGGGATCGGCAAGACGCGGCTCGCGGTCGAGCACGCGCGCCTGTCGGCTCGCGACGTCCCCGTCGGGTTCTGCGAGCTCACGCCCGCGCGCACCGCAGAGGACGTCTCGGGCGCGATGGTCGCGGCGCTCGCGCTCGCCGCCGAGGCGGGACCGACGCACGCCGACAGCGCAACGCGCGTGGGCCTCGGTCTCGCGCGTCTCGGCCGCGCCGTCATCGTCGTCAACAACGTCGAGCACGTGGCGGCGGTCGCGCCGTTCACCATCGGCGTCTGGCGTACGCTCGCTCCGGACGTCCGCTTCGTCGTGACCTCGCGCGAGCCGCTGCGTCTTCCCGGCGAGGCCGTGATCTCCGTCGCAGCGCTCGACACCGAAGGCGCACGGTCCGCAGCGCTCGAGCTGCTGCACGCGCGCATCCCGCCCGGCTTGTCGCTCTCGGCGGCGGACGAGGAGACGCTGGCCGAGCTCATCGGCAGGCTCGGCGGCCAACCCCTCGCCATCGAGCTCGTCGCCGCGCACCTGCCGCTCGTCTCCGCCCGAACGATGCTCGAACGCTTCGACGCGGCGCACCTCGGCGACGTCGCGCCCTCGGCGCTCGAGTGGGCTTGGGGCTTGCTCGCGCCCGCCGAGCAAGAGGCGCTGCGGCAGATGTCCGCGTTCGCGGCGAGCTTCACGCGAGACGCCGCCCGCGCCGTGGTGAGGCTGCCGGACGACACGGACCTCGAGCCCGTGATCGACAGCCTCGTCCACAAGCGACTGCTCGTGCCGCTGCGCCAAGGAGGCGACCGTCTCTCGTGCGTGGAGAGCATGCGCGAGCGAGGCGAGATCCTGCTCCATGCGGTTGCCGACGACGTGGAGGCCGTTCACGCCCGTCATCGCGGCTACTACCTCGACCGCTGCGCGGCGTGGGCCGCGGCGATCCATGGGCACGAGGGTCTCGCGGCGCTCTCCGCGCTCGCCGCGGAGCACGACAACCTGCACGCCGTCCTACGTCGCGCGCTCGAGCACCGCCCTCGCGATCGAGCCGACGTCGAGGTGGCGCTGCGCGCGGTGCTGGCGCTTCACCCCGTGCTCGCCCTCCGCTCGCCTCTCGCGGTGCAGATCGCGATGCTCGACGACGTCGTGGCCGCTGCGTCGGCCTTCTCGGACGTCACGAGCTCCGCGGCGTTCGCACGTCTGCTGCACGAGCGTGGCTATGCGTTCCGCTATCGAGGTCGCATGGACGAATGCACCCGCGATCTCGAGCGCGCGCTCGCGCTCGCTCGCGACCTCGACGACCGTGCGCTCGTCGGGCTGACGCTGGTCACCCTCAGCACCGTCCACGGGCTACGCGGCCAGCCCGCCGAGGAGCAGTCCATGCTCGAGGAGGCGCTGTCCATCGCCAAGGCCGATGGGCTCGCGCGGCTCGAAGGCGTCGCGTCCTCGGCGCTCGGTGTCAACGCGGTTCGCCGCGGCGCGCTCGACGACGCGTTGCCGCTCCTGGATCGCGCGCTCGCCATCGTGCGCTCCGTGGGCGATCGACGTTTCGAGGGCATCGTGCTCACCCAACGCGGCGCGCTCGAGCTCGAGCAGAATCGCGTGGCCGAATCCGTCCGTTCCTTCGAGCAGGCGATTGCCATCCACACGGAGGTCGGCAATCGCCGATTCGAGGCGACGGCGACGGGCAACCTCTCCATCGCCCATCATCTGCTCGGCGATCTCGGTGCGGCCCGCCGCGGATACCTCGATGCGCTCGGACGGCTCGAGCACCTGGGTGAGCGCCGCTTCCACGCCTACTACGTGGCCTACCTCGCGTTGCTCGATCTCGAGGAGAACCGCCTCGCAGAGGCGCGCTCCGGCCTCAACCGTGCGCTCTCGGCGCTCCGTCCGATTGCCGATCCACGATACGAAGGCATCGCGACTGCGGCGCTCGCCGGCGAGCGAATGCTCTCGGGTGACGACGACGAGGCGCGCGCGCTGCTCGACGAGGCCCGCGAAGTCCTGGCCGACGCCGGTGATCCGCTCATCCTGCCGCTCGTCGAGGTCTACGAAGGCATTTTCGAGGTCGTCGAGGGCAGCCACGCCGAAGGCGCACGTCGCGAAGAGCTGCTGGCACGCGCTCGGGTCCGTGCCGAGCGCCTCACGACTTTGCCCGCCGACGACGTGCGCTTGGCGAACAGAACGCTGCTGCGCCTCCTCGCGCCCTTCGCCGCCGCCGTCGCGCCCCCTGCGCAGAAGGCAGCCCCGCAGAGGAAGACCGCGAAGCCGATGGCCGCACCGAAGAAAGCTGCGCCGAAGAAGAAGGCCGTTCCCAAGAAGGTTGCATCGAAGAAGGCCGTTCCGAAGAAAGCCCCGAAGAAGGCCGCACCGAAGAAGGCCGCCCCGAAGAAGGCCGCCCCGAAGAAGGCCGCCCCGAAGAAGGCCGCGCCGAGGAAGGCCGCGCCGAGGAAGGCCGCGCCGAAGAAGGCCGCACCGAAGAAGGCCGCACCGAAGAAGGCCGCGCCGAAGAAGGCCGCACCGAAGAAGGCCGCACCGAAGAAGGCCGCACCGAAGAAGGCCGCACCGAAGAAGGCAGTGCCGAAGAAGGCCGCCGCTCCCGAGAAGAGGACCGCGTCGAAGAAGGGCGCACCGAAGAGAAAGAACGCGCCCTGACACGGAGGATGCTCGCGTGATCGTGCAACGCTTGCTCGCTTGCGCAAAGGCGCGCGCCGCTGGAATCTGCCTGG
>JADZFZ010000556.1 GCA_020854145.1 Deltaproteobacteria bacterium | reverse complement strand
TGACGAGCTCGCCGACCGTCGTCGCGTCCGGCGAGAAGCTCGTGATCGTCGGCAGGCGCGACGGCGGCGGCAGGACCGTGAGCTCGACCGACGACAGGCTGCTGCCGGTCGGCGTGGTGACGGCGATGGGTCCCGTCCCGATCGCCGCCGACGGCGGGATGGCGAAGCTGATGTGCGTGTCCGAGTGCACGGTCGGCGTCGCCACCGCGCCGTCGACCGTCGTGACGAGCGACGCGCCCGTGAGGTTGAGCCCGTAGGCGTCGATGACCGCGCCGTGCAAGCCGTTGTCGGGAGAGAGTGCGGACACGGAGGGAGGCACGTAGAACGGCGTCGCGCTCGTCGTGCTCGTCCAGGGTGATAGGCGGTCGAGTGGCTGGTAGTCGACGCGCAGCGGGCCCGTGCGCGCGTTGGCCGGCACGGAGACGCGGTAGCCGTCGATGCCACCTTCGGGTCGCACGACGGTCTCGGCGTCCACCGGCGCAGTGCCTTCGAACGCGACCCGGACGTGGAGGCGCTCCGGCAGCCCCCGGATCATCACGGGCGTTCCGCCGGGGCCGCGATCCGGGGCGAAGGTGAAGTCGATGCTCCGCTCGACGATGAACTCCACGGCGTTGCTGACGGAGCCAGTGCGCGTCTCGACGACGAGGGGTCCGCTCGTGGCGCCCTCGGGGACACGCACGCGGAGCCTCGTTCGGATGCTGCCCGACGGTGTGAAGAAGGACTCGGCGCTGTCGATGGTGGCCTCGATGCCGTCGAAGAAGAGCACCCGACCGCCGGCGATCCCGTCGCCCTCGAGCACGACCTCGTCACCGATCCGGCCGCTCGTCGGCTCCACACGCGTGAGCACGGCCGGAAAGCTGAGGGAGTAAGGGAGCAGGCCGGAGGCGGCGTCCTCCATGGGCACGGGCGGTCCCGTGTCGGGGAGGTACAGGACGGTGGCGGTCACGCCGAACGAAGGGCTGATCCCGCTCGGACGGCCGAGCTCCGTCGGCACGACGAACTCCACCTCCGTGTCGCTGGTCCGCAGCACCAGCGCCCTCTCCTCGCGTCGTCCATCGGACACCGTCACGGTCGCACCGCCGAGGCGATAGCCGTGCGCGACGACCCGGTCTCCTGGTCCCGCGGCGAGGGGATCGAAGAATCTGATGGAGGGCCGCAGCGCGAGGCGCGGTCCGAGCGCCGTTCCGAAGCTCGTGGTGACCGTCACCTGGCCGTCGACGGGCGTGTGCGGCGCCGCGAACGAGAGGGCGCCCATCGGCTCTCCCGCGACGACGTGCGTGTATGGGCCGAGGCATTCGCTCCAGCACTCGCGCGCGGCGACCTCGACCTCGCCGACGCGGATGGTCGGTGCGACGCCGAGATCGAGGTTGGCGCCGACGACGTAGACGGCCTCGCCGACGCGCACGCGTCGCGGCGTGATGTAGTCGATGGAGGGCTCCGCCGGTTCGAGTACCGTGAACGGCTCCGACGGCGTCTCGCGCTCGCCGTCGGCCGCGATCACCGTCACCGGACCGCTCCTCGCGCCAGGCGGCACCTGCACCCCGAGCTGCTCGTCGGTCGAGGACACGGGGATCGCCTCGACACCTCCGGCGTCTGCGGTGAACTCGACGCGAGCACCTTCGAGGCCGCCGCCGAGGAACCGGACCTCACTCCCCACGAGGCCGCGGTCCGGTGCAAAGGACGCGATCCACATCCGCGTGACCCGGAACTCGGGCCCGGTCGTCTCCCCCTCGGTGCGCACCACGACCGGGCCGGTCTCGGCGCCCGCCGGCACCACCACGAGCAAGCGGGTGCTCTCGTACCTCGAGGTCGTCCTGCGGGCGCAACATCCGTCCGGGCAGGGTCCGAACTCCGTGCAGATCCAGCTCGTCCAGGAGGGCTCGACCGCCGCACGAACGCCCGGCCACATCTCGACGATGCCGGGGTTGCCTTCCGCATCGAGCAGGTCGGTGCCCTCGACGTAGAACCGCGTGCCGATGCGTCCGCGGTTCGGAGAGAGGCCGGTGATGGTCGGGCTGTGCGGCGCGCGCGCGACGAACGGACCGATCGACGCACGCTCGCCGCGAGGGTTCTCCACGACGATGTCGCCGGTCGCGACGTCGGGTGGGGCCACCGCGACGAGACGATCCACGCTGCGCTCGATGACGATGGCGTCGAGGCCGCCGAAGCGCACCGAGCACTCGGCGAGGTCGGAGCCGGTCAACGTCACCTCGGTGCCGCCCAGACCCCACGTGGGGGCGAACGCCGCGAGCGCGGGCGGGCCCGCCACGACCTCGACCATCCGGGTGGCGGTCGCGTCCTCGGCGCAGAACGCGAATCCCCAGCGCAAGCACTGCGCGGCGCGCAACTCTCGCATCCCGAGCGGCACCGAGCTCGGTACCGGCAACGTGACGATGTCTTCGTCGGTCGTCGGATCGGAGGACGTGTCGGCGGCATCGGCGGGAATCGCGTCGAACGAGAAGGCCGCTGCGCGGAGGCGACGTCCGATCACGGTCAGCACCTCGCCGCGCCGCACGGGGGACGGCGACGTCGACGTGATGATCGGCACGTCGTCGAGACGGAAGGGAGCCCGCGTCTGGCCGTGCTCCGCCTCCAGCACGAGCTCGTCTCCAGCGAAACCGTCGGGCACGACGGCGCGGATCTCCTCCGACGATCGAGACAGCACCTCGGCCACCGCGGACGGCTCGAAGACGACGCTCCCGACCCGCTGGAGGTTGGCTCCCGTGATGACGACCTCGGTGCCCGGAGACCCGTGGTCCGGCGAGACGTTCGAGATGCTGGGCAGCACGTGGAACGTGCTCCACCTGGCACGGCCGTCGGGCGTGGTGAGCACGACCTCGCCGTCCGTGGCGCCTCTGGAGACGAGAACGCGCCAGCGGACGTTCGACTCGCAGCGCTCCGTGCTGCACCCAACGGGGTTGCCAAACGCCAGGGCGGGCACGCCGCCGACGGTGACCGCCGGCTCGCTGCCGTAGCGGCGACCCGCCGCATCCAGACGGAACCCGGTTCCCCAGATCTCGATCTGCCCGCCGATGGGAGCTGCTTCGGGGACGACGGCACCGATCTGGGGCCCGGGCGGGGACGCACCGACCGTGAAGGGCTCGGCCGCGCAGTGCTCGCCGATCGGCGTGTAGACGCAGAGCGGCCCCGTCGTCGCGCCGTCGGGCACCACCAGGTTCAGCAGCGTCTCGTCGAGCTCCGTCGTCTCCGCGGGCACGCCCGAGATCGACGTGCTCGGGGCTTGGAAGCCCGATCCTTCCACGGCCACCACGGCGCCAGGCAGCGCCGTGCGGGCATAGAAGCGATCGATGAAGGGGAGCAGCCGGAGGGTGTGAGCCGCCGAGGTCCCGCGGTCGGTGGCGACCGCGATCCGCTTGCCCGCGCGCGGCGGGACCCCGACGCGGATCCACGTGTCACCCCACTCGTTGGGCCGGTCGTCCGTGCCCAAGCCCGGGATCCGGACGGGGTCGCCCTGGGGGCGGACCGTGACCGTTCCGAAGCGCACGGTCGGGGCGTGGTCACCGAAGGGGGACGAGGCGTTGCTCAGGTTGAGCCCGCGAATCGTGAGGGTCTGCCCCGCGCGCACGGGATCGGGCTCGGTGCTCGAGATCACGGGGCAGGTCGGGCACTCGGGGATCAGGAGGTCGCGCAACGAGAGATCCTCGCCCGCCAGACCCAGCGTGAAGTGGCTCACCTCGCCGAGCACACGGTCGCCCTCGACGCCCGTCTGCACGTGCTCGGTCGGCGCGTCCGCGGCGTCCGCGCGCCACGGGAGCTCGACGCGCGACGGGTCGCCGTCGAACCGGATCGAGACCTGCGCCGGAACCGCGAACTGCAGGCCCTCGGGCTCGAAGCGGTACACGGGGGAGTAGGCCTCCCAGCCCTCGAACGCGGGCTCGGCCGTGCGGCTCAGCGTGATCGTCGTCGGGGCCTCGAGGGCGCCCGGCGGGATCTCGAGCGACACCTCGTCGCCGAGCGCGAGCGAGCCGCCCTCCGGACCGATCGTCGCGGAGACGGAGCTGCCGTCACCGATGGGAGCGCCGTCTTCGCTGCACGCCGCCGCGAGCCACACCGCGCCGACGACCGCCGCCCACCCGACTGCACGTGCGCCGCCGAGCCACCGAGTCCGAGCTCCCTGCATCGAATCCTCCATCGGGACGGTCATGGGTGCGGCCGTCGCGCGCGCGCGAGTTCGAGCCCCACACCCCGAGGAGGGAGCCGCGAGGGCAGCCGAGCCCTCGCCAGCCAGCACACAACCCCTCCGATCGTGCCCCGACGCTACAGGGCCTCGCCATCGAGTCCATGGTCATCTCGCGTACGCGACCCGACGCGGGCGCGCTCGGCTCTCCTCAAGGCACGCTCGCCAGGAGGCTCGCGAGCGCCGTCCGCGAGGTCACGCCGAGCTTCCGGTACGCCGAGGCCAGCTGATTGGCGACGGTACGCACGGACACGCCTCGCGCCCGGCTGATCTGCGGGTTGCTCTGTCCGGCGAGCGCCGCGCACACCACCGCGCGCTCGGCGCCGGTGAGCTTCGCGAGGCGATCCTCTCCCTCGGGCGCCGCGAGCCCGACGAGCACGTGCTCGACTCCGTCGAGCACGAACGGCACGACGAGCAGCGGCGACGCGTCGTCTCGCCCGGAACGCCCCACGGCCCCACGATCGATGGAGTCGGCGCGTCCTGTCAACGGCGTCTCATCTCCTCGACGTGCGCCCCGCCTCCGTGGGGGCGCCCGCGAGGAGCTGGGACATCCGGGTCGGGTTGCGAGCGCCGAGGCGCGCCATCTCGAGGAGCGCCGGCTCGGAGATGGCGCGGCCTTCGTCGCCGCCGACCAGCCGTCCGATCGTGACGGTGGCCGCCGCGGCGTGGAGCTTCATCCCGAGCTCGCGGTACATCCGCGCGGCCGCCTCGAGCTGGGCGCGCGCGGTCGCGGCGTCACCACGCTGCGCGGCGAGCGCGCCTCGAACGCCCGCAGCCACAGCGACGCCGAAACGATTGAGCCGACCGAGCTCCTTCGCGTCGGACTCGGCCTTCTTGCACAGCTCGGGGCTGTCGCGCTCCACGGCAGCGGCCATCCAGGCGCGCGCGCGTGCCTGCAGCGTGATGAGCGCGATGTTCTCCTGGCGGAGCAACATGGCGCGCTCCGACAGCTGGCTGCCGCGCACGATGTCGTCGGTGATCCCGCCGGCGCGACCCTCGTAGGTCGCGATCTGCATCTGGGCGATCCACTCCATCCAGTGTTGGAGCTGCCACCCGTGGCGCGTGCTCCATCGCTCGATCGCGGCGCGCGCTTCGCGGCGCGCCTCCTCCGGTCGGTCGTCGGCGAGGTGCACGAGCGGCGAGCAGTACAGCGAGACGCACGTGGTCGCGTAGAGGTCGCCACGCCGGCGCGCGTCCTCGAGGCAATCGCGCGTGCCGATGCGAAACGCCTGCAGATCCCCGAGGAAGTACATCGTCGGCAACCACCACAACGACGTCATCGAGGTCGCTTCCCAGTCGCTGCGAATCGGCTGCTCGCGGAACTCGGCGATCGCACGCTCGCTCGCGGGCAACGCGTCCTTCCAGCGCGCTTCGCACCACGCGACGATGGCTTCGCCCGACGACGCCCACGCGAGCGCGTGTCGATGCCCGATGCGCTCCGCGATCGAGCGCGCGGTCGCGATGAGCCCGATGCCCTTCTTTCGCGCGCTGCCTCCCTCGATGACGTTGAGCACGCCCTCCCACGCGAGGGCGCGCGCGATGCGATAGGGCTCGCCGGCTCGGAGCGCGCCGAGGAGGTGGCGCGCCTGGAAGTCCGCGGCGCGCACCATGTCGACCGCGCCGAGGCCGTTGCCCACCGTCCAGAGCACGTCGATCGTCGCGAGCTCCTGGGGCGGGATGCGCTCGACGGGCCGCTCCTCGAACCGCAAGCCGCGAAGCGCGATCTGCGCACGGCGGAAGATGACCGACGCGAGGGCGCGCGCCGGCGTGCGCGGCAGCTCCGTGCCGACGCGTGCGAGCAGCTCGTTGACGACGGCGAGGCCCTCGTCGATGTGGCCGCTCCGGAGGTACTGCTCGGCCGCGCGCCTGCTCAGCGCGAGCGTCTCGTCCGCGCTCGCCGCCGTCTCGGCGCCGCGGCGGAAGAGCTCGGCGGACTCCCGGCCGTGCCCCGCGTTGGCGAGCGCGTCGGCGAGCGCGAGGCTCACGTCGCGGCGACGCTCCTCGGGCACGAGATCGAGCGCGCGACGGTAGAGCACCACCGCGCGATCGAAGGCGAGCGCGGTCGCCGCACGCTGGGCCGCGCTCTCGACGTGGCGCATCGCGCGTACGCGGTCGCGTCCCTCGAGGTAGTGGTGCGCGAGCCTCTCGACCTCCTCGGGGCTCGCGCGTTCGAGCTCCTGCGCGATCGCGAGGTGCGTCGCCGCTCGTCGCTCCGGGTCCATCCCGGCGAGCACGGCCTCGCGGATGCGATCGTGATGAGCCTCGAGCGCAGGCGTCTGTCCCGCCGACACGGCGCGCACGAGATGCCCCGCAGCCAGACGCGAGACCGCGGCGCCGCCTTCGCCCGCGACACCCGCGACGGCGACGGCGACACGTCGCGACAGGGGCCGGCCCCCGACGGCGACCACCTCGAGCAGCCGGCGTGCGTCCTCGGGCAACGACGCGAAGTGATCGGCCAGCACCGTCGCCATCGAGACCGGCCCGGTCCCGCCGGCGTCGAGCACGTAGCGGACGAGCTCGTGCACGAAGAACGGGCTTCCCCCCGACTCGCGCGCGATCGCCTCGCTCAGCAGGCGGTTGCCGTCCTCTCTACCCGCGAGGAGCGCGCTCGCGAGGTTCTTCGCGTCGTCGTGCAGGAGCGGACCGACGGCGATCTCGATCGAGTCCTCGGGCTCCGCCTCGCGCACGCGCGCAGGCAGGAAGCTCGCCAGGAAGTCGCTCCTCTGGGTGTCTTCGCTGCGGTAGGCCGCGACGACGAGGACCGCGGGCGGGTCGGGAGGACGCAGGGCTTCGAGCAGCAACGCCGCGCTGTCGGCATCGCCCCATTGGAGATCGTCGAGGTGCAGCACGAGCGGGCTGCGCAGCGCCAGGCGACCGAGGAGATCCTTGAGCGCCGCGACGCCGCGGCGACGCAGCTCGTGCGGGTCGTCGACCTCGGCGCTGCGACGAGGCGCATCGCGGATGGCCCCGCACCGGTCGAGCACGGGGAAGAGCCGTGCGAGCGCTGCCGCGTTGCGAGGCACTGCGTGCTCCGCCTCGCTGACCGGAAGCGACACGAGGTGCGACGCGAGGGTGTCGACGAGCTGGTCGAGCGCCTTGTACGGCACCGACTCGCGCTCGAAGCAGCGGCCCGCGAGCACGACCGCGCGGTGTCGCGTCGCCGCGTCGCGGAGGAAAGCGCGCACGAGCGCGGTCTTGCCCATGCCCGAGGTGCCGTGCACCAGGGCCGTCACCGTGTGCCCGTCGAGCGCGCGACCGAGGGCGCGCTCGAGGATGGCGGCCTCGCGCTCGCGACCCACGAGCAGAGGACGTGGGCTCGACGCCACGGCGCCGGGATCGCCGCCCGTTCGTGCGACGGCGCCCGGCAGCAGCGGCTCGTCTTGAGAGCCCGCCCGACTCGCGTCGAGCCGCGCTCCCAGTCGCGCAGCGATCTCCTCGCCCGACGGACGCCGCTCGGGATCGTCCGCGAGCAGGTCGATGCAGAGCGTGGCGAGGTCGTCGGGAAGCCCGTCGCGCATCGCGCGCGGATCCACGAACCGCGGCCCGGTCCCGCGCAACAGCTCGGCCATCGTGCGCACGCGCGGCAGCTCTCCCGCGAGCATCTCGTAGAGCATCACGCCGACCGCGTACCAGTCCGCCGCGGCAGACACCGCGCGGCCGAGCATCTGCTCCGGCGCCATGTACGCGGGAGTCCCCGTGACCGTCATGCTCCGGTGCATCCCGTCCTCGGCCAGCTCGGCGACGAGACCGAAGTCGAGGATGACGACCCGTCCGCTCGACGTGACCAGGACGTTCGACGGCTTCAGATCGCGGTGCAGCTTGCCCACGTCGTGCAGCGCGTGAACACCCGCGACGAGCCCGCGCAGGCTCTCGCGCAGCTTGTCGACGTCGGGTCTCGGCAGACGCAACGCGGCCCGCCGCGTGCCGCTGCTCGGAGCCTCCTCCGCCGGCGCCTCCACCGTGACGTCCACCGCGGCGCTGGCAGGCGCTCTCACGTGACGCGCGGTCGGCGGGACGTCGTGCGCGACCTCGCCCGCGCTCGCGGCTGCGCCGGCACGACGTTCGGGATCGGGCTGCGGGACGTCGGTGCCGCAGACGTGCTCGATCAAGGTCCGACCTTCGACGAGCTCCATCGTCAGGTACCAGACGTCGTCGCTTCCGAGCAGCTCGTGCAGCCGCACGAGGTTCGGGTGCGCCACGTCCGCGAGCGACCTGAACTCGTTCTTGAACCGGAAGAGCGCGCCGGGATCCATGCGCACGAGGCACTTCACCGCGACGCGCTCGCCCCGGACGAGATCCCTCGCCGAGTAGACGATCCCGAAGCCGCCCTCGCCGAGCCGCCTCAGATCCTCGAACCGACCCGCGAGCCGCTCGGCATCGCTCTGGCGCAGCTCCGCGCGTCGCACGCGCGCAGTATCCCACGCGCCGGCACGCGC
>JADZFZ010000555.1 GCA_020854145.1 Deltaproteobacteria bacterium | reverse complement strand
TCAGGCCGCTGCGGGCTCGGCGGGCGCGGGCTTACGCTTGCGGAGCGCGACCACGGCGAGCAGCAGCGCGAGCACGACGTGGCCGCACAACGCGGCGCCCACGAAGAGGCGGAACGGGCCGGCGGACCCGCGCGTCACCGACACGGGCCCGACGCGTACGAGCCCGGTGCGGCCCTCGCGCGAGGGCGCAGAAGGGACCGGCACCGCGACGACGGTGACGTCCTCGCGTCGCATGCCTTCGACCGCGCCTGCGACGAGCGAGCGCAGCCCGTTGGCGTCCGTCGGCAGCTGCGCGCCGCGGTGGCGCACGAGCAGAGACGCGGTCGGGCGCGGTCGGCTCGCTTCGGGCTCGTCGAGCCGCGCGGGATCGCGCTCGGGGATCGCGAGATGCACGCGCGCATCGACGATGCCGTCGATGGCCTCGATGCTGCGCGCGAGGTCGCCCGCGAGGCCGACGGCGTAACGCGCGCGCTCCTCGGTCGGGGTCGGGACGAGCCCCTGGCCGGTGAACATCTGCGCGAGGCCGGGCTCGGGCGCGCGCGGCAGGCCCGACGCGCGGAGCACCGCGAGCGCGGGCGCGACGTCGTCCGGCGACACGTGGACAGCGAACCCTTCGTCGCCGCCCTCGGCCTCGCGCTTCTCGGCCCCGATGCCCTCGCGGTCGAGCGCCACGACGACCTGGTTCGCCTCCGACTCCGCGAGGCCCGTCGCGAGCGTGACGTCGCAGGCGGCCAGCGAAAGCGCCCAAGAAACAGCCGAAAGCGCGCGCCATCGAGAACGCGTCACTTCGCGCGCCTCCGCCGCCTGCGATGCCACACGAGCGTCGCGAGCGCGGTCGCGAGGGCGATGCCTCCCGTCGCACCACCGACGCCCCCGCCCACCACGCAGCTCGCGCACCCGCCGCCGCCGGGGCCGCGTCCGGTGCCGTCCGGCAGCCCGACGACGGGCGGCGTGTCGAGCAGCGGTCCACCCGGCAGGCGCGGAGCGTTGGCCGCGCTCGTCGCCTCCGTCACGCTGGAGCCGCGCAGCATCGACGCGAGGTTCGTGCGTCCACGCGGCGCGAACGCGAGGTCTTGCCCCGGGACCATGCCCGGCATCCCGCCGCCCGGCGGTCCGCCCCAGATCCCGCGCCGCGGGTTCGCGCACGTGATCGGACCGGTCCACGGGTGGCGGATGATGTAACGCGCCTGGTAGGCGTTCTGCTCGGCGCCGCGCGCGCCGCGCTCGAGCCCGTTGCTTCCGTCGGTCGCGGCGAGCTCGCGGCCTCCCACGATCGGTGGAGCCTCGCGGAACACGAGGTCGTCGCCGAGCGTGTCGCGGCGGTAGCGCACGTGCAGCCGCGTGACCGTGTACTCGAACCCCTCCATCGTCTTCATCGGCACCAGCCGCGGATCGAGATCGCTGCCGCCCGGTCGATCGTCGCCCGTCACGTCGCCGCCGAGCGTCATCCACGACTCGGGAGGCGGCGGTCCTTCGGGCGGGCACGGGTCGCACGCGCTCGCGCCATCGAGCGCGGTCCACGCGTACTCCGTGAACACGGCGCGCGGGTGCTGCCGCGTCATGCGATCGAACAGCGCGGCGTAGAACGCGGGGAAGGTCGCGCGCACGGACTCGGCGACCTCGAGGTTCGTCGGCATCGCGTAGTTCTCGTAGTTCGCGACCTCGTAACGCGACGTGCGCGACAGGATGTGGACGATCAGATCCTGGTGGCCCGAGGAGTTGAGCAGGCCGAGGCGCACGGGCAGGCTGAAGACCTCCGTGTCGTAGTGGAACCGCAGCGGCGAGAGCATCGCGCGCCCGTTGTCGAACGACACGCGCGAGACGTCCACGCGCGCGACGAAGAACTTCATGCCCGCGCGCACGTACGGGCGCAGCACCGGCTCGGCGCCGCGCGGGATGTGGTAGCCGTTCTCGCGCAGCCACGTGTCGAGCCCCGACGAGTCGCGCGCGCCGAGCACGACGATCTCGTACTCGCCCACCGCGAAGCGCGCCTCGACCGTGACGCCGAGCTCCTCGTCGCGATCGGCGGGTGCGCCCATCTCGGCCACGGGCGCCGCCGGCATCGGCTCGTCGACCATCACCGGCTGGGGTGACGCGGAAGGACACGGATCCTGCTCCCAGTACTCGACGAGGCGTGGGGCCGTCAGCCGATCGATCTGCTGGAAGACGTCGCGAGGCAACGTGCGGACGTTCTCCTCCTGCAGCACGACGGGCACCGGCACGACCATCGCGAAACGTTCGGCCGGCCCCTCGTAGCTGTTCTGCATCGAGAGCACGGTGCGCTGCCGATCGCGCATGAGCACCACGAGCGTCGCCTTGTTCGTGAGCGCCGCGTCCGAGCCGCTCACGTAGAAGCCGCAGAACGCGCGCACCGGCGCGGTCTGCGCAGCCAGCAGGACGATCAGAGCCGACAAGCCCCCGAGTCGCTTCATGTGTCCCCCCGGATCAGTCGACCGAGAACTGGAATCGCGCTCCCATGCGCGGAGCCGGGAACGTCGGGAAGCGGATGTTGCGCACGCGCGACGAGACGCAGCTCCGGAACTGCGGGCTCCCCGATCGCACCGACGCGCCGAGCACACGTCCGTCACCCGAGATGGCGAGATCGATCCGCACCGTGCCCGGAGAGCCGCCCGATCGCAGCTCCGCGCTGATGCAGCCGTTGAGCGAGCCGAGGCTGCGGTTCATCGTCGAGGCGACCTGCGCGGGCGTCAGCTGACGCTCGCTGCCGCCGCCCTGCGTGACGTCGCCGAGATCTTGCGCGCGGTTCATCGCCTCTTCGTACGAGCCGCCGGCGCCGCCGCCGCCGCCGCCTCCTCCTCCTCCGCTGCGCCGCGCGCCGCCGCCACCTCCGCCGCCGCGCCGCTGGCCGGGAACGGGCGGTGGCAGGATGCCGACCTGTCCCTCGCCGATGCGCACCTCGCCGCGCTCGTAGAGCTCGGCGAGCTCGTCGGCCGACAGGTTCGACCGGCTCTCTTCGCCACGTGTGAGCGCGTAGACCGCGACCGCCGCCGCGATGAGCGCGAGCGCGCCGACGGCGACGACGATCTTCGCGGCTCCCGATCGGGTCTCGCTCTTCTCGACGCGCTTGACCGCGGCCTCGTGGTCGAGGCGCGCCTTCTTCATGCGGTACTGCTCGGCGAACTCCGCGAACTCGGGCCAGTCGGAGATCTTCCGCTTCTCGCCCGTGTCCATGTTGATGAGCAGGTGCTGGCCGAGCGCCTCGCCCTTCAGGATGCGCTGCACGACGTCGCGTCCCGTGTAGGGGCCGTGATCGAGCTTGTCCTTCTGCACGAGCCAGCGCTCCGCGTCGTTCTCGGTGATCTGGCGGAGCATGTCCGCGAGGTCGACCTCGGTCGGTCCCTGGGGTGCCGCGGCGGGGGCGGCTCCCGGTCCCGACGGGCGGAACTGGTCGTGGATCGAGATGCGCGCACCGACGCGGGGGCCGTCGCCCCGTGGCCGATCGGGAAACGGCGCGCTCGGCGCGGACGGCATGGCCGCGGGCGCCGGCGGAGCGATGGACCCGAGGTCGACGGCCACCTCGAGGCCCGCGTCCTCGACGGCGACCTCGTCGGCGCTCATCGCGGTGCGCGCGAGGAGCGACTGCATCGCGTTGAGGATCGCGGCGACGTTCTGGAAGCGCTGGGTCGCGTCGGGCCCGAGGCAGCTCATGAGCAGGTCGTCGATCTCCGGCGGCACGTCGCTGCGCGCCCTGGACGGGTGCACGAACTCGTCGATCGGGCTTCGTCCCGTGAGCAGCGCGTAGAGGATCGCCCCGACGCCGAACACGTCCGCGCTCGGCGTGGGCTCCTTGCCCATCTTCACCTCGGGCGCGAGGTAGGCCTGCTCCGTCGCGTCTCCCATGGCGCGCGGTCCCGCCGCGAGCAGCGCTCCGCGCGCGACCCCGAGGTCCGCCAGACGCACGCGACCTTCCGTGTTCACGAAGACGACGCTCGGGCGGACGGCGCCGTGCGCGCTCTTGAGATGCACCGCCTCGAGGGCGTGACAGACGTGGACGACGACGTTGTACGCGGCGCGCAGCGAGAACCCTCCGGCCGCGCGGCGCGCTTCGATGAGCGACGAGAGCGGCGCGCCCTCGATGAGCTCGGTGGCGACGTACTTCGCGCCCGAGGTCGCGTCGGTGCCCATCCCGTAGACGCCCACGAGGTTGCGGTGCGTGAGCGCCGCGGCGGTCTTCACCTCGGCGCGAAAGCGCTCGAGCGCGGGGGCGGTGTCGACCAGGCCGGCTGCGAGCACGCGCAACGTGACGGCCTTGCCGGTCTTCTGGTCGGTGGCCTGGTAGAGCGTGCCGAGGCTGTCCTGGGCGGCGCGCTGGCCGACCTGGAACCGACCTGCGACGACCTGGCCCTCCGCGATCGCGGGTGCGGACGCTCGCGCGGCGCCTGTTGGGCTGAGGTCGGGACTTCCGGCCGACTGCATGGGGGCACCAGGGTACCGGAAGACGCGAGCGTGTTCTATCGAGCGAGCGTGTTGCGGGTGGTACGGTGGCGACATGAGATGGGGTGGCCCGCGACTC
>JADZFZ010000554.1 GCA_020854145.1 Deltaproteobacteria bacterium | reverse complement strand
GGCACGTCGGCAGGACACCGTCGCACGACTCCGGCGCGTCGCACACGCCGGTGCTCGTCCTGCACGACGTGCCGTTCGGACGCACGACGTCCGGCGGGCACACGGGGCTCGTGCCCGTGCAGCGATCTGCGACGTCGCAGCCGCCGGGCACGAGCGCGCGGCAGACCGTCGTCGCGGGCTCGAGCGCGTCGGGCGGACAGTCGGCGCTCGTGCCCGTGCACCGCTCGGTGCGATCGCAGCCGCCGCCGGCGCGGCACACCGTGGACGACGGCTCGAAACGGTTCGTAGGGCAATCGAGCCCGACGCCGTCGCAGCTCTCCGCGACGTCGCAATCGCCGACGGCCTCGCGACACGACGTGCCCGCGGTGACGGGCCCCGCCGAGACGCACTCGAACCGCCCGGCTGCGCAGCTCACGCGCCCGCGCTCGCACGCTCGACCCGTCGCGCACGCGGCGCCTTCGGTGCAGGGCGCGCAACCACCGAGACCATCGCAGACGCCGTCGGCGCACGGTGCCCCCGCGGGCGCGAACAGATCCATCGGGCACGCGGGGCCGTCGCCCGTGCACGTCTCGGTCTCGTCGCACGCGTTCGGCGTCTCGCGGCAGGGGACGTCGCTCGACGCATGACCGTCCGGAGGGCACGACGGGCTCACGCCGTCGCACCGCTCGACGACGTCGCACGGCCCTGCCGCGGCGCGACACGGCGTCCCGGCGGGCATCCCGAGACAGCCCAACGCGGCGCAGTCGAACGCGCACACGTTCCCGCAGCACCGCTCGTCGTCGCGGCACAGCGAGGTGTGCACGCACGCGTCGCCTTCGCACCGCGCCGTGTCGCAGCCGCCCAGCGCCACGCACGTCGCCGGGCTGCACGCACCCGAGGCGTCCACGTCGGCCTCGATGCCCAGGTCGGCGACGTCGGTCGGTGGTGCGACGTCCATGGGAGGCGCCGTGTCGAGCGGCGACGCGGCGTCGAGCGGCGGCGGGGCGTCCGGCGAGACCGCGTCCGGCGCGTCGCCGTCCCGCGACGCGACGTCCATCGTCGACGCATCGCGCGAGGGCCCCGCGTCGGTGCAGTCGCTGCCGCGGGCACCCTCGAGCGAGCACGCGGGCACGAAGTCGTCGACGCACGATCCGTCGAAGCACGTCGAGTCCTCGTCGCACTCGACGTCCACGCAGCTCTGCGTGAGGCGGAGCGGAAGCACGAGTCGCCGGCCCGCGAGGAACACGAGCCTCGCCTGCGCCGACACGATGGCGCGCCCGTCGGCGATGCCCTCGGCGCGAAACCGATAGAGCTCCGTGCCCGTGTGCGCGTCGCGCTCGGGACGTATGCGGAACACGGTCGTGACGAGCCCGTCGCCGTCGAACGTCGCTGCACGCTCGAACGACCTCGTGCTCGCCCCGCCCAGCCACTCCGCCGACACGCGAAGGCGCGCCAGCATCGGGTCGATGCCTGGAGGCGGCGCCGTCACGACGACGTCGACCGTCGCTTCGGTCTCGCTGTCGCTGCACGCGGACGCCCCGACGAGAGCGACGAGCACGGTCGCGAGCGTCGTCGACCTCACGTAGGAACGATATCAGGCACCGGCGTCGCAGTCGCACTCGGAGCGCTCGAAGCTCCATCATGTGGAGCTGCTCGCGAGGCGAGAGTCATCGGCGGGGGACGACGCGTTACCCTCGGCGTCATGGGAGCACTCGGAGTCGGAGCGGTGGTGCTCTGGTCACCGCGCGCGGAAGAGATGCGCGCGTTCTACTCGGCGCTCGGCTTGGTGCTCGAGGACGAGCGCCACGACGAGGACGGCCCACTGCACTGGGCCTGCGATCTGCGCGGTACGCACTTCGCGATCTTCGCCACGCAGGACGGCGCGCAGTCGCCGGGATGGCGACGGGGCGGCGGCATCCTGATCGGCTTCGACGTGGACCATCTGGACGCCACGGTCGCGCGCGTTCGAGCGCTCGGGGCCGAAGTGCTCCAGGAGCCCGAAGACGTTCCGTGGGGTCGGCGCGCCGTGGTCCGCGATCCCGACGGGCGTGGGGTCGAGATCACCGAGCGCAGCTGACGGGCTCGAACGCGACGTGGATCGGTACGGACCGCGCACATCGGGGCCGAACGAGTGGCGAACGTCGATGGAGCGCGCGGGATCCGTCAGCGGCGCGCCGGTTCGTCGGCGAGGCCAGTCGTTCTCGTCCGGTGGTCGAGACTCGCAGTCCGCGTCGGTGACGCAGGGACGCGCCGCGATGGATCCAGGGACCGTCAGCGCGGGAAACGCGCGTAGGTGCAGCTCGGGCCGGCTCCCGACGCCTCGACGACGGTGTGCGTCGCGGCATCCCACCGGAGCTCCGTCGGGATCGTCGCGCCCGGGTGCCGCGCGGCGTCGGGGTCGGGCACGATCACGATCCGGTCGCCCTCCGCGCGCCACGCGCCCTGCCAGACGACGACGCCCGACCAGACGCATACGACGTCGGGCGGGCACGGCGACACGCGCTCCTCGCCGCGGACGCGTCCACCTGCTTCGAGCGCCAGCCGACGCTCGTAACGCCGCGGGCCGCACTCGCGGCTGCTCCACGATCCCACGGGTGAGTCCTGCGAAGCCGGTGGCGTCGGCGGCGGGGTCGGTGGCGGGGTCGGCGGTGGCGTCGGCGGCGGGGTCGGCGGCGGAGGCGATGCCGTCGGCGGCGGAGGCGGCGGCAGCGTCGGCGGCGGCGTCGGTGGCGGGGATGGTTGCCCGCACGCGACGAGCGACCAGAGCGTGCCGAGGAGAGTGAGGACGCGGAGCGAGTGGCGCATCGTGGTCCCGGCCGAGTGTAGAGGAAGCTGCGAAAGACGGGTTGCGCTCGGACCGCGCGAAGTAGGAAGGTCGACTGCGTGGCACGCACGAGCTCCGCGCCCGACGTCGTCGTCTGGCACAACCCGCGTTGCACCAAGTCGCGCGAGGCGCTCGCGTGGCTCGAGGAGCGCGGGATCAGCCCGACGATCGTCCGCTACCTCGACACGCCGCCGAGCGCCGACGAGATCGAGCGCGTGCTCGGGTTGCTCGGAGTCGAGCCGCGCGCGCTGATGCGCAAGAAAGAAGCCCCGTACCGCGATCTCGCGCTCGACGACGCGTCGCGCACGCGCGGCGAGCTCGTCCGCGCGATGGCCGCACATCCGATCCTCATCGAGCGGCCCGTCGTGATCCGCGGCGGGGCTGCCGTCATCGCGCGCCCCACCGAGCGCATCGCCGATCTGCTGCGTTGAGGCCGTCGCGTGCTGCGCAGCCCAGGCCTCGTCGCGATGGTGCTCCTGCTGGGGGCGTGCGGCTCGGACGACCCGCCCGCGGACCGGTCGGGCTGCACGCCGGCGGACAACGTGCATCTCTGCGGCGATCGGTTGCTCATCGCCCATCGCGGCGGCGGACGGCTTCGCCCCGAGGAGACGCTGAGCGCGTTCGACCACGCGGCCGCGCTGGGCGCCGACGTGCTCGAGCTCGACGTGCACACGACCTCCGATGGGGAAGT
>JADZFZ010000553.1 GCA_020854145.1 Deltaproteobacteria bacterium | reverse complement strand
TCCTCGTCACAACCGACGGCATCTGGCTGCTGGGCTGGCTCGCGTGTGCCGTGCTTGCCGGCGTCATCGGCGCGAGCAAGGACGAAGGGTTTCTGGCTTTCGTCGCCGGTCTCCTCTTCGGCCCGCTGGGAGTGCTGTTCGCGATCTTCTCGCGCGGGCACCGAAGGCCATGTCCGAAGTGCCGTGAGCCGGTTCACCGCAAGGCCACCCGCTGCCCGCACTGCCAGTCCGACCTTCCCGAAGGCTGGGACGTGGGGCGCCGCTAGCAGAGCAGGTTTGCGAATATCGACAAACAAGCCGGGGTGATTCATGGGTTGGCAAGGAGTCATTCGATCGATGGCAGCGGCCGAGCGTCGCAGTCGTCGAGCGCACGCAGCGTATGCACGCCAGCAGGAGCGCGCAGCGATGCGTCGTCGGAAGGAGCTCCTCGCACAGCAGGCTGCGCAGAACGAGTTCGAACGCGCGCAGCACCAGGTGCAGCTGTTCGAGAACTATCTCGAACTGCTGGTCTCGGTGCACAAGGATTGCTCCGATCCGTGGCGATGGGATCGAATCGTGGTCCAGCCCCGACCCAGCGAGCCGCAACGATCCCGGGCCCACGAGGAAGCGGCTCAGGCAGCGATGCTGGCCTACGAACCAGGATTCTTCGCACGTCTCTTTGGCGGGGAGAAGAAGCGGCGGCTCGAGCTCGAGTCGGCGCTCCACCATGCGCGGGCGCACGACGCCCAGCTCCACGAGCAGCAGCTCGCTCAGTATCGATCCGCATGCGAGTCGTGGGAGTGGTTCCACCTCGTCGCACAGGGAATTCTTGCCCGGGACCCGAAGGCTTATCGCGTGGCCTTGGAGCATCTCGTCTCGCTCGACGAGATGGAGGAGCAACTGGGGAGCTCGTTCACCATTCGCTCGATCCAGCGCGAGGTCGCGGTGCTGGACTGCGCCGTCCGGGGCAACGAGTTGGTTCCCGAGGAGGAGTTGTCACTGGGCGCGAAGGCCAAGATCAACCACAAGAAGATGGCGCAGGGGAAATACTGGGCGCTCTACCAGGACCACGTCTGCTCGTGCGCGTTGCGCGTAGGGCGTGAGGTGTTCGCGTTACTGCCGGTCGAGCGCGCCTTCGTGAACGTCGGCTCGACGATGGTGGACAGCAGCACTGGGCACCCCACGATGACGACATTCCTCGCCGTCCACTTTCTCCGGACCAAGCTGCAGTCGCTCAACTTCGAGCGCATCGACCCCTCCGACGCGATGAAGAACTTCGATCACCGGATGAGCTTCAAGAAGACGTCGGGGTTCGTTGGCGTCGAACCCATGAACGGCGACGAACAGTTCGTGAGCACGGGATGACTCCGCCTGGCTGGTACCCGGACCCACACGACGGCCGTTACGTTCGGTATTGGGATGGCTCTCAATGGACCGAGCACGTCAAAGCCGCTGTCGCGGCGAGCGGCCCACCGGGACCCGTAGAGTCGCTTGGGCCTGGCGGCGCGCCGGCCGCGACCGCACGCGTGCTGGCTCAACTCGAGCGCGAACGCGCCGAGCTCGCAGCCGAAATCATGCGTCTCCGCGAGGAGATCGAGCTACTCAAAAGCGAACTGGTCGAGACTAACGACTTGATGCTTCTCCAGGAGGTTGGCGTGTACCAGTACGCCCACCCCCTCAACGACGCCGTCGCCTATCAGGAAAGGCTGCGGGGTCTGCAAGAGCAGATCAAAGACGCCATCCGAGACAAGCGAGCTGTCTCGGGGACGACGAAGTGGGCCATCAACGGGTCTGCGAAGGACGGCGCAAAGATGGTCGCCGACTTCCAGAAGCTGATGCTGCGGACCTACAACAACGAGGCAGACAACATTGTTAGGACGCTGAAGCCGTACTCGCTGGAGAGCGCGATAGAGCGTCTCCAGAAGCTCCGCGCGACCATCAAGAAGCTCGGCGCCGCGATGAGGATCGACATCACAGACACGTATGAAGCTCTGCGGATCCAGGAGCTGGAGTTGACGGCCGACTACGCCGCCAAGGTCGCCGAAGAGAGAGAGCGCGCCCGCGAGGAACGCGAGCGTCTCAAAGAGGAAGAGGCCGCGCGTCGGGACTTCGAGCGGGAGCAAGCACGACTGGAGAAGGAGAAGGCGCATTACCAGGCGCTCGTTGCCGCGTTGGTCCACAAGCGGGATCCCGAGGCGCTGGCGGCGGCGGAGGCCAAGTTGGTAGAGCTCGGCCACGCGATCGAGGGCCTCATCGAACGAGCGGCCAACATCCGCGCTGGCTACGTCTACGTGATCTCCAACATCGGCGCCTTCGGCGACCGTGTCGTCAAGATCGGCCTCACCCGCCGCCTGGAACCGATGGACCGAGTACGCGAGCTCGGCGACGCCTCCGTGCCGTTCCGGTTCGACGTGCACGCTTTGATCTTCAGCGACGACGCGGTCGGCCTCGAGACGGCGCTCCACCAGCGCTTCGCGGCGCACCGCGTGAACCTGATCAACCCGAGGCGTGAGTTCTTCTACGTTCGCCCGGAGGCCGTGCGCGACGTGCTCCGCGATCTTCGCGGCGACTTGTTGACGTTCGTCAGCGCCCCCGACGCAGTCGAATGGCATCAGAGCGAGAATCTGCGGCGGGCAGGCGCGACGATTGTGACCGGCGCGCCGGCGTTCACGCTCGACGACCTATCGGAGTAGGCATGCCGGGACGCATGAGTCATCGGGCCGCGCACGAACCAAGACTTCACCCTGAAGTAGCGCCGCATGGCCCGCGCCGACCTCGACGAGTTCGGCGCCCGCTACACCCCGAGAACCGCAACAAGCGGAAGCCCCTCTGGGACGAAGCCAAGAACCCCGAAAGCC
>JADZFZ010000552.1 GCA_020854145.1 Deltaproteobacteria bacterium | reverse complement strand
GTGCACTGCGCCACCGATCCGGCGATCTCGGAGAAGGCGGCGGAGAGCTCCTCCGCGCGGCGGATGCGATGGAACGACGGCTCTCCGGGCACCGCGCGCGGACGGCGCCCCGCGATCGCCATCTGGTTCTGGAGGTCCACGAGATCGGGACGCAAGGGGTCGTCGATGCCGACGACGTACACGGGGATCCCGCGGGCGCGCGCGGCTTCGTCGATCCGCTCGACCGTTCGGTCGCCGTCGAGGCAACGCCAGACGCCGCGGTCCACGTCGTCGCGGCACTCGTCGATCGGCAAGGACGTGCACGTGCACGTCGTATGGTCGAGCGCGGGGTTGCAGTTGGGGCCGCCATCGGTCGCGAGCACGATGAAGTTGGCGACGTTGCGCGCGCCGTGTGCGACGAGCCACTCGCTCGCGACGCGCACGGCCTCGGCGGTGGGCGTTCCGCCGTTCGGGTCGCGCATGAGGAGCCGATCGTGGACGAACGCGGTCTGCGCGGCGGCGGGCACGACGTCGACGTCGTCGGCGACACGGCATCCCGCGCTCGGATCGGACTCGGGGTCTTCGCGTCCGAGCGGCTCGGGGTAGAGCTTCAGGCCGACCTCCGTCGCGTCGAAGGGCGGCAGGGCCTCGCGCAGCGCGTCGGCGAGCAGCGTCCAGCGCGAGGGCGTCGCCAGCGTGGGGATGCTGCCGTCGAGCGCGAAGTCCATCGAGCCCGACGCGTCGATCACGAGCATCATGCGCGCGACCGGGCGATTCAGATCGAAGCGGCCGGGGATGCACGGAACCCGCATGTCGAGCGCGGCGTCCGCGACGTCCGGGCCGAGGTCGCGCACGTCGGGACCTGCGTCGCGCGGCACGCGCGCATCGGACGCGTCCATGGGTGCGTCGAGCGCAGCGTCGCTCGGCTCGGGCCACCCGATCGGAGTGCGTGCGCCGCACCCCGCGACCGACGAGGTCGCAGGCAACACGAGCACGGCGAGGATCAGGCACTGCGTGGCACGCATCGGGGTCGCGATCGGACGACGACCGCGCATCGTGCAAAGAGCGTGCAGCCGACGATCCCCGTGGGATGGGTCGAGCGCGCGCAGCGCTCGTGGGCAGCCACGTCACGCCCGTGCAGAGCGCGCACGCAGCGGCCGACCGCGCGGCGCACGGTCTTGCGGTCGCTGCGCGCTCGGGCGAAGGTGACGCGATGGAGCTGAACCTGCCCGAGTGGGCGCACCTCGTGCTGCGATGGTTCCACATCGTCGCGGGCATCGCGTGGATCGGCTCGTCGTTCTTCTTCATGTGGCTCGACAGCCACCTCGAGACGCGGCCCGACGCGCCCGAGGGCGACAAGGGCGAGCTCTGGATGGTGCACTCGGGCGGCTTCTATCAGGTGAAGAAGCTGCTTCTCGGTCCCGGGCAAGTCCCCAAGACGCTCCACTGGTTCAAGTGGGAAGCGACGCTGACGTGGCTCTCGGGATTCCTGCTGCTGCTCGTCGTCTACTACCACGGTGGCGCGATGGTCGATCCCGAGAGCGCGCGTCTCTCGTCGGTCGCGGCGAGCGCCCTCGGCGTCGGATCGCTCGTCGTCGGATGGTTCGTCTACGACGCCATCTGGCGTTGGCTGCGGAGCGAGCCCACCGTCGCCGCGCTGCTGTCGGTGGCGCTCCTCGTCGTGGCGGCGATCGGGCTCTCGCACCTGCTCTCCGCGCGCGCCGCGTACATGCACGTCGGCGCGATGCTGGGCACGATGATGGTGCTCAACGTCTGGGTGCACATCCTGCCGGCGCAACGCGCGATGATCGCGGCGACCGAGTCGGGAGCCCGCATGGATCCGCGGCCGGGCGAGAGCGCCAAAGCCCGCTCCGTGCACAACAACTACATGACGTTCCCGGTCATCTTCGTGATGATCAGCAATCACTTCCCGATGACGTACGGGCACGTCGCGAGCTGGGGAGTGTTGATGGTGCTCTTCGTGGCGAGCGCGGGTGTTCGCCATTTCATGAACAAGCCGCGTGAAGGCACGGGCTGGATGTTGGGCGTCGCGGGCCTCCTCCTCGTCGGCCTGATCGTGTTCTCGGCTCCCTCGATGCAAGGGCTCTACACACCTTCGACGGGGGGTCGGGCGGCCTCTTCGGGCGAACGGGCCGAGCGAGCGGCACGCGCGCACGTCGCGCAGCGCGACGTCTTTCCCGGAAGCCAAGGGGCGATTCGCGCCACGGTGCGATTCGACGGCACCCCTTCCACGCGCGCAGCCGTGGCGATGACGGGGGAGTGCGCCACGCTCCAGCACGGAGCCGTGCCCGCACCCGACCTGCTCGTGTCGTCGGGTCGGCTCGAGAACGTCTTCGTGTGGATCTCTTCGGGTCACGAGGGATGGCGCCCGCCGCCCGTGCCCGACACGCCCGTCGTGCTGGATCAACGCGGTTGTCTCTACTCTCCCCGTGTCGCCGGCGCGCGCGTCGGCCAGCCCGTC
Source organism: Deltaproteobacteria bacterium (assembly GCA_020854145.1). GTDB lineage: Bacteria > Myxococcota_A > Polyangia > Polyangiales > JADZFZ01 > JADZFZ01. The sequence goes on along the minus strand of JADZFZ010000552.1, from coordinate 1,517 downwards.
GAGCTCGTCAACAGCGATCCGGTGCTGCACAACGTCAACGTGCGCGGCGTCTTCAACCTCGCGATGCCGACGCGCGGACAGCGGATCCGCCGCCGCTTCGAGCGCGAGGAGACGATGGTGCGCGTCAAGTGCGACGTGCACCCGTGGATGGCGGCGTTCGTGGGCGTGCTCGAGCACCCGTGGTTCGCGGTGAGCGCCGCCGACGGGCGCGCGACGATCGAGGGTGTTCCGCCCGGCCGCTACGAGGTCTCCGCGTGGCACGAGGTGCTCGGACGTCGCTCGACCCGGGTGACGCTCGAGGCGCGCGGCCAAGCCGACGTGGAGCTCGTGTTCTCCGAAGGCCGGTGACGCGCACAAACGCGCGCGGTCCTGGCACGCGCTTCGACCCCGGATCGACGGACCGTGTGTCCTCGCCTCCCGGGCTCCCGCCGGTCTCCGGATCGCGTCGTACAATCGACGGGGTGGAAGCGGGCGTCGGGACGTGGAGAGCCAGCGTGGTGCGACGCCGGCGCGCCCGTGCGCTCTACGCCTTTGCGTGCGTCGCGCTCGGTGCACACCTGCTCGCCGTGCTGGCGGACGTCGCGCACGACATCCCGTGGTTCCCGGTGACCTTCTGCTGCGGCGGCGTCTTGCCGGTGCTGCTCGCGATCCTCGTCGCCGAGCGCCCTCGCCACGGCCTCTTGCTCGTGGATCGCGAAGGCGCGCGGCTGCGAGACGCCCGTGGTCGCGACGAGCGCGTCGGCGTCGTCGTGTCGGGTCTCGTGCTGCCGCGGCGGCACTCCGCGCCTGCGCGCGACCCTCGCGTCGAGCTCGACCTCGCTGACGGCCGCGCGGTGATCGTCGCGATCGCTTCGGAGGACGAGGGGGACGATCTCCTGCTCCAGGTAGGTCTCGGGCCCGCGCAAGCGATCCATCGCTACAGGATCGAAGCCGCCGCGTACGTTCCCCATGCGCTCACGGCGCTGTTCTTGGGCTTCCTGGTCGCGGTCGCGCTCGCGCCGAAGTTCGCCGGAGCGGACGGGCGCGCGGACGGCGTGGTCATCGCCCTGTCGGTCGCGGTCGTGGGCGCCGTCACCGCGATGCTCGTACGAGCGCCCGACGTCGGCATCGGGCTCGACGGCATCAGCGTCCACGGCATCGTCGGACGATGGTTCGTATCGTTCGACGACATCGCGAGCGTCGAGTGGCGCCAGCGGTGGCTCCTCGTGGTGCTCCGCGACGGCCGGAAGCTGCGCGCGCTCGATCTCGCGCGCATCTTGGACGACGAGACGCGCTCGGCGATCGGGCGACGCGTCGGGGACGTCGTCCGCGAGCGGGCCCACCGCCCGACGGCTCGACACGTCGAAGTCCTCACGCGCGGCGGTCGCAGCCTCTCGGTCTGGCTGGACGCGCTCCGCGCGATCGGTCGCTCCGACCCGGGGTATCGCGACGCCGCGATCGGTCGCCCGACGCTCGAGCTCGTGCTCGACGATCCTCGCGCTCCGGTCTCGGCTCGCATCGGCGCCGCCATCGCGCTC
>JADZFZ010000551.1 GCA_020854145.1 Deltaproteobacteria bacterium | reverse complement strand
CCCGGATTGCACTTCGTCGGCTTCAGCAACGTGTCTACGGGTCTGTTGCGTCAGATAGGGATCGACGCAGAGACCGTCGCGTCCGCCATCACTGGGGCGGGGTGACGGGGACCGGCGCTGCCTGAGGCTCCTGTTGCGTCTGGGGCTGCACGGGCGGCTGCGGGCCCGGCCGGGGGCGACGCACGGGCTCGACGTCGATGGGGATCGGGACCTTGATGAGGAAGCCGAGCTCGCCGAAATCGTGCTCGGCCACGTCGCCGAAGACGTGACCCCAACGCCCGTAGATTGCGGCAATCGCCATCGTCAGCACGACGCGCACGCTCGTGCCGTGGCGATAACCGTCGCCGAATTGCGCCAGGTAGCCGAAGTCGACCCCGAACACGCCATAACCGATCTCGGGCCCGACGCTGAAACGGCCGACCTCGGCGCCGAAGTCGTAGAGCGAATCGACGTAGCCGCCGATCCAGAATCCGCGCTCGACGTCGAGGTAGACGTAGCTCACCTCGCCTCCGAGAAAGAACCCGTTGGAGACGTTGGGACCGTGAATCGAGAGTCCCAATGCGAAGCCGAAAGGCAGGTACCAGCCGCTCGTGATCTTCGGGCCGGCATCGGCCCTCGCGGGGACCGGAGACCACGCAATCGCGGCGAAAGCGAGCGCGATCAGCGCGGCGACGGCGAGCGTGGGCACGTGTGCAGCAGGACGCCGTCGTGGGGCTCGACGTTGACGAATCGCCATCGGAAGGTCCTCCCGTCCCGCTGAGTCGGTAATCGACGTTCGACGAAGGCTCGCACGACGCGGCGCTCGGGATCCACGACCTCGACGTCGAGCCGGCCGATGGGCCCGCGCCAATACGCGCCGGTGCGAAGCACGTAGGCGACGCGGCAGCGGCGCGATTGTCGGTACCGGACGCGCAGCCACACGCCTCGCGTCGTCGCGAGCGCGGGCACGTCGATCTCGTACGTGTCGTCCGCGTCGCCGGTCGGAAGGACGCCCTCGCTCGCGCGCCACGTGCGAAGCACGCGTGGCGGTCGGCCGGTGCGCTCCAGAGTCGCCCGAAACGCACGCGCGCGACCCCCGGGAGACGCGATGGGGAAGGTCATCACACGATCGCGCGCGTCGCCGACGGAGCGGAACGCGAACCGTGCGTCGACCTCGACCTCGCGCTCGGCGACGTCGATTCGGAGATGCTCCGCCACGAGCGCGAGCGAGCGGTCCTCGACCCACGGCGGGCGCGCGACGGCCTGCAGCGAGCCGACACAACCGGCCGAGACGCACGCGAGCGCGACGAGAGATCGCCTTCCGGGCCTCCCGCCAGCGACACCGCGAGCTCCCGCCGACACCCGTCGTCACCGTGACGGCGAGGGCGTCGACATCGCGAGCAGCGAATCGCGGACGGGCGGCGCGAGGGGCGGCGTCAACTCGGCTTCCAAGACGACGGCGGCCAATCGAGGCACGAGCGAATCGGCGTCTTTCCACAGCGGAGCGAGGTCCCTGACGAGCTTCTTCGAGCTCGACTTCCAGCGGCGGAAGAGCGGCTCCTCGGGGGCGGGCCACGCGCCGCGCTCGATGGCGTCGAACAGGGCGAATGGCAATTGGCTGCCGAGGGGAGGGCGGGTGTCGGGATCCCGCTCGGCCTCGACGAGCTCGAGCACCACCTCTTCGATCATGTCGCGGGTGGTGGCGTCGTCGTGGGCGAGGCGCGCGAGGAGATAAGCCTCGGTCAACACGACGTCCCAGCCGAACGGCAGATCCGGGTCCTCTTCGAGCTCGATGGCCGCGCGGTCCACGTCGATCGCGAAAGCCACCAGATGGACGTAGCGAGTGCCGTGCTTGGCTGCGAGCGCGCGGTCCATGATCGTCGGCACGCCGAGGCCCAGCGTGCGCGGCGAGGCGACCGGCAAGCGGCGAGTGGACGAGGCCAACGCAATCCTCAGAGGGTGCCGGTCGCCATCGGGTAACCCTGATCGCGCCAGAAGAAGATGCCTTCGTCGAGCACGGCGGTGTTGGCGAAGCCGCGCTTGCGCAGCATGTCCACGACGCGACCGGAGGCCGCGTGAGGGCATGCGCAATACGCCACGATCCACGTGCCGTCGTCGGGAAGCCCCGCTGCGAGCGCGTCGACGTCGTAGAACGGGAAGGGCGCGGCGCCGGGGATGTGGCCGAGCATCCAGTCGGAGGTGGTCCGCGCATCGAGCAGGATGATGCGGCGGCCGGCGTCGAGCGCGGCTTTGACCACGATGGCCGGCACGTAGCGACCGTCGCGCAGCTCGAAGGTGGGCGGCTCGCCGTCGGGGTTGATGACGAGCGAATCGACCGTGGGCACCGATTCGACGGGCCAATCGGGGGGCATGTCCGAACGGCGCAACGTGCGGACGTGCGCGACGACGTCGTCGATCTCCGTCTCGCCGAGCATGGCGACGAAGGCCGGCATGGCGGTGTCGCGCCGGCCGTGCTCGACCGTGAAGCGGAGAAAGCCGTCGGAGGCGGTGGCCTGGAAGTTCGGGTGATTGAGGCTGAGGGCGGAGGCGCCTCGGCCGTCGGCGCCGTGGCAGGTCGCACACTGCGATGCGTAGATGGGAGCGCCGCGGGTCGCGTCGCCGGTGACGACGAGGGTCGAGACGTCGAGCGGAGGCTCGGTCGCGAGCGACCGGAGGAACGCGACGATGTCGGTCACGTCGGTCGGCGAGAGCGGGCCACCGTGCTCGACGGCCCAAGCGCTCATCGGGGTGCCGGGGCGGCCGTCGGCGATTGCGCGCTCGATGAAGAGGTCGGTGGCGATTCGGAGGAAATCGGGATTGCCGATCGCCGGCGCATTGTCGGCGGCGTACCCCTCGGCAGATTCTCCGTGGCAGAGGGCGCAATATCTCGCGTAGGACGATTCACCGCGTTCGGTCGGGGTGCCGCCGCCGGCGTCGGTCGCGAGGGCGGCGTCGTCGGTGGGACCGGAATCGGCGGCGGCGTCGAGCTCGGGGCCCGAATCGCCGACCGTGGAATCGAGAGCGGCCGAATCGTGCGGGCCGGTGTCGCGCGGGCCGGAGTCGCGCGGGCCGGAGTCGCGCGGGCCGGAGTCCATCGCCGCGTCGGCTGCGCCCGCATCGGGCGTGCGTGCGTCCGGCAGGTTCGAGGCGTCGGCCGCGGACGAGTCGGGTGCCGACGACGAATCGTCGTCGCCGCAGCCGACGGTCAAGACGCCGAGCAACAGTGGGAGGGCAATCGAAGCGCGCACGGGCGGACCTTAAGGCCCAGCGGGCTTTCCGTCGATCGGGCGGGCGATCGGAGGCGCAGGGCGCGGCGCGCTGCGGCCCCCGTCTCTCGACGCGTCGGTCGGCGCTTCGGTCAGCGATCCGAGGCGGCGAGCACGGTGGGCGCGCGGGCGAGAGCCCCGCGGACGGCTCCTTGGAGCGCGATGCGCTCGAGCCGAGCCAGCTGGGTGTGCCGAGGCGCACGCATGGGCTCGCTGCTGGTAGCGGCGCCGTTCATCACGCCGCGGAGGTTGCGGTCGGGCTCCGTGGCGAGGAGCAGCGAGACCTCGCATCGGACGCGGAGCTCGCGCGCGGCGGCGGAGCGATCGACGCGGCGGAGGGAGCCGTCGACCCGGTAGGAGCGCACGCGGTGGCGGCGGACCTGGCGTTCGATGTCGCCCGTGGCCTGCGACGTGACCGCGACACCGCGGATGATGCCGAGCTGTCGCTCGACCTCGCCGCGGAACTCGCGCGCGAGCTCGGGGCTGGCGCCGCCGGGTTGGCCGGAGGCGAAGTCGCCGAGGACGACGAGGTACTGCACACGACGCCACTCGATGGGAGAGGCGGCGGGCTCGATGCGGAAGACGGGTCCGATGCCGCCAGGGGTCGGCCCCGTCGAGGCGGCCGAGGGGCGCGAGGATCCACGCCGCTGGATCTCGAGGATCGCGACGCCCGCCTGGGCACGGACCGTCGGCGCCGAGTCGCTCTGCGCGCGTTGCAGCGCGGGCAACGCGGACGCGTCGCCGATGCGGCCGAGGGCGACGGCCGCCGCGGCGCGCACGGCGGGGTGCGAATCGCGCAGCGCACGGCTGAGCGGCGAGATCGACGACCGGTTGCCGACCCGGCCGAGCGCGAAGGCGGTCTGGACGCGCGCACGGAAGTCCCGCGAGTCCGACAAGGTCCTATGGAGCGCACCAACGTCTTGCGCCGACCCGAAGGCGGCGATGACGAGCACGAGCGCGACGAGCGCCCCGGCGCAAGCGGCGGCCCGACGACGAACCACGGCTCGACCATAGCGCCGACGTTCGACGGAGAGAAAGGCCGATCGTCGAGAGGGCGCATTTCGGTGGCCCGGTGTGCGCATCGATCTCACCCGGGCCTAGATGGGGCATCGCCGGAGGGCGACGCCACGGCGCGGATTGACACCCGCGCGGCGCCCGCGAATGATGCGCCGGCCCGCGATGGGCCGCCCGCTTCGAGGGTGCGCAACCGAGGAGATCGTCATGGCTCTGGACGTGAAGGCCGTAGGCAAGAAGAGCGCGGAGAAGGTCTTCGAGTACGACTGGAAGCGCGTGGTGCTGTACGCGCTCGGGGTCGGTGCGCGTGTGGACGAGCTCGACTTTCTCTACGAGGGGCGCGGACCGAAGGTGCTTCCGACCTTCGCCGTCATCCCGGCGTTCGAGTCGAGCTTCGAGGTGATCCCGGCCGCAGGGGGCAACATCTTCGGGCTCGTGCACGGGGCGCAGTCCGTGAAGATCCACAAGCCGATCGCGCCGAGCGGCAAGCTGACGACGGTGTCCGAGATCAAGGGCGTCTACGATCTGCGCAAGATGGCGTCGCTCGTCGTGGGGACCGAGACGCGCGACGCGAAGGGTGAGCTCGTGTTCGAGACCGAGTGGAACATCATCTTCCGGCTCGACGGAAACTTCGACGGACCGCCGCCGCCGCCTACCGAGCACGTGCGGCCGAGCGACCGCGCGCCGGACTGGCGTCGCGAAGAGACGACGACGCGCGAGCAAGCGCTGCTGTACCGGCTCTCGGGCGACCTCAACCCGCTGCATGCGGACCCGAACTTCGCCAAGGCGAGCGGGTTCGATCGACCGATCCTGCACGGGCTCTGCACGTTCGGTCACATGGGGCGCGCGGCGGTGATCCACGCGGCGGGCGGCGACCCGACGAAGATCGCGGCGATCGGTGGCCAGTTCCGCAAGCCCGTGCTGCCGGGCGACACGTTGGTCACCGAGGGATGGCAAGAGGGCAAGCGCTGCGTGATGCGCGTGACCGTGAAGGAGCGCGACGAGGCGCCGATCCAGAACGCGTACGTCGATCTCGTGTAGCGCGGATCTGCCTGCTTTTGGGCCGATCCGACGGAATGGAACGGCTCGTCCAGAAGCGAAGTGATCCCGACGAGTTGGGACGGTGGATCCTGTCCCCGCTCACCGGTAGGGGGCGCGGTGCGTGGAGACGGAGTGGGCGAGGGCGAGGACGTCGGCGGCGAAGGTACGGAGGCGCTCGGGACGATGGCCTGCGTCGCGTAGGGCGAGGCGGGCCTGGTCGTCGCCCATGACGACGCGGTCGAAGCGCGAGAGCACGTCGACGAGCTTGGTGCCGAAGAGTGTGGCGCCGCGCGCGTCGCGTGCGCTGACGCGATGGCGGCGATCGAACGCGTCGTGGCCCAGCGCGATGGAGCTGGAGAGCATGTCGGTGAAGCGGCGCCACGGCTGGATCGAGAGGCCGAGCGCGAGCGAGGGGTAACGCACCTCACCCACGAGGAAGATGCCGTCGCGCCCTTCGTGCACGCGCCGGATGACGACGTTGACGAGACCGAGCGTGCCGTGGAGCTCGTCGCCGGACGTCTCGAGGCCCACCCGCTCGGCGACCTCGCGCCAGACCGCCTGCAGACGTTCGCTGCCGACGGCGGGGGGTGCGAAGCGGTCGTTGCCCGCGTCGCCCGCCGCGCCGGCGGGCACGACGACGATGGGGACCGAGCCTTCGAGGCGCTGCATCCATCCGAGCCCGGCGCGCATCTCGAACGCCCAGCGCAGGCGCCAAGCGCCGGACCACGACGGCGGGATGTTGGACGGCACGGCGAGGCGAAACGGGATGGCGCGCCGCGCGACGGCCTCGTCGAGATCGAGCGGGTACTCGTGGCGCCAGGCCTCGCGCTCGTAGGCATGGCGGATGTCGGGGACCTCGTAGCCCACGAGCGCGACGGTGGCGTTGCGATAACGAACGACCTCCACGTTGCCGAGCGCGAGAGAGCCGTCGAGGTGGCCTCCGGCAGGGACGCGTCGCGAGGCGAGGCTGCACTCGAGATAGGCCTCGTCGGCGGTCGGCCCGTCGGGAGCCGTCGATGCGACGAGGGGTGCGTCGTCGCTGCTCATGGGTGTGGGCGTGACGTGGACCTCGAACGCGACGTCGGGATCGGGCCAGAAGGGGATGCCGACGCGCACCGAGACGGTCCAAGTCGTCGAGACCGTGGTGCCCGCGTACGAAGGCGGTGCGTCCTGCGGGATCTGGACTGCGAACGGGATCTCGCGACGCCCGGCGGGCAACGTGGTCGCACCGCTCACGCGCTCGCCGTGGCGGAACGGCCGGGAGCGGACCGAGTCGCCCAGCGATTGTGCGGTGAAGCGAGCTCCAGCGCGAAACGGGTGCGAGACGCTCGTCTGGTCGGCCGCGTGTCGCACGCGCGTCGTGGCTTCGATGGCGGCGTCGACGTGGCGCACCTCGGTGTCGTCGTGCGTGGTCAGCACGATGCGCAGCGCGTGGGTCTCGCCGGTGCGCATCACGCGGGGCGCGAGCAGATCGATCTTCGGTGCCCTCGGCAGAAGGGGCATCGCGACAAAGTTACTCCGATCGAGGGACTTCTTTCAGGGGCCGGGTCGCGGCGCGTCGAGCGCGGCATCGATCGCAGCGATGTGCTCGACGACGCGCGCGCGGAGCGCTGCGAATCGAGCATCGTGGCGAACGCACGCGAGCAGCGGACAACGATCGAGCCACGTGAGGTCGAAGAGACGCTCGTCGACCGCGCGACCGACATAGTCGAGCGCGGCGGCGGGATCGACCGTCGAGGTCACCTCCGCCGCGAACTGGAAGAGCAGCGGGCGAATCCGCGAGCCGGGCAGGGTCCGGCTCAGCCATGCGTCGATGAGCGACGGTGCGAGAGGAGGTTGCGTGCCGCGGAGCGCGTCGTCGTAGTGACGCGCCATGATGTCGGAGCGATCGCCGACGATGTCGTTGACCTCGTGACGCGCGGCTCCGCGCCAGAGGTTCAGGCGCGCGCGCGCGACGCGCCGGCCCGCGAGCTCTTCGGCTCGCTCGACGGGCAAGGCGAGCAGGACGTCGACGCGATCCCAGCGCCCGGCGAGCGCGCAGCCCCGCGCGAGCTCCCAGCGTGCGGTCGTCGTCGTGGGGTCGAGCGAGAGCACGGTCTCCAGGCGGTAGATGCCGTCGTCGGGGCGGCCTATCTCCAGCAGCACGTTGCCCAGCAGCTCGTGGGCCTTGAGCAGCCCAGGCGCGTGGGCGAGCGCCGTTCGCAGCGCGGTGACCGCACCGGACCAGTCGCTCGTGATGTAGAGGACGGTCGCGCGCGCGAGCCATGCTTCTCCGACGTGGGGCGCCAGCGCGACCGCACGGTCGGCGAGCGCACGGACGTCGGCGGCGTCGTCGGTCTCGGGTGCGTAGTTGAGCCGCCGCGCCCGCGCCATCGCGTAGCCCGACAACACACCGGGATCGTCGGGCGCCCGCGCGAGGGCGCGCTCGAACAACGTCACCGCCGGCGAGAGGTCGCCGAAGCCGCTCCACGCGTCGCGGAGCGCCTGGCGTGCCCGGAGATGGAGCTCGACGGCCTCGGCATCGGGCGCGGCCTGCCGCGTCGCACGCGCCACGTCCACCGCGAGCGCTTCCGCGACGGCGCGCGCGAGGTCGTCGATGATCGCGAGCACGTCGCGCGCGGGGCGCTCGAATCGGCGCGCCCAGAGCTGGAAGGCATCGGCGACGTGGATGAGGCGTGCGGTGATGCGCACGTCGTCGCCCGAGCGGCGCAGCGAGCCCTCGACGACCACGCGGACGTCGAGCGCGCGCCCGAGCGCACACGGGTCCACGGCGCCGGCGGTAGAGTGCAGGGCGACGAGGCTGCGCGGCCGCACGCGGACACCCGGGGTCAAGGAGAGGGCGTCGACGAGGTCGTCCGCCAGCGCTTCGGCGAGGAACGCGTCGCTCTCGCCGGGGCCGTGTGCGAAGGGCAGGACCGCGATCGTCGTGTCCCCGGCACCGGGAGCCGGCGCGACGCGCAGGGCGCGAGCGGGCATGGCCGCGAGCCCGAACGGTGGCGCGTCGTCCACGGGCAGGCTCGCGCGTGCGAGAGTGAGCGCATCGGCCACGTGGCGCGCGCTCGCGAATCGCGCCTCTCGATCGCGCGCGAGACAACGCAGCACGACGTCGGCGAGCTGGGGGATCACCGATGGGTTGCGCACGCGCGGGTCGGGAGGAGGCTCGCGCGTCCGCGCGACGGCGACGGCGAAGAAGGACTGTCCGGTCCACGCGGGCGATCCGGTGATCATCTCGTAGAGCACGGCCCCGAGAGCGTAGAGGTCGGCTCGCGCGTCGACGTCTTCGATGCCGTCCACCTGCTCGGGCGCCATGTACGCCGCGGTTCCCACCACGCCTGCGGTCTGCGATGCCGATCGTTGTGCGCGCGCGATCCCGAAATCGGTGATGACCACGCGGCCGTCGCGCGCGAGAAGGACGTTGTCCGGCTTGAGATCGCGGTGCACCACGCCCGCGCCGTGCGCAGCCTCGAGACCCGCGCAGAGGGCGAGCGCGATCGCGATCGCCCGGTGCGACGAGATGGGCCCTTCGCGTTGCAGCATCTTCGCGAGGGACTCTCCGTCGACGTGCTCCATCGTGAGGAACCGTTCGCCGTCGTGCTCGCCGATGTCGTAGGTCCGCGCGACGTTCACGTGCGTGACGCGCCTCGCGAGCTTCACCTCGCGACGGAAGCGTTCGAGCATCCCCGGCGCGTCCACGAGATCGCGGCGCAGGAACTTCAGCGCGACCACCTCGTCGAGCTCGCGGTCGCGCACGCGGTAGACGCTGCCCATGCCGCCCATGCCGAGCAGGCCCAGCAGCTCGTAGCGGTCGCCGATCTGCTCGCGACGCGGCTCGAGGTTCGATCGAGCCATGCGCTGCGCATGCTCGCCCGAAGGAGACGTCGAGGCGGTCTCCGCGTCGCTCGCGAGAGGATCCCGAACCACGGTCGTCGCGAT
>JADZFZ010000550.1 GCA_020854145.1 Deltaproteobacteria bacterium | reverse complement strand
TCGCGTGCGCTCGGGCTGCACGTGGCGGCGGCGCGCGAGCTCTTCGAGGAAGCGGGAATCCTCTTCGCGGACACGAAGCCGGGAGTCGACCTCGCGGCGGTGCGCAAAGCGCTCCTCGCCAAGACGCCGGCGGGCAAGCACTCGCCGCCTCCCAGCGCCTTCGTGGAGGCGCTCGCGGAGGCGGAAGCGGCCCTGCGGCTCGATGCGCTCGTGCCGCTCTCGCGCTGGATCACGCCCGAGGTCGAGACGTCGCGATTCGACACGCATTTCTTCGTGGCGGAGCTCCCGCCCGGACAATCCGCGAGCCACGACGACACCGAGGGCACGACCTCGCTCTGGCTGCCGCCCGCGCGCGCGATCGAAGACAACGCGACGGGGGTGATTCGATTGCCGCCTCCGACGTTGCGCACCCTCGAATGTGTCGGCGCATTCTCCGACGTCGCCTCCGTGCTCGCGGACGCGCGTTCGCGCAAGCCGCCGGTGTTGCGGCCCCAGCTCGTCATCCGCGAGGGAGGGCGATTCTCCCTGGTGCTGCCGGGCGCGCCCGAGCACCCCGAGCCGGGCCCCGTCATCGCCGGCACGACGTGTTTTCTGGTGCGCGAGGACGGCTCGTGGTTCTCGGCCCGACCGGAAGAGGTGCCTCCCGTGGCCGCGTGAGCCGACCTCTCGGCGACGCGGCCCTATGGCGTCGCGTCGCGTCGTCGAGACTCCCGCCTTCGCCGCACACCCGTGCGGACGAGGGCGAGACCGCCGAGCGCAACGGCCACCGCGACGAGCGCTGCGACGTCGGTCCGCGCCGGCGCGCCGGCCGCGCAGGTCGAGCCGCCGCGCGAGGAGGGAATCGTCCCGGGCGGCGTCCCAGGATCGCGGCCGCCGGGTCCGCAGGCGCTCGAGCAGTCGGGCGGGGGCGGGCGGTTCCGCTCGTTCGCGACCTGGACGAAGTTGCTGATCTCCGACTCGTCGGCCGCGAGCGACAGGATGAGATCGCGGTCGAGCGCAGCGACGCCGAGCGACGCCTCCATACGGGTCAGGGTGGGTGTCGACAGCCCCTCGAGCGCGACCGAGAGGTCGTCGTCGATGTCGAACTGCCCGTCCTCGCCCGAGTAACGTGACCCGAGCGCGGGCGCGCGCGCGGCGTAGGTCGTGACCCACGTGCGGCCGCCGTTCGCGTCGAGCGCCGCCTGGAAGCGCTCGTCGTAGTTGAACGACGTGGACGCCCAGTCGTAGTAGAGCTCGTCGGGGTCGATCGTCGCGTTGGGGAAGTTCTGCGCCTCGTAGCGCGCGTCGGCGAAGACGAAGAGCCGCAGCCCGACCTTGTCGGCGACACCGGCCGACACCATCCGCAGCGGCAGCGTGTACATCAGGCCCGGCACGATGACGCGAACGGGCTGCATGCGCTGGATGCCCTCGCCCGACGAGAGACGCAGCGCGACGAACGCCATGCCCATCTCTCCGTAGTAGCGGATGGTCGGCAGCATCGCGTCGGGCACGCCGTAGCCGCGCTCCTGCAGCCACCCGAGCAGCGCCATCGGATCGTCGCTCGACACGGTCGCCGTCTCGTAGGGCCCGACCGTGCCCTCGTGGTGGACCATCACGTCGGGCGGCTCCTCGGGCGAGGGAGGCGGCGGTGCGCCCGCGGACGGCGCGCGTCCGCCGCAGGAGCAGAAGCTCTGGAGCGGTGGGAAGGTCCCCTGCAGCTGCACGTTGGTCGACTGCTCGAGCTGCTCGAAGAAGCGGTTGTCGGCGAGCTCGACGCGCGCTTCAGGGCTCGACGGCAGCACCCAGACGAAGTCCTCCGGGTCTCCCGCATAGGCGAACTGATCCCAGAGCGTGCTCTGGGTCGGCGACATCGCCATCGCCATGCGGTGCGCCGTGACCACCGTCGCGCTGCCGTTCGGCGCGAAGCAGCCGCCGCAGGCGCGCGCGCGCCCGATGGGCGCCGTCACGAGCGACACCGCGAGCATCACCGCGAGGCCGCCCACCGCAATCGTTCCGAGCCACGTCGTCGGTCTCATCGCGCACCTCTCACGCTCATCGTGCCCGGGATGCTCGGCCGTTGCACGCGTATGACGAATCGATGGGTGAGAACGGCGTGCGACTCTGGATCCTGACGCTCGTGCTCTCGTGCACGCCATTCGCGCTCGGCGGCTCCCGTTCGGCGGGGGACGTCCCGAGAGCGGCGATTCGTGGGCGCGAGCGCGTTCGCTTCTCTCGGTCCGAGATCCGCGCGGCGGGCGGATCGCACGAGGACGTGCGCGCGCTCGCCGAGACCATTCGTGCGCTCCACCTCGCGTGGGTCTCGGGCGATGCCCCTGCCTACCTCTCGCGCCTCTCTCCGCACGTCACGCGAGCTCCGCAGGAGGTGGGCGCGATTCTTCGCGGACCGGCCGCGGTGGCCGCCGCATTGCCACGCGAGTGGGAAGCGTTCGAGCGATCGGGGTCGCGCCTCGCGATTCGAATGGTCGTGCGCGACGCGGAGATCTCGGTGGCAGGCGACACCGCCCTCGCGCGCCATCGAATCGAGCTCCGCGGAGGCAGGCGTTGGGGATTCGACGACGAATGGAGAGTCCTCCAGGCATTCGAGCGGAGGGCCGGGCGGTGGCTGCTCTTGCACGAGACGACCGCGACGGGCCTCGACTCGGGCGACGCGCGTGCCGCCACGACATTCCAATTCGATTTCGTCTATCCCGTGCGCGACTTGGCTCGGGCATTGGCTTTCTATCGGCCGATTCTCGGGGAGCCCGAGTCGGTCACCGCGAATCGCGCGACCTTCGCGCTGCCGGGAGGCAGGTTCGCGCTCGACGCACGTGCGCTCGACGGCCTCGCGTCGGTCCGCCCGGGCTTGCCCAACGGATACGCCGAGCTCCACGTGGACGATCTCGACGCGCAGCTCGCGAGGCTCGGCTCGGACGCCCCCGTCCGATCCGACGGCGCGGACCGGTTCGCGGTGGTGCTCGACGCGTCGGGCAACGCGCTCGTGCTCCGAGAGACGGGCGGTCGATTCGACGCGCGCGCCGCCGCGCCCGCCGCGCCCACGATGGAGGCCGGAGCGGACGGCTGCACCGACGCCGTGCGCACGTTCGTGAGCGCGTGGCTCCGCGCCGACGCGAACGCGCTCGCCGCGCTGCACGGCGACGACGGCAGGCTCTTCCACGATGGCGGCGCCCGGACGTCGCGCGTCGCCCACGGGCGCGCCGCGATCACGGAAGCGTTCCGCCAGCTGCTTCGCGGCTACGATCGGTCGCCATCCGGCCTTCGCGCCGCGCTCGACGTGCGCTCCGTGCGGTGGGTGCCGTTCGGTCGCGGCGCGCTCGTGAGCTATGCGTGGACGCTGGTCGGTACGGGCCCGCACCCCGTACGCGAGACGGCGCTCGTGACGCAGGTATGGAGGAACCTCGACGGCGGCGCGGGCTCCATCGCGGAGACGTTCGTGATTCGCGCGTACCCGATGCGTGCGATGGCGCGTGCGCTCGACTACACGGGATATCCCGTCGAGTCGCTCTCGGATGCGGAGCGCTTCTACTCGCGCACGATGGCGCTCGGAACGCCGTACCGCGACGAAGCCTATCGCGGCTGGTGGAGCGCGGACGCCGT
>JADZFZ010000549.1 GCA_020854145.1 Deltaproteobacteria bacterium | reverse complement strand
TCGAGGATCGCGGTGACGCTCGCGTCCTCGCGCAGGGTCGGCTGGCCGCGGCTCGAGATCACGAGCTGGCGCACCACGTTGCGGAGCTGCCGCACGTTGCCCGGCCAGTCGCAACGATGGAGCCGCGCCATCAGGCTCGCGGGAAACCACGGTGCGCCTGGCGTGGTCCTGCCGGGCTCGACCGGCGCCCGGAGCCGTTCCGGCTCGCCGATCGCCCGGAGCTCGTTCGCGAGGAACGCGACCGTCAGGAGCGCGATGTCCTCGCGTCGCTGCCTGAGCGGCGGCACGTGGATGACGAAGCCGCTCAACCGATGGAGCAGCGCCGCCCGGAACGCACCCGATCGGGTCGAGGCCTCGAGATCGGCGTCGGTCGCGGCGATCAGACGCACGTCCACCGTCTTCTCGGTGCGGTCGCCCACGGCGAGCACCTTCCCGGTCTCGAGCGTGCGAAGGAGCATGGCTTGGATCTCGGGGGGCGTCTCGCCGATCTCGTCGAGGAAGAGCGTGCCGCCGTGTGCGCGCTCGAAGAGCCCCACGTGCCTCTGGTGCGCGTCGGTGAACGCACCGCGCGCGTGGCCGAACAGCTCGGATGCCGCGGTCGTCGGGTTGAGCGCGGCCATGTTGACGGCCACCATCGGGATCGACGCGCGGCGGCTGCAGGCGTGGATCGCGTGCGCGACCCGCTCCTTCCCGACGCCCGTCTCGCCACGCAGGAGCACCGGCACGTCGAGGTCGGCCACGCGACCGACGCCCCGTCGCACCGCTTCGAGCGCGTCGCTGGAGCCCACGAGATCGAGCGACGGCGCGCGCTCGCCGAGCGCGACCTCCGACAGCAGGAGCAACACGCGGTCGGCCAGCTCGATGAGGACGCCGTCGCGCACGAGGTCGCGCGAGAAGCGTCGCGACACCGAGACGGGTTCGCCCGACACCAGCACCTCGTTGCCGGCGCCACGCGCGAGCACGATGCTCCCGTCGGCCTCGCGCACGAGCGAGAACGGGCGTCGGCTCAGGTGCGGGTCGAGCAGCGGGCGGCCGGTCGCGCCCTCGCCCACGAAGTCCGGCTCGAGCCGCGACACGTCCACCGCGACGCCCACGTCCATCGGCCAGAGCAGCGCGCGCTCGCCGACGCGCACGAGGTCCGGGTGATGGACGATCGTCAGACACGCAGCCG
The DNA here is from genome assembly GCA_020854145.1 of Deltaproteobacteria bacterium. Classification (GTDB taxonomy): domain Bacteria; phylum Myxococcota_A; class Polyangia; order Polyangiales; family JADZFZ01; genus JADZFZ01. Next base: position 6,310 of record JADZFZ010000549.1, on the reverse strand, counting down.
TCGCGATCGTCGCGTCGGTCTCGGGGGCGCCGGAGTCGACGGTCGAGGCATGGCGCATCCGCTCGACCGTCGAGGTGGGCTGCACCGGGGGTGGCTTGCGCGCGTTCACCGCCGATCATCGGGCGCCGCGAAGGGCGCATGGGGCGTCGGCGCTCGTCGGCTCATGCTGCGACCCTATCCGCTCGGGTTGTGGGCCTCAACGGCCCGCGGGCCGTCGCGAGAGCCTCGACGCAAGACGGGTGCCCCGTTCGCCGCGGCGTCGCTTCGCGGCACGGCGCGGAGCGCGGCGCGCGATCGGCGTCGGGCCGGCGGTAGGCACGACCGTCGCCGACCGTCGGCCGACGGTCGCCGGCGATGTCGCCGGCGGCGCCGAGAGCGTGATCCGCGCGAAAGGCACCGCATCGCGCGAGCGGATCGGTTCGGCACCGTGCTTGCCAAAGCCCCGCCCGACGACGCGGCGGACACGACAGCCGTCGCCGTCGGAAAGAGAGACTCCCATGGAGACACGTACCACGACCTTCCACGCGCTCTGCCTCTCCGCCCTGCTCTGCCTGCCGCTCGCGACGGGCTGCCTCGGCGATCCCGCATCGGGCGACGAAGCCGACATCGGCGTCGCGACCGAGTCGATCTCGGGGATCATCGTCATGATCGAATGGACCTGGCACGACCCGAGCGCGCGCACCGTCGATTCGATGGTCGGCATCTCGGTCGATCGCGCGGGCTACGACGACCTCGTGCGGCGCGGCTACGATCTTCAGCTCGTCCACTCGTACGTGTCGCAGGGACGCCGCTACAGCGCGAGGCGCGTAGTGGACCTCGCGTCGATCACGCCGGAGCCGCCGAGCGACGGGACCACGCGGCTGCGCGTCTCGACGGATGACGGGTGGATGGCGAGCTTCGAGAGCCAGATGCCCGGGAGCCTCGACGGCTCCGAGATCCAGACGACCGTCGACCTCGTGCCGCCGCCCCCGCTGCCGACGAGCTCGGTCGACGCGAACCCGACGCCGTACCCGATGCCTTCGCCCATCGCGATCTGAGGGGCGCGCGGACGAGGCGATCAGTTCGGAGGCTCGCTCCGTTTCGCGCGCGGCTCGCCGTCGGAGCCGAGCAGGCCGTAGCGGCGGAGCTTGTCCTGGAACGTCGTGCGCTTGAGCCCGAGCGCGCGCGCGGCTTCGCTCTTGTTGCCCGAGGCGCGCCACAGCGCCTCGGCGAGGATGCGTCGCTCGAGCTCCTCGTACGTGCCGCCGTCGGGGGCCGTCGGAGGGTCGGATGGCGTCGGCGCCACGGGCTCGGCGCCGGCAGCGGGCCCCATCGATGGCGAGGCGTTCGGCTCCATCGCGTCGAGCTCGACTGCGAAGTCGTCTTGCGCCGGCGTCGGGCCGGCGAGATCGAGGTCGGCGCGCGTCAGACGGGGGCCTTCGCTCCGAGCGGCGGCGCGCTCGATCACCTGCGCGAGCTCCGGCAGGTTCCCCGGCCAATCGTGCGCGGCGAGCACGTCCATCGCGCCTTCCTCGATGCCGATCGTCTCGCGGCCCAGCACCCGACACGCGCGATCGAGCGCGAGCAACACGAGCGCCCCCAGGTCGTCGCGTCGTTCGACGAGCGTCGGCACGCGGAGCACGAGGGCGGAGAGTCGCTCCGCGAGCGCCGGCGACAGCCCGTCGCGCGCCGCGAGCGCGTCGGGCGCGTCGCGCACGACGACCACCACACGCGCGAACACGGGCACGGCACCGACGCCTCCTTCCGGACGCACCTCGCGGCTGGCCAGCGCGTCGGACAGCGCGTCTTGCGCCGCGCGCGACAGCGCAGTCGGCGCGTCGAGCACGAGCGTCCCCGCGCCCGACGTCTCGAGCCATCCCGGCGTCTCGACGACCGCGCCCCCGAGCTCCGCCCGCTCGCCTGCGAGCAGCGCCGCCGTGCGCTCGACGGGGTGCGCGGCGCAGTCGACGACCAGAAACGGCTCGCCTGCGCGGCCGCCCTCCTCGTGCAGGCGACGCGCGATGCGCGTTGCGCCGGTGCCCGCGCGCGCGACCAGCGTCACGGGCACGTCGAGCGGCGCCGCTGCACGCACGGACGCGAGCAGATCGCGCATCGGACGCGAGTACGCGATCACCGCCCCGCGCTCGAGGTCGATCTCGTCCGTCGCAGGCCCCGCACGCAGCCGCGAGAGCTCGCGTTCCAGGCTCGCCATCTTGTCCTGGCCGCGTCCGAGAGCCTCCTCGAGCTCGTCGGCACGGCGCGTCGCGTCGAGCCCACGTGCCATCGCCCGAGCCTCGGCGGCCAACGTCGCCACGAGCGGGCACACGCGCCGCCCGAGCCGCTCGAGCGCCTCGATCTCCTCGAACGCCAGCGGCGTCGCGCGCATCCCACGGGGCAGCGCGATGGCACCCTCGAGCATGCCCTCGCTCACGAGCGGCACGATCGCCGCCGCGTCGATCGCCACGAGCGCGGCCGCGACGGGACGCAGCTCGGCACGCCGCACCGAGTCGCGCTCGAGCTGTCGACGCAACAACACGCCGTGACGAAAGACGTCGTCGGGCAACGTGCTCTCGCCTCGGAGCTTCTCGTCGAGCACCTGTCGCAACAGCGCGGGCATCGCGCGGCCCGTAGCGTGAGGCTCGCCCGCCGCGTCGAGGCCCATCTCGACGTCGGGCGACACGGTCCAGAGCCACGGCGCGGCGCCGACGTCACCCGACGCACGCCGCATCGCCCGCAGCACGGCGCGCGCGATGCCGTCGATCCCGCCGCCGCCCGGCAGCTCGTCGTCGAGCGCGCGCAACGCATCGAGCAGCTGCCCCTCGAACGGCGAGAGCCATCGATCGAAAGCGCGAGAGAGCGGCTCCGTGAGCAGCCCACACACCACCGCGATCGCGCCACCGCCGAGCGCGAGCTCGAGCGCGGTCCACCCGGGCGGCAGCGACAGGAGTCCGGTCCGTCGCGCGAGCAGGGTTCCGCCGAGCGCGAGCGACCCGAGCACGATCACTGCGAGGCCACGCCGCACCGCAGGCGCCGCGAGACGGGCGAGCCCCGGATCGAGCGCGCGCACGTGCCCGAGCACGACGAGCAACACGACGAGCGGACCCGCGGCTACGAGGACGCTCTCGCCGACGAGCCCCGTCGCGCGAAGCGACGCGATGGCGATCATCCCGGCGATGCCCACTCCGAGCGTGGCCGCGAGCCAACCCGCCGTCGCGCGCGCGTCGGCGTCGCTCGCCCCGCGGACGCGCCCGATCTGGAGCCAGAGAGCGGGCACCGCAGCGGCCACCGCGAAGACGATCGGCGCCAGCACCGCGCGATCGTTGAGCAGGACGGTCCCGAACGGGCCGAGCTCGACGGGCCCGAACGTGGCCGCGAGCGAGATGGCTGCCGGCACACAGGCGAACAGCCAGGGCACCACGACGATCCACGGCGAGCGCCGGCTCACGCGCGCGCGCTCGGGCAGCACGAGCGCGAGCGCCGGCAACATCGCGCCGAAGGCCGACGTCGCGAGCGCCGCGATGACGTCGATCGACATCAGCATCCCCGGCGCGACGAGAACACCGACCCCCGCGAGCGCACCGAGCACCCCGAGCCATCGCACGAGCACCGTCGCCCGCGGGTCGCTCTGGTCACGGTGCAGGAGCGGCGGCGCGAGGACCGACAGCGCGACGAGCACCGCCACCACCGCCTGCAGCCCGTACCCGACGGCCGACGGCTCCTGCGCCGTCAGGGCGATCAGGTACAGCACGGCAACCGTGCCGATCAGCGGCAGCAGGCGCGCAGGCAACATCGGGGGCCGAGCCTAGCAGGCGTCGCCGCACGCGGCGGCAGCCCGTTCGGTCAGGGCGTCAGCGTCACGAAGAGCGCGTACGGTCCGCCGGATCGCCCGAGCCCGTGATCGATCGTGATCGAGTGCGCCCCGCCGTCGACGTCCGCGGAGATGCTCCACGGCTCGGGCCGGGTCGCGCTCGACTCGCACGCGAGGACCGGCGCGCCGACGCGATCGCCGCCGCACGCGCCGGCGTGCAACCGCACCGCGGGATCCCACTCCACCGGGATGTCGAACGACAGGGTCAGTCGGCCCGCCTCGGGTACCGACAGCTCGTAGCGAACGTCGGCGCTCATGAACACGCCCGGACAGCGCGCGCCGTCCGTGTCGTCGTCGTGGCCGACCGTCGAGCCGGTCGCGTACGCGACGTGGGTGCCATCGGGCCCCGGCACGAGACGCAACGTAGCGCCCGGGCACCCGTCGCCGCCTTCTCCCTGGTCCTCGAGCTCGCAGGTCGGCGAGCACCCGTCCGAGGCGACGTCGTTGCCGTCGTCGCAACCCTCGAGGCCTTCGGCGCGCCCGTCGCGGCAGACCGTGGGGCGACAGCGGCTGCTCGTCTCGTCGCACACGAGCCCGTCGACGCACCTCGAGCGCGGCGGTGCGCCGGTCGCCTCGGTGCAGGGCTCGCCGACGTCGAGGAGCATCTCGCGCACGACGTCGAGCACGTACTCGTCACCCGCGTGGCTGCTCATGCGCTGCGCCACGAGATACACGTCGGATCCCGAGGGGAACACGTGGTCCTCGGGGACACGCATCGAGAGAGAGCAGCCGATCTCTTCGTCGAGGCAGCCGGCGCGCACCGACACCGCGGCGCCGATGTTGATGGCCCCGACGCTCGTGATGCGCGCCGCACGCGCGAGCCGGACGACGTGGACGACGTCCTCCTCCGCATCGCCGCTGCCGCACGTCACGGCGCCGAGATCGCGCGCGCCGCGGAAGCTCCCTGCGTAGGAGACCTGGCCCATGGCTTCCCATCTCGACGTCAGGTCCACCACCGCACGCCCCGCTCCGCAACCCGGGTCGGCCGTCGCGCTGCACCGAGCGGCGTCGGGCGCGGCTCCCGCGCACGCGAGGCCCGGTGCGCAGACAGACGTGATGGCGAGCGGATCGCAGGCGTCGCCTTCGCCGCGCATCGGCATCTCGCGCACCTCCAGCGAGACCGTCGCGAACGTGCTGCGTGCGCTGACGACGAGGTCCACGGGCACCCCGGCGCGTGCGTCGAAGTCGAGCAGCCCGACGACGGAGTACGCGCCGTCGTACTGGCAATCGATCTCGTCCTCGCCGCAGGTCCCGTACGCCGCGAGCGCGGCGGACCCGCGCGACGTCCGCGCATGGACGGGACCATCGCGGCTCGGCACGAATCGCACGACGACGTCGACGAGCCCCGTGTCCTGGCAGCTCGGCGTCACGACGTCGCGGCGGCCGGCGAAGTCGATCGACAGCGTGTAGCCGTCGGCGATCGGCGTGCCCACCGCTGCGAGATCGAGCGGGTCGGTGCAATCCCCCGCCGACGCCGCCGCGTCGCCCATCGCGCGATCCTCGCCCCCGCCCTCCGGGCTCGTCGCATCGTCGGCCGTCGTCGCATCCTCGACGGGAGCCGCGACATCCATCGTCCTCGCATCGTCCGTCCGCGCATCGTCCGGGACGCGCGCACCGTCCATCGTCGCATCGGGTGACGGCGCGGCGTCTCGCGCGGCATCCATCGGGGGCGCAGCGTCTCGCGCACCGGCGTCGTCGTCGCCGCAGGCCCCTGCGACCAGCGAAACGGCCAGCGCGATCGAGAGCCCGTCGAGGCAACGCATCGCGCGAGCGTGAGCCCGTCCCCCGATCGAGGCAAAGGCTCCGCGCGATGCCTGTATCCTCGTCGCCATGGATCGTGTCGTTCTGCGTTCGATGTGGATCGGCTGCGTTGTCGTCGTGTCGAGCGCGTGCGGCGGAGGGTCGTCCGACGCGGAGCCCTCGCGGCCGCCGGAGTCGTCGAGCGGCGCGGAGTCCGAGACCGCGACGGAGCCCACGTCGGGGGCGGACGAGGCCGGCACCGAGACCGCGCAGGAGGGCGGCATCGGCGTGCTCGCGCAGCACGGCCAACGCTACTGGGGTGTCTACGTGCTCGTCGCTGCAGCGGGAGCGCCCGAGCTCGAGCAGGCAGCGGCGCCGCTCCGGACGCGCGGAGCGCACGTCTCGGTCGGCGAGCTCGGCTGCGACGAGGGTGCCCCCGAGGCGCTCGGCGCCGGAGCAGACACCCATGCGGTCTCGGTTCACTTCACGTCGCGCGCCGACGCGGACCGGTTCGCCGCAACGCTCGAGCGCCCTCCTCGCGGCATCGTGGAAGTCACGGTCCGCTGCGCGGACTAGTCCAGAACGAGCGATCTCGACGCCGAGGTCGATCGGGATGGAACCGCGGCCTCTGGAGATCGGGGCTCGGAACGACTCTCCGCGCCGCCGTGCGCGCAGTCCGCGCGTCTTGACGATCGCTCGGCGACCGCGCTAACGAGGGCGTTT
>JADZFZ010000548.1 GCA_020854145.1 Deltaproteobacteria bacterium | reverse complement strand
GGGCGCGAGACCGTGGCAGAGCTCGGCACCCGTTACGGGCTCATCACGCCCTACACGAGCTACTACGTGCCGAGCGAGCGCGAGCTGCGGGAGATGGGCGAGCAGGCGTCGCTCCTCTTCGATCGACCGCTCTTGCCCGTCGGTCCGACGGAGGTCCCGCCTCGGAGCGCCATCCCGCACGCTCGATCGGGCATTGCCTCTCTTGGTGTTTGGTTTGCGTACGGCTGCAGTCGCGCCGACCGGGCCCCAGCGCACGAAGAGCGGTTGCAGGAGAGCCGCGACGATCAGGAGGGCGGGCGAGGCGCGCGCTCACGCGGCGAGGAAGGCACGATGGGAGCCGCGAGCGCCACGAAGTCGGCGCCGACGACGGGCGGCAGCGCCGCCGAAGCCGAGGCACCTCCGCCACCGGACGAGCACCAGGCGCGAGCCAACGCGCGCGAAGCGGCCGCGAGCGCGGGAGTGATCGGCGTCCTGCGCGCGGGCTCCGGCAGCTGGAACGCGCCTGCCCAGGACCAAGCGGCCGCGCAAGCTCCGCCTGCCTCGCCGACGCCGGCGCCCGCCGGGACCGAGGCGGCGCTCGGCAACGACCCGATGTCCGCGCTCGGCGCGCTGATGGGCAACCAGGTCGGCGACAACTTCGGCTTCGGCGGGCTCGGCCTGCGCGGCACGGGACGCGGCGGCGGCGGAACCGGTGAGGGGACGATCGGCCTCGGCAACCTCGGCACGATCGGCCACGGCGCCGGAGGCGGCTCGGGCTCCGGCTACGGACGCGGTGCGGGTAGCTTGCACGGCCGCGAGGCCTCGGTTCCCATCGTGCGCACCGGCAACGCGCAAGTCGTCGGCTCGCTGTCGAGCGAGGTCATCCGACGCGTCATCCGACGCCACATCAACGAGGTGCGCTTCTGCTACGAGCGGGCCTTGATGCAGCAGCCGGAGCTCGCGGGGCGCGTGTCGGTCCGCTTCGTCATCGGCTCGACCGGTGCGGTGCAGAGCGCGAGCATCGCGACCTCGACGCTCGGCAACGCGAACGTCGAGAGCTGCATCGTGAGCGCGGTGCGGCGCTGGACGTTCCCCGCGCCCGAAGGCGGCGGCATCGTCGCCGTGACGTACCCGTGGACGCTGCAGCGCGAGGGAGGTCCCGTCCCGCCCGAGGGCGAGCGCCGCGCCGCGACGACGCCACCGGAGCCTGCCGTCGCGCCAGCCGAGGTAGCCCACGACGTTCCCGTGCCTGTCACGGCGCCCGAGCCTTCGGGCGATCGAACGATCGTCGAGGTGACGATCGAGACCGATGCCGATCGCACGCGACGCTCGTCGTGCAACGAGGCATCGCGTCTGCCGCTCGAGGAGCGCACGACGTTGTGGCGCGAGCGGCTCGCGCAGCAGTCGGGCGCCGACGCGTACGTCGCCCAATATCGACGCGCGGGACGCGAATGCGAGACGCCCACGTGGCGCGACAAGCGCGCCTTGCTGGCGCTGATCGTCGACCGTGCGGGCGATGTCTCCACCATGGTCGACGTCTACCGGCAGCTCGCACGCACGAGCGCAGCCGCGTTCCTCCGCGCGGCGATCCTCGGGCGCATCCGGACGCCGGCGGACCTCCGTCTCGTGCGCCAGGCGTTCGGCCTCACCGCCGAGCCGAGCGCGACGTTGATCGAGCAGATGCTGGCGCGCGCGACGACGCCGGATGCCAAAGTGCGCGTGTTCCGGTCGCTCGTCGCGCAGTACCCGACCAGCGTCGCGCTCGCGCTCCGACTGCTCGGCGCGCTCGAGGACGCGCGGCGTCTGCCCGAGGCGCGCCGGCTCGCGGACGCGCTGCGCGCGGACCCGACGTCGGACGCGACCGTCCGCACGGCCATCGGCGAGATGTTCCTGCGCAGCGGCCAGCGCGACGAGGCGCGCCGCGTCTTCTCCGAGATCGTCGAGTTCGCGCCGCTCGACGAGCTCGCGCGCAGGAGGCTCGGCGATCTCTATCGGGCGCACGGCTGGTCGCACGACGCCTATCGACAGTACCGAACGCTCGCGACCATCCGCCCCGACGATCCCACCGTGTCGCTCCTGCTCGCGCAGGCCGCGGCGGGCGCGGGTCGTATCGACGAGGCGCTCCGGCTCGAGCAGACGTTGTCCGAGACGTCGGAGCCCGGCCGGAGCGGCGGCGTCGCGCGCACCGCGATGTTGTGGTCGAGCGTCCGGTTCGCGAAGCTCCGCGCGGCCGCGCGCTCGGGATCATCCGGCGCGAACGACGCGGCGCTCCGGGCGCTCACCGCGCGGATGAGACGGTCGGGCGTCTTGCGCGAAGCGACCGCCCTCCGCGCCGCGCTCACGTGGTCCCATCCCGACGCCCGGCTCGCGCTGTGGGCGAGCCATCCGTCGAGGCCGCTCGCCCGCCCGGCGGACATCGCACCCGAGCTCGGGATCGAGGTCTTCGAGGTGGTCGAGCAGGAGAGCGGCACGTACCGGCTCGAGGTCCGGCGCACCGGCGACACGCGCACGGCGGTGAGCGCGGAGCTCGTCCTCGTGTGGAACGAAGGCCTCGCGGACGAGCACATCCTCCTGCTGCCGCTGCGCTTCGATGCCCAGCGCCGCGCCTTCGCGTGGACGATCGACGGCCGCACGCT
>JADZFZ010000547.1 GCA_020854145.1 Deltaproteobacteria bacterium | reverse complement strand
GTCTCGGGGGCAGGTCGAGCTTGCGTTCGAAGGCGCGGGCGGTAGAGTGGTCGCCCTCGTCTGGTGGCCGTAGCTCAGCAGGTAGAGCGTCGGATTGTGGTTCCGAATGTCGCGGGTTCGAGCCCCGTCGGTCACCCTCAGCGGGTCATCCCCGCGCCCTTCAGGGGTCAGCCGCTCCGGCGGCGCCGCAGGTCGGCGGCAACCGCCTCGCGGGCTTGAGCGGGCACGAGCTGCCCCAGGTGCCAGGTCTGCATTCGCAGCCGGTGCTCGCCTTCGTCGATCTCGTCGCGGATTCGCCCGACGAACAAGCCGGTCACGACGATGGTCCCGAGCGCCGCGGCAGTCATCAGCACCACCGTCGCGGGCCCCTGCAGCTCGAGCATTCGTGGCAACAGGACGACGGCGCCGTCGCGGACGGCGATGGAGCTCGGCAGCCATCCGAGAAGCTCGGCGACGAGCGGAAGGACGATCGCCAGGCAGCTCGCCGCCACCACGAAAAGGCGTCCCGTCCGGCCTGGTCTCAGCGCATACCCGGTCGTGTGCCCGACCGCGAGCGTCGGAACGATCACGAGCGGTCCCAGGATCCCGCCGCACAGGGAGAGCGACATCGTGCCCAGCACGAACGCGAGCCATCCGAGCAGATCCGCGTGCCGGCTGGAGCGCAGGGCGAGCATGCTGGCGATGCCGCTCGCGGCGAGCAACGCGAGGGTGGCGATTGCCCAATACGGTTCGCGGACGCCCATCCACAGGACGATCGGCGCGAAGGCGACCCACGCGACGTACGCGAACGTGTTGGCGCGCGTGGCGAGCTGCTTGGCCTTCCGGCTCGCCCTCTCGACCGTCGCGAGCGCTTCGGTCGTCGGGTTCTTCGGCGCCTCGTCCCATAGTCGAGCGAGGAGTCGCGTCGCCTCGGCATGGGTCGGCTCGAATGCGAGGGCACGACCCACCTCGAAGATGGCTTCGGCGCGGTCGCTCCCTTTCCCGTCGGGTCCGGCTGCGCGCAACGCGGCGCGCGAGGCGCGTGACGCGCTCTCGTCGGCGAGCTCGCGTCTGCGCGCGAGATCGCGGTCGCCGTCGAGGAATCGCTCCACGGCTTCGTGTAGCGCGCGAGCGCTCGGGTAACGGTCCTCCCGATTCGTTCCGGTCGCCTTCACGCAGATGGAATCGAGCTCGGGTGGAATGTCGCGGCTCGGCGCGCGGACGGACGCACGCGCATCGCTTCCGCGCAGTGTCGTGGCCAGCAGCTCCGCGACGCTCCGGTGTCGATCGTGGAGCGTCTGTGTGGTGAGCAGCTCGAAGAGGATGCAGCCGAGGGCGTACACGTCCGCGCGTTCGTCGATCGGGTCCTGCCGCACTTGCTCCGGTGCCATGTATCCCGGCGTGCCCAGCACCTCTCCATCGCGAGTCTCGCTGCTCGTGTCCCGCAATCGTGCGAGGTCCATGGGAGTATCCGCGAGATCGTCGCTGCCTCTGACCCGGGCAATGCCCCAATCGAGAACGTAGACCTCGCCGAAGTCCCCCAACATCACGTTGCCCGGCTTGAGATCCCGGTGAATCACGCCACGCGAATGAGCGAAATCGACCGCGAGGCACACTTGCGAGAACGCAGTCAACAGACGGCGGCGACCGAACCTGCGCTCCACCTCGGGATTACCCGCACGAAGTCCCTCTACGACCTCTTCGAGGGTCGAGCCGAGAATCCGCTTCATCGTGAAGAAGGCATCGTCGCCGGGCGCCAGTCCCAAGTCGTAGACCGGAACGATGGCGGGGTGCTCCAATTGTCCTTGGATTCGAGCTTCTCGGACGAATCGCGCTCCCGTGCCGCTCGTCGATTCGAGCCCGGGTCGCAGAACCTTCATCGCGATGTCGCGTCCGATCCGAGCGTCGTGACAGAGGCGCACCTCTCCCATGCCTCCGCGCCCGAGGACCGATCGATTCACGTAGCGCGCCGCGAAGCCGGCGTCGTGCAGGGGCATCCGGCTCGTGGTCACCGCCGAGGGAGCGTCGAGGTCGCCTGCGAGCGGTCGTTGCGTCGAGGGCATGGCGTCGCTCGGCAGAGTGTCTGCGGGCGTGCGAACGGTCGTCGTCGGGCTCGCCTCCGTGGGGTTGGTGCGAGCGTCCATCGTCGGCGCCGACGTCGATGGACAGCGGCCGGCGGGGGCGTCTTTCTCGCGCGTCATGTCGAGAGCGTACCCGCGCTCGCATGTCGGGCGTCAGATGATCTCGGCGGCGGATCCGGGTGCGGCTCGTGTCATCGATTCGCGAGCCACCACAGGACGAACGTCGAGCCGATCGCGATTGTCAGCCCGACGACGAATGCGACTCCGAGCGTGCGCGCCAGCTTGAGCCGCGACGCCCGAATCGGGAGCGTGGCGCCATGAATGGCTTCGGCGTCTCGCGGTGCCGCCGACTCCGGCGACTCGGGTCGCGGCGCGAGCGGGCTCGACTTGGCTGCGAGGCCCGGCGTGGCCGAGCCCGGGCGCACGGCCGCGGGGAACTCGGCGCTGCTCGACAGCAGGATCGTCGTCGGCTGGTCGTCGTCGAGGTCGTCTTGACCGGAGAGTGGTGCGCGCAGGACCGGACGCGTGGTGGGCTCGGGAGGCTCGACGTCGCCGAACGCGAAGGGCGCAATCTCGGTGGGATCCTCGGGCGGAGGCTCGCCAGGCAGTGTCGTCGGAGCGCTGTCGGGACCCGTGACGACGGCTGGGTGGCGGTCGGTGTCCGCGGCGGGGCTCTCGGCGCGACGGCGAGCCCCGTGGCCGCGGGTCTCGGCTCCATCGCCGCGCGGGGGAGCGAGGTCGGTCGGCCGATCCATGGGAGGCGTGCGCTGCGTGATCGGCTCTGCGCCGCGCCCGGGCGACTGCGACGGGAGCGGCAACACGGGGGCGAGCCGGTCGCCCGTTTCGGTGCGGTACTGCGACGCGACCTCGGAGAGCTCCATCCCGAGCGTGGCGATCGAATGCGTTCGGACCTCCGGGTCGACCGCCATGGCGCGGCGGATGATCGCGGAGAGCTCCTTCGACGCGCCGGGCGCGTGCTCCTCGATGGATGGCTGCGGCCCCATGAGCACGGCCATCGCGAGGTCGGCGAGCGATGGCGATTTGTACGGGACGTTCCCCGTCAGCATCTCGAACAACACGACAGCCATCGCGTACACGTCCGTCCGCTGGTCGATGGTGGGCGCGCCTCGGAGCTGCTCGGGAGACATGTAATAGGGCGTCCCGAGCAGCACGCCCGTGCGTGTCGCGGGCTCGCCCAACAAGGCCGAGGCCTCGAGGAACTTCGAGATACCGAAGTCGAGGATCTTCACGCGCTCCGGCATGCCCGGCGACTGCACCAGGAAGATGTTGTCGGGCTTGAGGTCGCGGTGGACGATCGATTTCGAGTGCGCGGCCGCGAGCGCGTCGCAGCAGCTGATCGCGATGTCGAGCGCGCGGACCATGGTGAGCGGGCCGACCTCGCGCAGCTCGTCGCGGAGCGACCGGCCGCGGAGCAGCTCCATCACGAGGAACGGCTCGCCGGTGTCGAGAACGCCCATGTCGGTCACCTGGACGATGCCGAGATGACCGATGGCGGCGGCCGCGCGCGCCTCGCGATGGAAGCGCCGTACGACGTCGGGACGCTCCGCCAGCTCGGGCTGGAGGGTCTTGAGCGCGAAGCGCTTGCCGAGGCGCAGGTGCTCCACCTCGTGCACGAGCCCCATGCTGCCCGCGCCGAGCCGCCGGACGACGCGATACGTCCCGTGGATCACCCGCCCTTCCATGGGGTCGCGCGGAGCTCGGCGCTCGCCGGTCGTGGGGTGCGGCCCTGACACCGAGGCCACGGTAACATGGTCGTCCGACGTGCGCGGGTTGCTGCTTGCGCGGACGCAGCCAGTGCGGTAGCGCTCTTCGCTTCCAGCGACCGCGTCGGGGGGCACCGAGCTCACCTCTCGGCCCCCGAGGGGGCGGGGATCATCGCCGCCCCCCATCGCGCTCGAGGTTGGGCACGCGATCGGAGAAGCACCGCGCGCAGCTTGCGCGCGAGAGAAGGTGGTAGCCGGCGATGGAACGGACGCTCAAGAATTACGTCGGAGGCTCGTGGGTGGAGGCCGTGGGGCGCGAGACGCTCCCGCTCGTGAACCCGGCTACGGGCGCCTCGCTCGGCCGGGTGCCGCTGTCGGTCCGCGAGGACGTCCGACGCGCGGTGGACGCGGCGCAGAAGGCATTCCCAGCATGGCGCGAGACGCCCGTGCTCGAGCGAAGCCGCTTCATGTTCCGCTGGAAGGAGCTGATGGAGAAGCGCTTCGAAGACCTCGCGCGCTGCGTCACCATCGAGCACGGAAAGACGCTGTCCGAGTCGCGAGGCAGCGTGCGCCGGGGAATCGAGAACCTCGAGGTCGCGGCCGGCATGCCGTCCTTGATGATGGGTGAATCGCTCGAGGACATCTCGCGGGGCATCGACTGCGAGACGATTCGGCAGCCGCTCGGCGTGTTCGCCGCAATTGCGCCCTTCAACTTCCCGGCGATGGTGCCTCTCTGGTTCCTGCCGTACGCGATCACCACGGGAAACACCTTCATCGTCAAGCCGAGCGAGCAGGTCCCGCTGTCACAGGAGCTGACCTTCCAGATCCTCGAGGAGGTCGGCTTGCCGCCCGGCGTCGTGAACCTCGTGCACGGCGGGCGCGACGTGGTGGACGCGCTCTGCACGGAGCAGGGCATCGTCGGCGTCTCGTTCGTCGGCTCGACGCCGGTCGCGAAGCACGTCTACGTGACGGGCACGCAGGCCGGAAAGCGCGTGCAGGCGCTCGGCGGCGCGAAGAACTTCGTCGTCGTGATGGACGACTGCGACCTCGCGCGCACGGTGCCGATCCTGACCGAGAGCTGCTACGGCTGCGCCGGCGAACGTTGTCTCGCAGGCTCGACGGTGGTCGCGGTGGGCGACGTCTACGGGCGGCTGCGCGAGGCGCTGCACGAGCACGCCCGACGCATCGTGGTGGGCGACGGGCTCGACGACGGCGTGGACATGGGACCGGTCGTGAGCCGGCGACACATGGACCGCGTGCTCGGCTACATCCAGAAGGGCATCGACGAGGGCGCGAAGCTGACGCTCGACGGGCGCAACCCGAAGCTCCCGCCGGGTCTCGAGAAGGGCAACTTCATCGGGCCGTGCATCTTCGAGGACGTCACGCCCGAGATGACCATCGCGCGGGAGGAGATCTTCGGCCCCGTGATGGTCCTGCGCCGCGCGAAGGATCTCGACGAGGCCATCTCGATCATCCACGCGAGCGAGTACGCCAACGCGACGAGCATCTTCACGCAATCGGGCAAGCACGCGCGCGAGTTCCGTTATCGCGCCGGTGTGTCGATGATCGGCGTCAACATCGGCGTGGCCGCGCCGATGAGCTTCTTCCCGTTCGGTGGCGCGAAGTCGTCGTTCTTCGGCGACCTCAAGGCGCATGGGAAGGACTCTCTCCGCTTCTACACCGACCAGAAAGTCGTTATCTCGCGTTGGTTCTAAGAACGAGGAAGACATCGCCATGGGACGCACCGTCAAAGGAGGGCTCATCCAGTCCTCCAACCCGCCGTTCGACGACAAGATGACCGTTGCCGAGATTCAGAAGGCCGCGCTCGACAAGCACCTTCCGATGATCGAAGAGGCCGGCAGCAAGGGAGTACAGATCCTCTGCCTGCAAGAGATCTTCAACGGGCCCTATTTCTGCCCCGCGCAGGAGCAACGTTGGTACGACGCCGCCGAAGCGTGTCCCGGACCGACGACGGAGATCCTCGCGCCGCTCGCGCGCAAGCACCAGATGGTGATCGTCGTTCCCATCTACGAGCGAGAGCAAGCCGGCGTCTATTACAACACCGCGGCGGTGCTCGATGCCGACGGCAAGTACCTCGGCAAGTACCGGAAGAACCACATCCCGCACACGTCGGGATTCTGGGAGAAGTACTACTTCAAACCGGGCAACCTGGGTTACCCGGTATTCCAGACGCGATATGCAAAGGTGGGCGTGTACATCTGCTACGACCGGCACTTCCCGGAAGGAGCGCGATTGCTCGGGCTGCACGGCGCCGAGATCGTGTTCAACCCGTCGGCGACGGTCGCGGGATTGTCGCAGTATCTCTGGAAGCTCGAGCAGCCGGCGCACGCGGTCGCGAACGGCTATTTCATGGGCTGCATCAATCGCGTCGGCACCGAGGCGCCGTGGAACATCGGCAAGTTCTACGGGACGAGCTACTTCGTCGATCCGCGCGGCAACTTCCTGTCCATCGGCAGCGAGGACAAGGACGAGATCATCACCGCGGATCTGGACCTCGAGATGATCGAGGAGGTCCGTCGCGTCTGGCAGTTCTATCGCGATCGCCGGCCGGACACGTACGAAGACATGGTTCGTCAGCTGCCGTGAGGCCGAGCTTCCTCGACTGAAGGGGTGACGAGAGACCGTTCGTGCCGAGCTCGTCGAAGCACGCAATGGCGCCCCTCGACGGAGCTCGGGGCGACCGGATGGTATTTGTTGTCAGGCACCGAGAGCAGGAGTTGCCGTGAAACCGAGCCTCGAGACGACCGTCAACGGGATGAAGTTCGAGAATCCTTTCGTGCTGGCGTCGGGTCCTCCCGGGACCAACGCGCGCGTCATCGCCAAGAGCTTCGACCTCGGATGGGGCGGCTGCGTCATCAAGACGATCAGCCTCGATTCGAGCAAGGTCGTGAACACGGCGCCACGATACGGCAAGCTCAAGTCGCGCGAGACGGGCGAGGTCGTGGGGTTCGAGAACATCGAGCTCATCTCCGACCGGCCGTTCGACGTGTGGATCGACGAGCTGAAGCAGCTGAAGAAGCAGTACCCGAACAAGATCGTGATCGCGTCGATCATGGAGGAGTACCGGCGCGAGGCGTGGCACGAGATCACCCGGCGCACGCAGGAGACGGGAGTGGACGGCTTCGAGCTCAACCTCTCGTGTCCGCACGGCCTCCCCGAGCGGAAGATGGGGATGGCGATGGGCGAGGACCCGGAGCTCTGCGCCGAGGTGGTCGCCTGGGTGAAGGAGGTCTCGACGATCCCCGTGTGGGCGAAGATGACGCCGAACGTCGGGGACGTGACCGCGCCGGCGAAGGCCTCGGTGCGCGGGGGCGCCGACGGGATCAGTGCGATCAACACGATCCTGTCCGTGATCGGCATCGACCTGCAGACCCTTCGTCCGATGCCGACGGTCGAGGGCCACACGGTGCCCGGCGGCTACTCGGGCCAGGCCGTTCGGCCCATCGCCCTTCGTCAGATCATGGAGATTGCGCGTGCGCTGCCCGGAGTGCCCGTCTCGGGCATGGGCGGGATCGAGACCGGCTCCGACGCGGCGCAGTTCTTCTTGCTCGGCGCACACACCGTCCAGATCTGCACGGGCGCGATGTTGCGGGGCTACGAGATCGTCGACGAGCTCAAGGAAGACCTGACCAAGTTCATGGTCGAGCATCGATTCGAGCGCGTCGCGGACATCGTCGGAAAGAGCCTTCCCTACTTCACGACGCACTTCGACCTGGTCGAGCGGCAGCGCGCGGCGAAGGCGGCGAAAGCGGGACGCTCGAACCGCGACGCGGAGACCTGGCAAGGCGCCATCAAGCAGGAGACCGACAGCCTCACGTCCGGGTGAGCTGGCCTCTCGCTCGAGACCGATAGCCCGCGGGCAAGGCAAGGCCCGACCGCCCGCGGCAAGGCTCCCTCTCCCCGAACGGGGAGAGGGGTGAGGGGCGAGTGCTTCGGCGCTCCGGAGCACGAGATGCTCCGGGTGGGGTCTGTCGTCCGGGGCACGGCGTGCCCGCCCTGCACCCGGGCACGCTGGCGTTCGGTGGATCGACCGTTGCACAATCGATGCGGGTACGAGCGGGGACCCGCATTTGGCAGCGAGGCGAACAGCGCGGATATCGTGGCCGGCGGGCAGTCGGCACTGCGGTCTTGCGCTCCTCCTGACGACAGCCGCCACGGCGCTCGGCTGCAACGGAGCGGGCATCACGACGCCCGCGCGCTCGACGGGCCGCGGGACGGATGAGTCACGTCCGCCACCCGATGCCGGGCCGACTCGGATCGGACCGGGCACGCCGCCGCCATCGGGTGCCGACGCGGGCACGCCGCCGCCACCCCCACCTCCGCCCGTCGAGCCGCTTCCCGCCACGTGCGAGGAGGTCGTCTTCGACCCGTGCGGTGGCGATCCCATCGGCACCTGGGCCGTGCGGCTCGGATGCGTCGACTTCGAGGGCCGGTCGCCATACCCGGATTGTCCCGATGGGCGCGTCGAGGTCGACATCGACATCACGGGAACGCTCGAGATCCGCGAGGGCAACACATACTCGAGCGCGACCGACATCACCGCGACGACGACGGCGCGGGTGCCCCCTGCGTGTGCAGGGGGTGACTGCTCGGGCTTCGGCGACGGTGCGCGGCTCGAGGGCGGGGTCTGCGTGCAGATGGGCACCGACCACCAGACGCCGGTCGACGAGGGCGTGTGGCGGTTCGAAGGCGGGTTCGTCGTGCTGCAGACCGCCGACGAGGCCACTCGATACCAGCACTGCGTCGATGGCGACCGCATGACGCTCGTGTCGCCCGCGCCCGGTCCGACGGACTCGCGCATCACGCTCGTGCTCGAGCGGGATCGCTGAGCCGAAGGCGAAGCATCGAGCGGCCCGCAGCGCAGCGAGGACGTATCGGGCAAGGCCGCGCGGGCGCCGAGGCCCCTGCCAGCCAGCACAGAAACGAGAGAGCTGCTCGGACGGCTACAACGAGAACGTGCTGCGCCGCAGGAACTGCCCTGCGCCCGCCTTGCCGGCGAGCTTCCCGTCGCGCACCACCACGTTGCCGCGCTGCATGACGACGGTCGGGAAGCCGACGACTTCGCGCCCTTCGAAAGGCGAGTAGTCGACGCGCATGTGCAGCGTCTCCTTCGAGAGCGTGTGGCGTCTCTCCGGATCCCACACCAGCAAGTCGGCGTCCGAGCCGACCGCGATCGTGCCTTTGCGCGGGTAGAGCCCGAAGATCTTCGCGGGCGCGGTGGCGGTGATCTCGACGAACCGATTGAGCGAGATCCGCTTCTCGCGCACGCCCTCGAAGAGCAGGTACATGCGGGTCTCGACGCCGGGCATCCCGTTCGGGATCTTGGAGAAGTCGCCGCGGCCGAGCTCCTTCTGCTCCTTCATGCAGAACGGACAGTGGTCGGTGGAGACGACCTGGAGGTCGTAGTTCCGCAGGCCGCGCCAGAGGTGCTCGTGGTGATGCTTCGGCCGCAGGGGCGGGGTACAGACGAACTTGGCGCCTTCGAACTCGTCACCGGGTTTGCCGCGCAGGTCGTCTTCGCTGCAGAAGAGATACTGCGGACAGGTCTCGGCGTAGGCGGGGAGGCCGCGGTCGCGCCCCTCGACGACGCGCTCGAGCGCTCGCTGCGCGGAGAGGTGGACGATGTAGACGGGTACCTTGGCCATCTCGGCGAGGGCGATCGCACGCTCGGTCCCCGTGGCCTCTGCTGCCTCGGGACGCGTGAGCGCGTGATGGACCGGCGCGGTGTGACCGCTCGCGATGGCACGCTGGACGAGCACGTCGATCGGCAAGCCGTGCTCGGCGTGCATGCAGATGAGCGCGCCGAGCTCGCCGGCGCGGAGCATCGCGCGGAAGATGGACTGATCGTCGAGCAGCAAGACGCCCGGATAGGCCATGAAGAGCTTGAAGCTCGTGACGCCCTCGCGAACGATGTCGCCCATCTCCGCGAGACGATCGGGCGGCAGGTCGGTCGCGATCATGTGGAAGCCGTAGTCGATCGCGGCCTTGCCTTCGGCCTTCGCGTGCCAGGTGTCGAGCGCTTGGCGAAGCGTGGTCCCCTTGGCCTGGATGGCGAAATCGACGAGCGTCGTCGTCCCGCCGTGCGCGGCCGCGATGGTGCCCGACTCGAAGTCGTCGGACGAGGTCGTGCCGCCGAACGGCATGTCGAGGTGCGTGTGCACGTCGATGCCGCCGGGCAGCACGTAACGGCCCCGCGCATCGATGCGCTCGTCGAAAGTGCCTTCGAACCTCGCTGCGATGCCCTCGATCTTGCCGTCCACGACGAGCACGTCGGCGCGCTGCGTGTCCGACGCCGTGACGACCGTTCCGCCTTCGATCAGCGTTCGCATCTCGTCCCCTTTTCCGCGGCGTTTCGGCCCGTCGCGTGCCGCGGACGAAGCTCGCCAGTTATCACAACACGGTGCCGACCGCGAGGGGTATGCTCCGCGTCCCGCCGAGCGAGAGCATCCGCGCGGCGAGGGTGACCACCTGCCGGGTGGAGAGATTCTCCGACAGCATGCCCCACCGGACGTGGGGAGGAGAAGCGGCGATGAGCGGATCGATGGTCGAGTTTCGCGCGAACGGACGCATGGCGAACGGCTGGCTCGAGCGGCACGGCACGGGCCCCGGCCTCATCGTGATCCAGGAATGGTGGGGTCTCGTCGACCACATCAAGGACGTCGCGGCGCGCTTCGCACGCGAGGGATTCGTCGTCCTCGCGCCCGACCTCTATCACGGCGAGAAGACGACCCATCCGGACGACGCGGGTCGGATGCTCATGGCGCTCGACATCGAGAGGACCGGCAAAGAGCTGCGCGGCGCCGCGGACTATCTGTTGTCGCTCGACTCGGTGTCGCCCAAGAAGGTGGCTGCGCTCGGCTTCTGCATGGGTGGGCAGCTGGCGCTCTATGCTGCGTGTCAGAGCCCCGACCGGGTCTGCGCCGCCGTCGACTTCTATGGCATTCACCCGAAGGTAGATCCCGACGTGACGCGATTGTCGGGGCCCGTGCTGGGGCATTTCGGCAAGACCGATGGCTTCGTCAAAGAGGCCGATGCACGCGCTCTCGAATCGAAGATTCGCGGAGCCGGCAAATCCGCCGAGTTCCACTTCTACGACGCGGGCCACGCATTCTTCAACGACACGAGGAGCGACGCCTATCACGGGCCGTCGGCCTCGCTGGCGTTGGAGCGGACCCTCGCCTTCCTGCGCTCGCAGCTCTCGGGATGAGCACCGACTTCGTGGTCGTCCTGTGCACCGTTCCGGAGCCGCGGGTCGGCGCCGAGATCGCGCGCATCCTCGTCGGCCGGAGGCTGGCGGCCTGCGTGAACGTGGTGCCCGGCCTCACCTCGATCTATCGTTGGAAAGGCGAGATCCACGAAGACGCCGAGGCGCTCATGGTCATCAAGACGCGACGTCAGAACGTGGGTGCCCTCGAGCAGGCGATCCGATCGTCGCACCCCTATTCCGTGCCCGAGGTGGTCGCGCTGCCGATCGGCGCGGGATCGGCCGAGTACCTGTCGTGGCTGTGGACCGAGACCACGCGCGAGCCTGACTGACGTCGCGTCCGTGGGGGCAACATGTTGTACGCGTACATCTTCTCGCTCGTCGTCGGTGGCATTCTGCTGGCTGCGTCGATACTGCTCGGAGGGAAAGACCCGCACGTGGAGGGTAACCTCGAGGGGCACGGCGACGCCGACAAGGGTGGGGGCGAGCACGGCGACGCAGGGCTCCTCGGGCTCTTCCTCTCCCTGCGATTCTGGACGTTCTTCGCGGCGTTCTTCGGTTTGACGGGCGTGCTCATGCGCGGTCTGGCGGTGTTGCCGGGCGAGATCGGCCCGCTCGCGGCTGCAGTCGGGATGGGCCTGGTCTCGGGCCTCGCGGTGCAGCTCGTCGTGCGGAAGATCGGGCGCAGCAGCCTCAACAGCGCCATCGGCGTGGACGATTTCGTCGGACAGTCCGCGAAGGTCGTTCTGCCGGTCGCACGCGGCGACGTGGGCAAGGTGCGCGTGACCGTGAAAGGTCAGGACATCGACGTCATCGCGACGACCGACGACGACGAGAAGCTCGAGGCCCAGGAAGAGGTGCTGGTCGTCGAGATGCGCGAAGGCACGGCGCGCGTGGCGCGCGTGAAGTGAGAGCGAGCGCGAGCGCATCGTTCAGCAAAGGCGAGGGAGGGACTCATGCAGCAGCCAATCACGCAAATCCCGGACGCACCGGACACGAGCTTCCTGGACACGGCAATCCCGGTCGTGGGAAGCGCGGTCGCCGTCTCGATCGGCCTATTGCTCCTGGTCTTCTTCATCCGGCGATTCCTCTACATATGCCGGCCGAGCGAGATCCTGATCTTCAGCGGCAAGAAGTCGGTCGACGGTGATCGCGGCTATCGCGTGGTCGACGCCGGCCGCGCGATTCGATTGCCGGTCCTGCAACAGGTCGACCGGATGGACATGACGACCATGCCGGTCGTCCTGAAAGTCAACAATGCCTTCTCGAAGGGCAACATCCAGATGCAGATCGACGCGATGGCGAACGTGAAGATCGCCAGCGAGCCGAAGTATCGGGGAAATGCCATCGAGCGGTTCCTGGGTCGGAGCCAGAACGAGATCCGCGACGTGGCGCAGAGGACGCTGGAAGGCGCGCTGCGCGAGGTGATCGCGACGATGACGCCGGAATCGGTGAACGAAGACCGATTGCAGTTCGCCGAGAGAATCGTCGAGAACGCGGTGCCCGACATGCACAAGCTCGGGCTCCAGCTCGACACGCTCAAGATCCAGCACGTCAGCGACGACGCCAAGTATCTCGAGTCGCTCGGACGCGGGCGAATCGCCGAGGTCCAGCGGGACGCCGAGAACGCCGAGAGCATGATGGCGCGCGAGACGCAGGAAGCAGTGTCGGCGGCGCGCCAACGCCAGGAGCAGTCTCGCGCCGCGTCGCAGACGTTGACGGAGGTGAAGCAGAACGAGCTGCGGCGCGTGACTGCCGAGCTCGAAGGGCAGGCGCAGGCTGCCGAGCGCGAGGCGGAAGCCGCGGCGCAGACGGCGCGGTGGGAAGCCGAGCAGGAGCTGCAGACGGTACGCGTCGAGCTCGAGAGGCAGCGGCTGGAGGCCGACGAGGTCTTGCGCGCGAACGCGAATGCGGAAGCGGCGGCATTGATTGCCAAGGGTGATGCGGCGCCGGCGCTCGAGCAGGGCCTCGCGTCGGCCGAGGTGTTGAGGATGTTGTCGGAAGCCTGGATCGAGGCAGGCCCGAACGCGCGCGAGGTGTTCGTGATCCAGCAGCTCGACAAGATCGTCGAGACCGTCGTGCGCAGCGTGCAAGGCGTCGAGGTGGGACGCGTGGCGGTGCTCGACAACGGAGACGGCAGAGCGCTGCCGAACTACGTCTCGAGCTACCCGCAGACCGTCGCTGCGATCATGGGCAGCCTCAAGGAGACGCTCGGAGTCGACGTCCAGAGCGCGCTCAACGGGAGCCGGGAGTCGCAGGTATCGGGAGGAGGCCGCTGATGGGAGACCTGTTGCTGCCGATTGCGCTTCTGGGGTTCCTGCTGCTCGTCTTGCTCGTCGTCATCACGCTCGTGGTGAAGAACCTCGTGTACGTGTGTCAGCCCAGCGAGGTTCTCGTGTTCTCGGGCGCGACGCGTCAGGTGGGCCCGCGCACCGTCGGGTATCGGGTAGTCAAGGGCGGCCGCGCGCTACGTGTGCCGCTGCTCGAGACCGTCGACCGCATGGACCTGTCCAACATGCAGGTCGAGGTCCGCGTCGCGGGTGCATACAGCAAGGGAGGGATCCCGCTCGCCGTCCAGGGCGTGGCGAACATCAAAGTGGCTGGCGAGGAGCCGCTGCTGAACAACGCGCTCGAGCGCTTCCTCGGCAAGGGTCGCGAGGAGATCATGGCGATCGCGCGCGAGACGGTGGAAGGCGCGTTGCGTGGCGTGCTCGCGCACCTGACGCCCGAGCAGGTCAACGAGGACAAGCAGACGTTCTCCGCGCAGCTGACGCGGGAGGCCGAGACCGACCTGCAACGTCTGGGTCTGGTGATCGACACGCTCAACATCCAGAACATCACCGACGAGGTCGGCTATCTCGCGAGCATCGGCCGGCAGCGCAGCGCGCAGGTGCGCCGAAACGCCCAGGTGCGCGAAGCCGAGATGCAGGCGGAAGCGGCGGAGCGTCGGTGGGAGAATCACGCAGTAGGCGAGGTGGCCAAGATCACTGCCGAGATCGAGATTCTCCGCCGGGAGACCGATCGCCGTCTGCGCAACGCGCAGACGGTGCGAGAGGCGATGATCGCCGAGGAGCGCGGCAAGGTGCAGGCGGCCGTCGCCCAGGCGAAGGCGGAGCTGTCGATGCAGACTGCACGCATCGAGCAGGTGCGACGCCAGCTCCAGGCCGACGTCGTCCAGCCCGCCGACGCACGCCGGAAGGCGGCCGAGCGGAACGCCAAAGGCGACGCAGCCGCGATCGTCGAGCGTGGTCGCGCGACCGCCGAGGTGCTTCGCCGCATGAACACGACGTACGCCAAGAGCGGTGGTGCGGGTCGCGAGATCCTGCTTCTCCAGAAGCTCCAACCGATGCTCGAAGCTCTGATGACCACGGTGC
>JADZFZ010000546.1 GCA_020854145.1 Deltaproteobacteria bacterium | reverse complement strand
TTCTCGCCCGTGGTCTCGCTGTCGGCGAACGCAGCGCAGACATGTGTGGTGCGTGCGAACGGCACGGTATGGTGCTGGGGCGTCGAAGGCTCGTTCATCGCCTGGTCAGGAAGCGCGGCGCCGCAGGACCGACCGACGCGCGTCGCTGGGATCACTGATGCAGTGGAGGTCGCATGCGGCGCCGGCCACGTCTGCGTCCGGACGAGCAGGCGGACGGTGCGATGCTGGGGCAACAACGACGTCGGGCAGCTCGGTGACGGCTTGTCTACGCACCAGGTCTGCACGGACGAAGAAGCGACGTTCGACTGCTCCCACGTCCCGGTTGACGTCGTGGGCGTGGACGACGCGGTGCAAATCGCGGCCGGAGGCGTGGTCACCTGCGTTCGGCGCGTCACCGGGGCCGTCGCGTGCTGGGGATTCAACGGTCTCGGTCAGCTCGGCGACGGCACCCAAGTCACGCGAAGCGTGCCTACCACGGTCGTCGACATCGAGGGCGTCGTGGACATCAGCGTGGGCGAGTTCCATGCGTGCGCGGTCCGGGCAGACTCGACGGTATGGTGTTGGGGCCGAGCGGTCGGAGGGTCGCTCGGTTCGGGCGCCTCGACCCCTGACTCGTGCGGCGGTGATACGTCGGAGGCGTGTGTTCGCCCGACTCGCCTGCCGGCAATCTCCGACGCAGTCCAAGTCAGCGCTGGCTTGTTCGGCGGATGTGCTCGCCGAGCATCGGGTGAGGTGTGGTGCTGGGGCAGGAACGGGCACGTCACCGGCGCGGGCAACGGCGCCCCTGCCGACCCGGATGTGCCGGCCGCCGTCGACGGTCTTGCCGACGCCGCTAGCGTGTACTCGGGATATCTCTCTACGTGTGCAGTTCTCGTCAACGGTGAGGTGCGATGCCTAGGACCTTCGTACGGACACGAGGAGGTCTCGCGGACGCTGAGGTCGATCGAGGGCCTGGGCGGGCCCGTCTCGACCGTCACCGGCGGTTGGTCCCACCTCTGCGCGTTGCTCGAGGACGGCCGCGTACGCTGCTGGGGAGAGAACGACTATGGGCAGCTTGGCAACGGCGGCACGGAGCCGAGCGACGAGCCGGTATCTCCGGCGGACTTGTGAGACGGCCCCGTCCACCCGTCGTGCGAATAGGCCGCCGCCACCGCCTCCTGCGCCGCCACGTCCGCCGTCTCCGCCGCGTCCGCCGCGGCGTGTGCACCAGTGTCGTCCGCCGAGATCACCGCACGTCGGGGGACGACGTTTCGTGCCCGCGCGAGTGCACGTATCCTCGCCATCGTGCAACGGGTTGCTGTGTGCGCGCTGGCGGGGCTCCATGCTGCCGGCGGGATCGCGGGGTGCACGATCGTGCAATCGTTCGTCGAGCCGGCTCCCGAGATCGGACCGGAGCGTTGCACGAACGGGCGCGACGACGATCTCGACGGCGCGATCGACGCCGAGCAACTTGGCTGCTCGCCGTATTGGCCCGTACCGGTCCAGCTCCCCGAGCCTCCGGCGTGGGCCTGTGCGCGCGGTCTCGTGCCCGACGGCATCGGCGCGTGCACCGACCCAGCCGGCGTGCGGAGCACCGAGGCGAGCGGCTGCCACGCCGGATGGCGTCCCCGCGTGCTTGCCGAGCCCGACGGGACCGAGGCGGCCATCGCCGTGCCCGTCGCCGTCTGCGAGCCAGCGCGGGACGCGAATGGGACGGACGCGGGATGTGCGGAAGCGGTGCCCGACGTGTCAGCGGCGCGCGTTCGCGCAGGCGCGTCCGCTGGCGGCGACGGCAGCGTGGGGCGCCCGTACCCGAGCCTCCGCGCCGCATTGGCGGGCGGCGCCACGTCGCTGTGGCTCGAGCCGGGGATCCACGAAGCCACGGACCCGATCGTGATCGCAGCGGACGTCGAGGTCTCGATGGCCAG
This sequence comes from Deltaproteobacteria bacterium, assembly GCA_020854145.1. Classification (GTDB taxonomy): domain Bacteria; phylum Myxococcota_A; class Polyangia; order Polyangiales; family JADZFZ01; genus JADZFZ01. Next base: position 1,244 of record JADZFZ010000546.1, on the reverse strand, counting down.
CGCGTGCGACGCCGTGCTCGGCGTGTCCGGTGCGGAGCTGCTCGTGGTGTCCGGACGGCTGTCCCTCCGTAGGATCACACTCCGGGGCGACGTTCGCGTGGAGCCGCGCGGCCTGCTCGCGATCGAGCGATCGACGCTCGAGCCGGGAACGGCAGGGCTCGTCGTGCGGGTCGGTCTCGATGGCGTGGCGGAGCTCGACCGAGTGCGTGCTGCCGATGCGACCGAAGGTGCGGGCGGCGTTCTCCGCCTCGAACTCGACGCGACCTCGACCGTCACCGTCACGAACTCGGTGCTCGGCGAGCTCGTCGCCGCCGGGAGGAACGCGCGACTGGTGCTCGCTGCGTCGTCGATCTGGGCCGCCGACGCGCCGGTCGCCGCCGTCTCGGGTCCGTTCGCATCCGTCGATGTGCGCGACGTCTGGATCGCGAGAAGGCGAGGCAGCTCTTCCGAGTCGGCGCTCATCTCGGCGCGGCAGGACGCCGAGCTCTCCGTATCGCTGAGCTATCTCGAGCCAGGCGCCGGCGGCGCGCTCGAGCTCGAAGGCGCGGCCGCGCAAGGCATCGTCACCGACGTCGTGGTGGCTGGCGACGCGGAGGCGGCGCTCGATCCGCCCGGCGCGCCGATGCTCGGGGCGACCCATGGCGCGGCGCTCTCGCTCTCGCGCGTTGCGCTGCTGTCTCCCGCGAGCGACGGAGTGGTGGCACACGGTGACGGCACGACGGTATCCGCCAACGATCTCACGGTGTACCGTGACTCGCGTTGTCGCTACGAAGGCGAGATCCCTGCGACGACGAGCGCCGTTCGCTCGGTCGAAGGTGCATGTCTGTCGGCCGACGGCCTCTACATCGAAGGGGTCGACGGAAGCGGGATCTTCGTCGAAGGGACCTGCGCACCGATGCTGAGCCGCGTGACGGTGGATCGGGTCCGCAGCCGCGACTGCCGAGATGGCCTGCGTGGCTTCGAGGGAGTTGGCGTGCTGATCGGCCGCGGGGTCGCAGCAAGCCTCACGCAGTTCCTCGTCCGTCGCACGAACGGCTGTGGGGTCCTCTACGACCGACACGCGATCGTTACCGAGGGCGCGTTGTTGGAGAACGTGTCGGGACTCTGCACATGGGATCTCACTCGGATCGACGTGCCTGCGGCCGTTGTGTTTCGCGACAACGGTTCCGACTCGGCAACGATAGGTGGCTGCTTCGTCGGGACGTCGGTCGGCTGCGGCTCCCGACTGCCCGAGTGTCCGTGAC
>JADZFZ010000545.1 GCA_020854145.1 Deltaproteobacteria bacterium | reverse complement strand
TCGTGCACGCGCGCGGCTACGGCCTGGCCGACGTCGAGACCGGCAGGCCCATCGACGACGCGACGCCCTTCCAGCTCGCGTCGGTCTCGAAGCAGATGACCGCGATGGCGATCATGATCCTCGCCGAACAGGGAGCGCTCGCGTACGACGATCCGGTCGCGCGCTTCCTCCCCGAGGTGGCCGCGCACCCGGCGCGCGGCGCGCTCACGATCCGTCATCTGCTCCACAACACGTCCGGGATCCCCGACTACCTCTTCCACGCCGAGCTCCCCGAGGGGCGCGAGGAAGGTCAGATGGGCAACTCCGACGTCGTCGCCTGGGTCGCGGCGCACCGGCCCCACGACTTCCCGCCCGGCACACGCTACGCGTACTCGAACACCAACTACGTGCTCCTCGCGGCGATCGTCGCGCGCGCGTCGCGCCGCTCCTTCGGCGACTTCATGCAAGAGCGCGTCTTCCGACCGCTCGGCATGCCGACGGCCGTCGCCTTCGATCATCCCGGCCTCGTGGTCCCCAACCGCGCGCGCGGCTACGACCGCGGCATGCTCGGCGGCTTCGCGCGCGACGGCGTCGACAGCGCGATCGCCGGCGACGGGTGCATCTACGCATCGCTGCGCGACTTCGTCGGTTGGGAGACCGCCCTCTCCTCGCCGCGGCTCGTCTCGCTCCGAACGCTGGAGCAGGCGTTCACGCCGGGCCGTCTCCAGGACGGCACGTCCACCAGATACGGCTTCGGCTGGGAGATCGAGACCATCGAAGGCCATCGCGTGATCTCGCACGACGGCGCGTGGGAAGGCTGCCGGACCGCCATCGTCCGCCTCCGCGACGAGCGCATCACCGTCGTCGTGCTGGCCAATCGCGCGGACCTCGATGCGCCCGACGTCGCGGCCGAGGTCGCCCGCATCCAGCTGTCGCACCGGCAGCCCACCGCGCCCCGCCGCCGCAATCGCTCGCGCTGACCCTGCTCCCGAGCTTCACGCGTACGCGCGACGGAGACCCGCGAACATCGGGAAGCGCTTCACGTTCAGCGTCTCGAGCTCGGCGCCGAGGCGCATCGTGGTCGCCGCGATCACGTAGTCGACCGCGTCGACCCCACGGTGCGAGCGGAGGTAGCGTTGGCGCCGCTTCGCCGACGTCTCGCTGCCGGACCGGCCGGCTCTGACCGTCTCGGGCTCGCTCTGCGTCGCGGAGCACGACCGTGATGCGCCGCAAGGCCGACGCGCAGGCCGACCGGAACGACGACACGCGCGACCTCTTCCACGCGTAGAGCACACTCGTTCGGCTCCACGCTCCAGCCCGCGTCAGCAGTGCCGCGCCGAGCCACGTCGCTACGCTCTTCGTTTCCCGCTTCCTTCACGCCGGCCTCGCGGTCCGACGCTCTGCGGTTCCCTTGGATCGCTGTGACCTGCTTTCCGGAGGACTTGCACCTCCAAGTCGGCGTCCATGGTGGGCGCACTGGCTGGGAGGGGGGCGGGCACGCGCCCCCTGCCACCCTGCGTGAGCAAGGGGCGCTGCGCGCGCCCCCTGCATCCCCGCGGGATCGGCATTCTGAGCGACCCTGTGAGGCTCGCGAGCCCGCTACCATCGCGTCCTCATGCCGAAGGCCACGAAACCGGGGAACGCGCCGCGTCCGAAACGATCGCTCCAGGGCTCGGCGCGACCGTCGAGCGGCGCCGCGGTCGAAGCCTGGGTGCGCAAGACGTACCCGTCCAAGCCGCACGGATACTGGGAGCGCACGTACGCACAGCTCTTCGAGGCCGGGCTGCGCACGAAGAACGCGCCCGAGCTCCACGACGCGCGCGTCGGAGCCCACGCGCTGCTCTCCGACTATCGCAACGCGCGGCTGGCCACCGAGGATCCCGCGACGCTCGCCGTAGCCGAGCGAATGGTCGCCCACGTCTCGCGCGAGCACAGCCTCGCACCCGCCTTGGCCACCGAACGCGGCCTGGCCGACGCCGTGCGCATCGTGCTGCGTATGCACGGCCTCGGTGTGGACGCCGAGGGCGGGTACACGAACGCGGTCTACGTGACGCCCAAGAATCCCCATTGGGGTCGCTTCGGCGAGCCGTGCGCCGTGCTCCGCCACGTCGTGTGCGCGGCCGGACCGGCCGAGTACGAAGCGGCTCGCGACGCGGCGAGCGCGCTCCGCGAAGACCGCGATTGGGAAGACCGCGCGTGGCTCTCCTACAACTTCCCCGACGAGCCGTGGGGCACGGCCGACCTCCTCGAGCAGCTCGTGCCCTCGGCCGAGCCGCGCCACGGGTACTGGCTCCTCTCGGCCACGTCCGATCCGGCGGCCGTGCGTCGCTTCGTCGCGGCGAAGGGCCCGAGCGCCGTCGCGGTCCACGCGCTCGATCTCGCCGCGTCGCTTCCGACCGAGGACGCGGTCGCGATCCTCGGAGACGCGCTCGCGCCGCTGCTCGTGAAGCCCAAGCGCGCGCCGCTCATGAAGACGCCGCCGCGCGACGTCGTCGCCGCGCTCGCCACGATCGACTCGCCACGCGTGCCCGAGGTGCTCTCCTCGTACCTCGGCGACCCCGTCGTCGGCGCGATGGTGCTCGGGTACTTCCGCGATCATCCCGAGCACGGCGCCGCGCTCGAGGCGCGTGCGAAAGGGCGCGGTCGCCTGGAGGAGACGGCCGCGCGCGTGCTCGGCAAGCACGACGACGCCGGCGCCGGCCACGACGCCATGGGCGTGGAGACGGAGGCGGCTGCCCGCGAGATCCCCGCGGTGCTGCGGGGCCGACCGTGGCGCGCCAAGAAGGGCACGAAGAAGCCGCCGCCGATCGTCGTCGAAGGGCTCGCCGTGCTCGGCACGGAGCGCGAGCGCGTGGAGCTCGTGGCCGAGCCCGGCGAGCTCGGCTTGGCCGACGCACGCGCGATGACCGACGAGGAGCTCGCGAGCTGGCGTGCGGAGATCGCGAAGCCCAACACGTTCGAGAGGTGCGACTTCCAGTACACGGGCCGCGGGCGGAAGACCGAGTGGCTGCGCGTCCCGGAGGCCGACGGGCTCGCGGCGTGGAACGAGCGCGACGCGGTGACCCCCACGGCCGGGCTGCTCGCGTGGGTCGCCAGGCACGGCCTCGCGACCATCCCGGGATTCGTCCGTCGGAGGTGGCTGCGTTGGCTCGACTACGAAGGCTCCGCAGACGTCATGCACGCCCTGACGAGCCTCGTCTCGCCGCGCATCGCGCCGGTGATCGCGACCATCGCCGCCCAACGCAAGAAGCACCGGCGCGCCGCGCTCGCATGGCTGCGCGCGCACCCCGACGTCGCCGCGCTCGGCCTCGTGCCCGTCGCGGTCGGCATCCCGTGCGAGGCGCGCGAAGACGCCGAGGCCGCTCTGGTCTGGCTCTCGGGCGTCGGGCACGCCGAGCTCCTGCGCGCGACTGCGTCCCGCTACGGCGACGCCGCGCTACACGCCGTCGACGCGCTGCTCGCGCGCGACCCGCTCGCGCTCGACGTCAAGCCACCGAAGCCACCGGGCTTCCTGCGCGAGAGCGAGCTTCCGCCGCTACGCGCGCGCTCCGGCGCGAGACTGCCGGACGACGCTCGCGAAGCGCTCGTCGAGATGCTCCACGTGGCACCCGACGACCCACGGTACGTCGGACTCGATCGCGTCCGCGATGCGTGCGATCCGCGGTCCCTCGGTGCCATCGCGCTCGGGCTCCTCGAGCAATGGGTCCTCGGCGACGCACCGGGACGCGCCGAGTGGATGCTCGCGTCGGTCGTTCACTTCCCGTCACCCGATGCGGAGCGCCGCGTGGCCTCGCTCGCGCGCGAGTGGGCGCGCAAGGACGCGGCCAAGGCGGCGCGGGCGTGCCGCGCGCTCGCCGCGCTCGGAAGCGACATGGCGCTCATGCACCTCGCGCACATCGCCGAGACCAGCCGCTTCGAAGCGTTGCGCAAGGAAGCCGCGGCGCTCGTACGGGAAGCGGCCGAGGCACGCGGCCTCACCGAGGCGGAGCTCGCCGACCGCACGGCTCCCGATGCCGGGCTCGACGCCGACGGCTCGATCACGCTGTCGTACGGCACGCGTTCGTTCCGCGTGACCCTCGACGAAGCGCTCGGCCCGATGGTGCGCGAGCGGACCGGCGACCAGTGGGGACCGCGCCTGAAGACGCTCCCGCGTCCGAGCAAGAACGACGACGCCAAGGCGGCCCAGTCTGCGCGCGCACGGTACGACGGCCTCAAGGACGACCTCGAGTCCATCGCGAAGCGGCAAGTCCGGCGCTTCGAGCACGCCATGGTCGAAGGCCGCGTCTGGAAGCGCGCCGACTTCCTCGCGTTCGTCGTTGGCCACCCGGTCTCGATCCATCTCGCCTCGCGTCTCGTGTGGGAGCAGTCGACCGAGGCCGCCGGCGTCTGGACGTCGTTTCGCGTCGCCGAAGACCGCACCTTCGCGGACGCTGCCGACGACCCGGTCGAGCTCTCGGCCGACGCGTCCGTGCGCATCGCCCACCCGGCACGCACGCCCGCGCTCGCGTCCGCGTGGACGGGCGTCTTCGCCGACTACGCGCTGGTCCAACCCTTCGAGCAGCTCGCACGCGCGACCTTCGCGATGACCCCCGACGAGCGCCACGCGCTCGCCGTCGCGCGCACTGCCACGGGTCCCGGGGTCGCCGCGCGCCGCATCCTCGGCACCCTCGAGTCACGCGGCTGGAGACGCGAGCACGGCGGCCACATCACCGCCTACGCTCGCGACGTCCGCGGCCGCGACGGCGCGTCGCTCGTCGCGCGATTGCCCCTCACCCCGGGCTTCTCCATCGACATGCTCGCGCACGACGCCGGTCAATCCCTCGGCGCCCTCGTCGTCTCCCGCCCCGCAGACCGCACCCCCCTCCCCATCGCGTCCCTCGACCCCGTCTCCTTCTCCGAGCTCCTGCGCGACGCCCTCTCCCTGGGGACAGGATCGACGTGATCAACCCCGCGAGATCACACGCCTTCGAGACGAGCAGTTCCATTCCGTCGAAACGCCCCTGTTTTTGGCCCGTTCCGCGGCCTTCGTAGCCTGCCTCCCCGGCCCGGGATCCCGAGCGATACGACCACACGGCTTCAGTGCGCCCGACGGCATCGCGACGCTCGAGCCGTCATCGGTCCAGAGCGACTCGAGGACGCGGGCTTCGCCGCGAAGGTGGACCGCGTCGAGATGCGGCGTGTGGGGTTCAGTCGCGCACGATGGTGAGCGGCAGAGGGTCGATCCCGACGACGCGTCCGAGGCAGCTCGGCGCGTTCACGCAGCTCGCGACGAAGGCGCGCGGATCCTCCTCGACCAAGAAGAGCTGCCCTTCGCCCGGTGCCGTGTCGGCCGGGATGGTGAATCCCAGGAGCGAATCGTCTCCTCGCTCGACTTCCGCAGGCTCGACGACGAACACCGGGTCCCCGTACTCCTCGGTCTTGAACAGGATGCTCTCCAGATCGCGCACGACCGTAGGCGGCGTCGGCCGAAGCGTGACGCGTTGGCCTGGCCGGCTCCCTCGGGCTCGATGCGAACGCTGCGGGCGGCGAGGAGATTCTCGAACACTGCGCGAACCGTGGTTCGCTCATCGGCCAGGACGACCTCCACGGCGCCGGGTCGCGCGGGCGGCCGCGGGATCCGATAGCCCACGCCTCCGCAGCCCATCGTCGTGTCGCCGTCGTTGCCGACATCCGCCACCGGCGCACCGGCGAACGAGCCCCGGAGGCGGGGCGCGGTCGTGCATCAGGAACACCGAGATCGCGTCGGTGCTGTTGGCATAGACGAGCAGCTCGTACGCCGCGAGCGACGCCAGCGTGGCCGTCGTCAGCGGGTGCTCGTCCACCGCCGATCGAGGGGTCCACCAGATGCACCGCCGCACGCAACCAGGGTCAGCGCGGAAACCGCGACCGCCCAGGCACGTCCGCGGAAGCGCCCCACCCGCGTCCCCTGAAAGCACGACATGAGCGCGACGATAGGGCGCTTCTCCCTGGGGACAGGATCGACGTGATCAACCCCGCGAGATCACCCGCCTTCGAGACGAGCAGTTCCATTCCGTCGAAACGCCCCTGTTCTTCGCTCGTTCCGCGGGCTGGGTAGCCTCCGCATCCCCGCCAGGAGCTCCGTGCGGACGACGGTCGCGCTCCACAGCTCGTGCTCCTCGTGCACGGCAGCTACGAGCATGCGGATGGCTGGTGGATCGCCCCGCAGGTGATCGATCAGCACGGACGTGTCGATCAGCCACCGCGCCACGGCTCACCCTCGATCGTGGAGCTTCGACAGACGGGTGCCTCGGCGTCTTCGCTCCACCCACTCCTGACCGTTCACTCGCCCTCGACCCTTCCACGCGCCAGCCGTGGCCAGGATCGCGCGGCCATCGCATCGCTCGAAGGCTTCTGCAAGTAGGCAGCGCCGATCGCCGAGCGGATGAGCTGCGATCGCGTGCGACCGCTGGGTTCGGCGCACGATGTACGAATACATCACGGTCCGCCGGCATCCAACGCGGCCGGCGCGACGTCGGATGCCACGGACGTCGGAGACGCGAGCGTCAGCCGCGGCCGCCGTCGCCCAGCTCGCGACGCGCTCGACCCACGTGGCGATCCGCGAGGTGCGCGTCGGGCTCAGCACGAGCACAGCACGCAGAGCAAGAGGCCCACGGCGGTGACGGCGAAGCCCGGGCGCAGGCTCGCGGGCGACCCACCGCACGCCGCCGCAACCGCGCGCGCTGACCCCGCACCCGAGCCTCACGCGTACGCGCGACGCAGACCCGCGAACATCGGGAAGCTTCACGTTCGACGTCCTCGGCGCGAAGTCCACGCGGCCGCGCCCCGGCGACCGCGCGCTGATCACCACCGGGTCTGGTCTATCCTGCGGTCATGTCGTCTCGGGGGATCGTGCTGGTCTTTGCCATCACGGTGGTCGGGGCC
>JADZFZ010000544.1 GCA_020854145.1 Deltaproteobacteria bacterium | reverse complement strand
GTCCGCCCGAGGTCGACGCGGGGCCGCCGGATCTCGGCCCGCCGCCGATCCCGACCGAAGGACCGGGGCTCGAGGTCACGGCGCCCGTGCCGGGCGCGGAGCTCGGGGGCGACGGCTCCACCGGCATCTCGGTCGTGGGTCGGGTGCTCGACGTCTCGAGCGGGCCGCGCGTCTACGTCAATGGCCAGACGGTGCCGTTCGACCCTGCGACGGGGCAGTTCACCGCGGAGGTGCCGGCCACCTTCGGCGTGGTGCACCTCGAGATCGTCGCCACCGACGGCGTCTCGCGCGGAGAGTCGTCCGTGGAGATGGACGTGCTCTGGGCTGGCCGATACGAGCCTCGTCCCGCGGACGCGACCTCCGCGGCGGTGGCGTTCGACGACGGGATGTCGCTGCGCCTCGGGCAGAGCTTCTTCGACGACGGCACGGGACTGCCGGCCGAGCCCGCCGCGGGGGAGCCGTTCGTGCTCTCGGACATCGCCGACATCGTGGAGATCGTGCTCCGCAACTACGACATTCGCGCGTCGTTGCCCGATCCCGTCGTGGACAACGACACGATGACGCTCCGCGTGCTCGAGGTCCGCCCGCTCGAGGTGCGCTCGACCGTGGACGTGACCGACGGCGGGCTCGAGCTGTTCGTGCAGGTCGGACGCCTCGAAGCGGACACCGAAGGACGGCTCGATCTGGCGGGCGACGTCATCGATCTCGCGGGAGGGATTCGCGCCACGTTGTCGGGATTCGCGCGCCTCGCCGTGTCGAAGCCCGAGGGAATGCCCCACGAGGTCCGGATGGAGAGCCTGACGCTCGTCGTCGAGAGCGCCGAGAGCGCCTTCGTGTCGGAGGAGGCCAATGCCATCTTCCGGCTGGGCGAAGGCGTGTTGCGCAGCACGCTGGAGACGCAGCTGCAGAACGGATTGTCCGCGTCGATCGAGCAATCGCTCCCGGACGTGATTCGCGGCGTGCTCGACTCGCTCGACCAGGCGCTGTCGGGCCGCTCCTTCACGCTCGGAAGCGGGCCGTTCCCCATGGTGACGGTCGACATCGACGGGCGTCTGTCGGCGCTCGAGACGGTGCACCGCAGCCACTTCGGCGCCGCCCTCTCGACGCGCATCGGCACTCCCGCGGAGAACGTCTTCCCGGCGAGCCGCGGCGTCCCGGTGTCCACGCCGGAGCTCGGCTCTCCTCCCTTCTTCCGGAGCCCGAGCACCCAGGTGGCCGTCCGCGCGAGCGTGCTCAACGGGATCCTGCACGCGCTCTGGAGCGCGGGTCTCCTCGAGATCGATCTCTCGTCGTTGCCTCCCGACTCGCTCGGCGGGTTGATGGTCACGGGGAATCTCTCGGGCAGGATCACACCCGTGTTGCGTGCCCCGTCGGTGGGTGAGCCTGCCGACCTCGTCCTGTCGCTCGGACAGCTGGAGCTCGACGCCGAGGTGGGCGGTGTGCGGACGCGATTCGGCATCTCGCTCGACGCCGGCGTCTCCATCGATTACCGCGACGACGCATTCCGATTCGACGTCGCCGCGGCGCCCGCGATTCGCGTCTGGACGATCGAGGCCCCGGCGCGCGCAGGCCTGCTGAGCGAAGACTTGCTCCGCAGCGTCTTGATGGACCAGCTGTGGCCGGTCCTCCGGGAATCCGTCACCTCGGGTCTCGCATTGTCGATCCCGATCTCGGAGCTCGACGCCGTCAATGCGCTCTCACCGGCGCTCGCGCCGCTCGCGTTCACGCTGGAGATGCGCAATCGCCCGCGCCTCGAGGACGATTTCCTCTTCGTCGACATGGCGCTGCGCGGCACGTTGCCCGTCGCACCTTGAGACCCGACTTGCCGGATTCCATCCTCCAGGTCCGTCCGCTCGGATTCCCTTGGGAGACGGCGGATCCATTCCTCTTCTGCGTCCACCACGACGACCGATATCCCGCGGGAGACGAGCGCATGGGCCCGCCGGCATCGATGCTCGTGGGTCGCAATCTCGGGATGGACTTCGAGGTTCGCGACGGCTTTCGCATGTACCACGGGGAGGTCGTGCCCGGATTCCCGCAGCACCCGCACCGCGGCTTCGAGACGGTCACGATCGCGCGACGCGGCTTCATCGACCATTCCGACTCGCTCGGAGCGGCAGCCCGATTCGGTCGCGGCGACGTGCAATGGCTGACGGCCGGACGGGGAATCGTCCACTCCGAGATGTTCCCGCTCGTGAAACGGGACTCGCCGAATCCCGTCGAGCTCTTCCAGATCTGGTTGAACCTCCCCGCCGAGGACAAGCTCGCGGAGCCGTGCTTCTCGATGCTCTGGGCGAATCGGATCCCGCGGCACACGGCGCGCGACGACGAGGGTCGCGTGACCGAGGTCGACCTCGTCGCGGGGAAGCTCGGAGCGCTCGTCCCTCCGGCGCCTCCGCCGCGATCATGGGCGTCGCGTTCCGACACCGACGTCGCCATCTGGACGATCCGCATGCAATCGGGGGCGAGCGTCACGCTCCCCGAGACGAGCGTGTCCGCTGGGACGGTCCGCACGCTCTACTTCTTCGCGGGGCAGTCCCTACGAATCGCCGACCGCGCGTTTCGCACGCACGCCGCCATTCGGGTGGCGGCCGATCGTCCGCTCGAGCTGCGGGCGGGAGAAAGCGATTGCGAGATTCTCCTGCTCCAGGGCCGACCCATCGGCGAGCCGGTCGTGCAGCACGGCCCCTTCGTGATGAATCGTCCCGCGGAGATCCAGCAGGCCATCGTCGATTACCGGCGCACCGGCTTCGGCGGCTGGCCGTGGCCGACCGACGATCCGGTGCACCCGCGCGAGCAAGGCCGATTCGCCCGTCACGCCGACGGCCACGTCGAGCGTCCGCTCACGGAGTGAGGAGCGATCCGCGCGCGCGGCCGCAGGCGGACACCGGGGGTCTCGTCGCCCCTTCAGCGCCAGCGGGCGAGCGCGCCGTTGACGTCGAACCGCGCGCCGTCGCGGCATGCGTTGCGCACCACCACTGATCGGTACCCCGGCGCCGAGACCTGCACGACGACGGTCGCGCCGCGGTAGCACTCGACCTGCGTCTGGAAGGGCACCCCGCCCGCTTCGAGCCCGTCCACCGTCACGCGTGCACCGGGGGCGCCGGGACCACGCACGTGCACGGTGACGCGAACGGGCGTCTCGGTCTCCGCGAGCAGCCCGGCTTCGCCCGCGCCCGCATCGACGGCGTCGAGGTCCTCGTCCATCACGGTGAGCGGGCCCGCATCGAAGGCCGCCGTGGGCGCCACCATCTCCATCACGGCCTCTTCCTCGATGATGCGCGCCTCCATCGGCGGGCGGGTGCCCCGAACGTCCATGGCCACGCGCGCGCCGGCGTACGCGAAGAGCGCCGAGGTGGCGATCGCGCTCCATCCCGTGAGCTTCCGTGCAAGCTCCGCCGCGCGGGCCGCCGTCACGGCCGCGCTCGCGCATCGGTCGGCGGGCCGTCGTCCGCACCCGCCGTCAACCCTTCCACGACGTCGTCGACCCCGAGCCACCCCTTCTCGATCCACTCACCGAGCGCCTCTGCCCGATTCATGGACGCCACCGCGTCCTCGGGCGGAGACACGACGCTCACGTAGGCGCCGCCGCGGTGGCCGCTTCCCTTGCACACGTCGCATCCCTGGCCCCGGTAGGCGACGCGATCCGAGAGATCGAGACCGAGCTTGAGCGCGCGCGCCGCGAGCGAGGGATCGATGGGCCGCGGGTGCGTGCACATCCCGCAGAGCCGCGGGAACATGCACACCTCGACGACTCCGCGCGTCGCCGTCGCGAGGACCGGCGTGCGTTCGCGGAGCTCGCGGATCACGCTCTCGGCGCTGCGGCCGTGGACGGCCACCACCACCACACGCGCCGCCGCTCCCGCGACCGCCGAGCGCACCGCCTCCTCCTCCGCGAGCACGACCATGGCGCGACCCGCAGGACGCAGCCCGTCGATCACCCGAGCCGCCTGCGTCCCGAGCAGACGATCGCGGCAGACGACGAGCACCACGCCGTTCTTCTCGGCCAGCAGCTCCTCGAGCCGGCGCCGACCCGTGGGCGTGAGGCCCAGGTTGTCGATGGTCGGTGCGTCGATGGTCAGCGGCCGCGCGGCTCCACGCGATGGAGACCCACCGCCCTTGGGCGCGCTCACCGGCGGCGTGGCGGATCGCGCCGGCGGGGCCGTGGATGTCCGCCGAGATCGCGCGCGCCGCTCGTTGGACGCGGAGAGCCGCTCGATCACGCTCGTCACGACCACCAGCACGAGCGACAGCGCGAAACACGCCGCTGCGATGCGAAACGCCCATCCGTCCCACGCGAGCGCGGCGGCGCGCGACGCGACCATCCATGCCCGATGTTGGTCATAGGCCCGCGCCGCGACGATCGGCAGCGCGACGCCCGCGATCCCCAGCACTACCGTGAGCCCCGCCGTCTGGCGTCCGGTCAACACCCGACGCCCCCCGTCAGGCGCCGGTCCCGGGCGGCGTGGAGGAGCCCGGGCCACCCGTTCCTTCGCCGGGCGCGGGATGCGTGCGGCGGTAGATCTCGAGCGCGTCGCGGATGGCGCGGTTTGCCTCGAAGGGCCCCCTCAGCTCGTCGACGACGACGGCCTTCTTCTCGAGCGTCTTGTAGTCCTCGAAGAAGCGTCGGAGCTCCGCCACGGTGTGCGGCGGCAGCTCGCGCACGTGCGAGTAGTGCGCGACCGCGGGGTCGTTGAGGCTGATGGCCACGACCTTGTCGTCCAGCCCCTTCTCGTCGCGCATCGTCATGATCCCGATCGCGCGCGCCCAGACCAACGTCAGCGGCACGACCGGCTCTTGCCCGAGCACGAGCACGTCGAGCGCGTCCCCGTCGTCGCAGAGCGTGCGGGGGATGAACCCATAGTTGGCGGGATAGTGAACCGCCGAGAAGAGCACGCGATCGAGCACGAGCATGCCCGTCGCCTTGTCGATCTCGTACTTGTTCTTCGACCCCTTCGGGATCTCGATGACGGCCGGGAAACGTTCCTCGATGGGCTCGAGGACGGGGATGTCGTGCCACGGATGAGCCAAGGCACGAGAAGTGTCGCACGTCGGGCCACCGGAGCCGAAGAAACGGGCGAGCCGGGCTCGGGTTGACGCCCTACGCTCGACGCCCCACGACCGAAGTGCCCTGGTCAGAACGCGAAACGTCCTTCCCGCCGAGCTCCTCCGCGAGGACTGCGCGCGTGGCCCCGATCGATCCCCGCGCCCGACGAGCGCCGCGGCGGATCAGCCGCTGCGGCTCAGCCGGTCCATCACGACCGCGGGTGGAGGCACGGTCGCGATGCGGCCGCGGGCGATCAGCATGGAGCGCAGCTGCTGGTGCCGGTCTCTCGCGATCCAACCGTCGCGCTCGTCGCTTCCGGGCGCGAGCAACGCCACGAGCGCGGACGAGGTCAGCAGCTCCGCCGCGGACGTGGTGTACGGAGGCACCGAGACCACCGCGCCGAACGGCAGATCGTCGTTCCGGTCCGACGGGCTCGTCTCGGCCT
>JADZFZ010000543.1 GCA_020854145.1 Deltaproteobacteria bacterium | reverse complement strand
TCGAGCTCGACCCGTCGCTGGTCGTCGCGGTGTACGCGGCGCGCGAGATCTACCGGAACGCAGGCAACTTCAAGGCAGCCGCGGTCCTCTACGACCTCGAAGCCAACGCCGAGCCCGACCCGAAGCGGAAGGTCGCGCTGTATCGCGAGCTCGCGCACCTGAGGAGCGAGCGGCTGGGCGATCTCGAAGGTGCGGTCGTCGCGCTCAAGCGCGCGCTCTCGCTCTCGCCGGGCGACCTTTCGGTGATGCACGAGCTGTCGAGCGTGCTCTTGCGACGCGCGGAGCAGTCCGGGCACGACGCCGGCACGACCGACCGCAAGCGCGCGGCGGACCTCCTCTACCAGATGGCGCAGAACGTCCCTTCGGAGCACGCCATCGCATACCTGGAAGCCGCGCTCGACGTGGTCCCCGATCACGACGGCGCGCTCTCGTTGCTCGAGCAGCACGCGGACGCGCTGCAGCAGACCGAGCGGCTGCCCGCACGGTGGGTGGCGTTCCTGCAGAGCGCACCGGACGCGCCCGGCTCGCTCGAGATGCGGCGACGTCTCGGCTACGCGTACATCTCGGCCGACCAGGTCGAGGACGCCATCGTGTGCTTCGAGCCGCTGCGCGATGCGGGCGACCCCGACGCAGCGGGGCTGCTGGTCGATCTCTACCGCCGCGTGGGGCGCACGGACGAGCTCGCGCGCACGCTCGCGGTGCAGCTCGCCGGGCTCGCGCCGAACGAGCGCGTGCCGCGGTTGCGCGAGCTCGCGCAGATCCTGCTGGCCGAGGGTAAGCGCGAAGAAGCGCAACAGCGGATGAACGAGATCCTGATGTTGGATCCCGCCGATCCGGAAGCGCTCGCCTTCCTCGAGGACGACTATCGCGGGCGCGGCGACTACGGCGCGTTGCGAGACCTCTTGCTCGCGGCGGTGCGCGTGCCGGGGGTCTCGGCGGAGTCGCGCAAGCTCCGGCTGCGCGAGGTCGCGGGGATCGCGGAGTCGCGGCTCGGCGATCTCGACGGCGCGATCGCGGCGTGGCGAGCGCTCAACGCGATGGATCCCGGCGACGCGGAGGTGCGCACGCAGCTCCGGAGACTGCTGGAGCAGGGGCAACGCTGGGACGATCTCGTGAAGCTGCTCGAGCGCGAGGCGCTCTCGGTCGCGGACTACGAGACGAAGGCGGACCTCTACCGGACGCTGGCGCACCTGCACCGTCACCAACGCGGCGATCTGCGCGAGGCGGTGATCGCCCTGCGGAAGCTGCGCGAGCTCGCACCGGGCGACCGACAGGCGCGCAACGACCTCGGCGACGTCCTCGAGGCGCTCGGCGAGCACGTGGAGGCCATGCCGCTCTTGCGCGAGCGCGCGGCCGAGACGCCTCCGGGCGCGGAGCGGGCGTCGATCCTGAAGCGGCTCGCGCGCGTGTTCGAGGAAGAGCTGCAGAACGACGAGGAAGCGTTCGCGGCGTGCGCGCGCGTGCTCGACGACGAGCCCGACGACTTCGAGTCGCTCGCGCGGATGGAACGAATCGACGAGCGGCTCGAGCGCTGGGAGCGGCTTCTCGAGACGTTGGGCTACCGCGTCGAGGTGACGGCGGATCCGACCTCGAAGGCGCGATTGCACGCGCGCATGGCGGAGGTGGCGGACCGCAACCTGGGCGACGCGGACCGCGCCATCGAGCACCTCACGAAGGCGCACGAGCTCCTGGCGGGCGATCCGGAGATCCTGAACGGCCTGAGCGAGCTCTACGAGCGGCTCGGACGTTACGAGGACCTGATCGTGCTCCTCTCGGCGCGCGGCAAGGTGGAGTCCGATCCGCGCGCGCGCGCGGAGATCTATCGGCGCGTGGCGCGCGTGCTGTCGGTGCGGCTGCACAACGCGCAGGCGGCGGCCGAGGCGTGGATCGAGGTGCTCCGCGCGGGCGAGGACGCGGAGGCGCTCGAAGCGTTGGCGGGCCACGCCGAGGCCGAGGGCGACGACGAGACGCTCGTCGATGCGCTCGATCGGTTGGCGGCCCTGTCGCAGGAGTCGGAGACGCGGCGCAACCTGCTGACGAAGCGGGCGGAGGTGCTCTCGTCGAGGCTCGGTCGACCGCAGGAGGCGATCGAGGTGCTGCGTCTCGTCGCGACCCAGATCGATCGGGAGCACACGCCGGCGATGGCGCTGCTCGCGTCGCTCTGCGAGCAGGAAGGAGACGTGGTCGGCCAGGCGGATGCGCTGGAGATGCAGCTCGCCGCCACGCACGACCCGGGTCTGCGCGTGCCGCTCGCCGAGCGCCTGGCGGAGATCTACGAGACGAAGCTCGACGAGCCGGCTCGCGCCGCAGCTGCGCTCGAAGCGTGGGCGGAGGCGGACCCGACCGACGGCGACGTGGTCGCGCGTCTCGTCCCGCTCTACGAGCGGCTCGGGAAGTGGTCGCGATTGGTCGAGGCGCTCGATGCGCTCGCGGGTCTCGTCGGAGACGAGCACGAGGCGAGCGCGTTGTGGCTGCGCGCCGTGTCGGTCCAGGAGCAGAAAGTCGGCGACATCGACGGTGCGTGGGCGCGGCTCGCGGAGCGCGTGTCGGCGGGTGACGCGAAGTGCGAGGACGAGCTTCGACACCTCGCCGAGCGAGCGCGACGCAACGACCAGCTCGCGGCGTTGTACGTGAGGCTCGCGCAGGCCGCCGCGGAGTCCGGCGATGCCGACGAGCAGCGACGCCGGTGGCGCGACGCGAGCGACGTCTACGACAAGAGGCTCGGGGATCCGGGCAAGGCGCTCGAAGCGTTGCTGCGGGCCTTCGCGACCGATCTCGGCGACGAGTCGTACCTCGACGAGATCGATCGGCTCGGCTCGGCGGCAGGAGCGTTCCAGCGGCTGGGCCAGGTCTACGAGGCGCTCGTGCGCCAGGCGGACACGAACGAGCGCAAGACGCGCATGTTGCTGCGGCACGCGGACGTGCTCGCGCACGGCGCCGGCGATCCTTCGGCGGCCTTCGACGAGGTGCTGCGCGCGGCGGCGCTCTCGCCCAACGATCGCGAGCTGCTCGCGAAGGCCGAAGCGCTCGCCGCGGCGAGCGGGCGCGGCGAGGATCTGCTCGTCGTCTACGATCGACGGCGAGCGGCGAGCGAGAGCAACCTCGACCGCATCGACTCGCTCGCCCGCGCGGCGCGCGTGTCGGATCTCGCGCTCGGCGATCGCGATCGCGCGTTCATGTACGTGCAGCAGGCGATCAACCTCTTGGCGCGCGAGCCCACCGGGGCCGACCGCATCGAAGAGGTCGTCGCCGACATGGATCGGCACCGACCGGTCGGCGATCCCGAAGCCGCCAGGAGACTGCTGGTCGCAACCTATCGCGAGGTCGCGGAGGCGCAGATCGACGAGCCCGAGCTCGCGGGCATGTTGACGTGCCGTGCGGCGCGCATCCTGCTCGACGAGCTCGACGACGTGGAGACGGCGTTCGCCGCGTTGAAGGAAGCGAGCGCTTCGGCGCCGGGCGAGACGGTGATCCTCGACACGCTCGAGCGCATCGCGGAGCGAACCGGTTGGTGGGTCGCCGTGGCGGACCAGTACGCGTCGCTCGTCGAAGAGGCGCTCGACCAGCAGCTGGCCGTGCTGCTCTTGCGACGCCGCGGGCGCATCGTGCTCGAGATCCTCGACAAGCCGAGCGACGCGGCAGCCATCTACGAGCAGCTCTTGGTGGTCAACCCGCACGACACCGACGCCGCGGCTCGACTGCGTCACTGTCTCACGCGCGCCGGGCGTCACCAGGACTACCTCGCCGCGCTCGAGCGCGGGCTCGAGATGACGTTCGATCCGAGCGAGCGCGCGGAGCTGATGCGGGAGATCGCGCGCACGTGGGAAGGGCCTCTGCGCAACCGCTACGAGGCGCTCGACGCGTGGCGTCGCGTGCTCGCGGAGCATCCCGGGGATCCGGAAGCGACGCAGGCGGTGGCGCGGTTCGGCTCGGCCTCGCGGTCGGTCGCCGTCGACGAGGACGACGACCTGCTCGAGGAGATCGAGGAGTCGGCGAGCACCGAGCTCGGCGAGGTGAGCTCGGCGGAGGACGTGGCGCTCGGAGACGTCGAGGTCCACGACGACGCCGCCAGCCTCGACGCCGGGACCTTCGATCAGCCCTATTTCACGGGCGGTCCGCAGCCGGCCAGCGCGCAGTGGGATCAGGCGAGCGACGAAGGCGACGACACCGGACGGCGCGGGATCGCCTACGGCGGCGACGTCGCGGCGGAGCTCGGCTTCGGCGGTGGTGCGGACGCCTTCGCGGAGCCTCGCGTCGAAGAGCAGGCGAACGGGGCGGCTGGACGCGAGACGGCGGACGACGGACCGGCGGACGACGCCGGGCTGCCCGATTTCGACGACGAGCTGGATCCACCCGCGCGCGTGATCGCGCGCGCGCCTCGACAGGGCGCAGGGCCCGCACCCCGTGCGCGCCGGGACGACGTCATCCACATCGACGACGACGAGGACGAGGACGCGGGCGGCGATCCCGACGGGCCGAGCGAGCCGATGGACGCGCCGGCGTTCAGGGTCGAGGGCCAACCCGCCGCGGGAGGCCGTGCATCGCCGCGCGGGCTCGACAGCGCGGAGGAGACCATGTCGGTGCCGCGCGCGAACGACGCGTTGAGCGCAGCGTTGCGCGCGCAGATCGGCGGCGGGCTCGATGCGGGCGAGCTCACGTACGAGGTGGGGATCCCCGGGCGTCAGGAGGAGGACACGGCTTCGTTGCTGGCGCTCGCGGCGGCGGCTCCGCTGCCGGAGGTGCGCACGGGCGTCTTGCCACCCGACAAGCGGCCCGACGCCATCCGTCCCGAGGACGAGTACGCGAGCGGCGCATGGGGCCGCGATCTCGCGCGAGGACGCGGGGCGAGCGTTCCCGTGGACGTCGCCCCCCTGCGTGTCCCCGGCGGGCACGCCGATGTCGTGGACGTCGACGATCTCGACGAGCAAGAGGTCGAGGACGTGGTGGACGACGAGATCGAGGAAGTGGACGAGGAGGTGGACGAGGCGCCGAGCGGGCAACCCTCGCGGCCTCCACCCCCGCCCGGCGGCCGCCGATAGACGCGGATTGCGCCGGATAGGAGGCGCTCGATCGCGGGGGTTGCCGCGGCGCGGGCCGGGACCATGAAACAGGTGCGTCGTGTGCGCCGTATGCCGGCTGAGCACGAGGTGCCGATGAAGCAGCCGCAGCACGACAGAGCGCTCCATCCTCCGGGCGCGCAGGAGCGCGCCGAGATCGAGCGAATCGAGGCGCGTCGCACGTTCCTCAAGGGAGCGGCCGCGGGGACGCTGGTGATGGCCTTCGGGGGCGCAGCCTTCGCGGTCGCAGCCGACGACGATCCGCGGCTCGGGACGAACCGGCCGGACGGCCGACCCCGCCTGCCGCCGGGCCAACGGCTGCTGTCTGCGTTGCGGCCGATGGGCGGTGAGCCGGGTGACCCGAGCGCGGCGGCCTGGAGGTGTCGCATCCATGGCGATTGCGACCGCCCGACGACGATCGACTTCGCGACGTTGTTGCGCATGCCCCAGACGAGCCTGCGCGCCGACGTGCACTGCGTGACCGGATGGACCGTGTTCGACGCGCCGTGGACCGGCGTTCGCCTCTCGCACCTCGCGGAGCTCGCGGGCGTGCGTCCGGGCGTGCGCCACGTCGTGTTCGAGGCCGCGCACGGATACACCGCGAACGTTCCGCTGCGCGAGGCGCTGCGTCCGAACGTGATGCTCGCGCACCGATTGAACGGCGCGCCGTTGCCGCGGCCGCACGGTCCACCGGTCCGTTCGCTCGTGCCCGACCTCTACTTCTGGAAGAGCGCGAAGTGGCTGACCGGAGTGCGCTTCGTCCGCGCGGACGAGCCCGGATACTGGGAGACGCGCGGCTACCACAACCACGGCGACCCGTGGCGCGAAGAGCGGTACGGATGAGGGCCATGCAGGGTGCGCCTGGAATCGATCACGAGAGAGACCGCAGCGACGAGAGGGTTCCCGCCCCGGAACCGAGCGCGACGAGCGCGAAGGAGCCGGCGGCGAAGCGAGAGCGACCCTCGAGATGGCGACCCTGGCTGCGCGCCGCGCACCGCGACCTCGGGTACCTCGCGGTCGGGCTGACGCTCGTCTACGCGCTCTCGGGCCTCGCGGTGAACCACATCTCCGACTGGGATCCCAACTTCGAGAGCTACTCGACCACGCACGAGCTCGGGCGCTTGTCGGGCGACGACGCGGCGATCGCCCGATCGGTCGCGCGCACGATCGGGGTCGAAGGCACGCCGCGCGACGTCTATCGCGCTTCGCCGACGCAGCTCGAGGTGACCTACGACCGACGCACGCTGCACATCGACACGCGCACGGGCCGCGTGATCGACGAGGGACAGAAGCCGCGATGGCTGCTTCGGGCGGCCAACTGGCTGCACCTCAACCGCGGCAAGAAGGCGTGGACCTACGTCGCGGACACGTACGCCGTCGGGCTCGTCCTGCTCGCGATCACGGGCATGTTCATGCTGCCGGGGCGCAAGGGCCTGATCGGTCGCGGTGCCATCCTCGTGTTGCTCGGAGCCGCAGTACCGATCGTGTACGTGCAGGCCTCGGGAGGCCCGTGATCCCACTAGCGGCGCGGGGGCAACCCGTCGCACCATGCGCCCGTGCGCGTCGCGTCGTCCCTTCCGGTCGCTCTCCTGGCACTCGGCACGGGGCTCGGCCTCGCAGCGTTCGCGCGGCCCGCCGCCGCCCAGGAAGAGCGACGACAGCTCGCCATCGTCGCCGAAGGAACGGGCGCCTCCGCCGTACGTCGCGCCATCGCAGGAGAGCTCGCCGAGCTCGCCGAGCTCGCGTCCGAGGCCGCCGTGGAGCGCGCGACGTCCCAGACCGGCGGTGATCTGTCGGCGCCGTTCGGTCGCGCCGCGCTCGCGCGAGAGCTCGAGATCGACGTGCTCGTGCGCGTCCAGCTGCAGCGCTCCGGGCGCAACACGACGGCGACGTTGGCCGTCTACGGCGCCGACGGCAGACCGCTCGCCGAACGTGACGTGACCGGAGGCCCTGGGGCGCGCGGTCGTCGGACCATCGCGGAGGCTGCACGGGACCTCGTGCAGACGGCGATCACGACGCTCGAGGAGCGCGCCGCGGAGGAGGAGCGGAGGCGCCAGGCAGCCGCGCGCCAACGTCGCTCCGGCGAGGAGGAGGAAGAGGAAGAGGAAGAGGAAGAGGGGGACACACCTCCGGAGCGGCTCGCGGTCCTGGCCGGGTTCGGCGGACGCGTCAGGTCGCTCGACATCACGTTGGCCGAAGGGCTCATCTCGACGCACGATTCGGGCTTTTTTCCCGAGCTTTCTCTGCTCGTGCGTGTACGTCCGCTCGCCACGAGCCGCGGCCTCGTGCGCGGCATCACGGCGGAGCTCGGCGGGGCGCTCGGCCTCGGCGTGGCCGCGACCAACCCGATGGGTGAAGAGATCTCGTCCACCGTGATCCGATTCCACCTCGACGCGGGGTGGGTCCACACGATGGGCCGTCTCGAGCTCGGCGCGATGCTCGGCTTCGGGCTCGACTCGTTCTCGTTCGATCGCGACGATCTCGTGCCTTCGACGTCGTACACGTACCTCCGGCTGGCGCCGGTCGGCGCGTTCACGGTCGTGCGCAGCGGGCTCTTGAAGCTGGGCCTGACGGCCGGCCTCAGGCTGGCGTTCGGCGCTGGCGATCTCTCGGACACCTATGGCGGGACGCCGGCCTTCGGGTTCGATCTCGCGCTCGCGGCGTCGGGCCACGTCGGCCGATTCGTGTACGGCCTCGACCTCGGCCTGTGGCTCTGGACGCTGAGCTTCGACGACGACAATGCCGACGGCATGACCGGCGTCGATGGCAGCGAGCTGTCGTTGAGCGCGATGCTGCGCGCGGGCTACCAGATCTGGTGAGCAGCCGCGGCGCGACGATGGCTCCCGGGCTTCGACGGCGGGCGGGCGCGGGCCTCGGGCTCGCGGTGCTGGTTTGTGCAGCGTGCGGCGACGACGACTCGCCCTCGCGCACCGACGCGGGTCGCGATGCGAGCCCACCGCCGTCGCTCGACGCGGGCCTGGACGCCTCGATGCACGACGCCGCGTCGCCACCCACGGAGGACGGCGCGATGCCACCCGGAGACGACGCCGCGCCGCCTCCGTCCGACGGCGGAAGCACCGATCCGGTGGCGGACTTCTGCATGCGCGGCGCGATGATCGAGTGCACGGGAAACCAGCGCTGCTGCCCGACGCCCGACCCATCGGTCGAGGCTTGTGCGGCCCTGCGCGCCGGCACCTGCGTCGGCGAGCTGACGCGACTGCTCGACGCGCGCCCGGGGCTGCACATCGACACGACGCGGACCGAAGCGTTCTACGGCTACCTCGAGGCCATCGCGGACGACTGCGCGGGCCCCGACCCCGACCCCGGTCGTCTGCCTCTCGCCGGCACGATCGCCGAGGGCGGCGACTGCATCGGCTCGGGCAGCTCGAGCGACCTGACGTTCCTCCAGTGCACCGAAGGGCTCGCGTGCGCCATCGATCCCGTCGCGAGGACCGGCAGGTGCGCCCCGCGTCCGGGCGCGGGCGACACGTGCACGAGCCCGTACATGTGCCCGTTCGGCACCTTCTGCGACGCCGACTTCGAGGTGATGCCGTTCGTGCCGGGCACGTGCGTCGCGCTGCTGGCGGACGGAACCGCGTGCACGAGCGGCGATCAGTGCCGCGAGGGCGCGTGCGAGTCGAGCCTGTGCCTGCCGCTCGCTCAGACGTTCTGCTTCGGAGCGTAGCCGAGTGACCTTTGCGGGGGACACCCCCGCAAGCCCCCCGGGAGGCGAAGTGGGGTCGCGCTACGAGCGCCCCCCCTTTGCGAACCCCCCGTGAAGAGCGGGCACCCGCGCGGGATCGGGATTCAGCCGACGACCGGCAGCCGCTCCACGGTGGCTTCGAAGGTGCGGCCCTCCATCGATAGGTAGAGCGACCCGCCCGAGACGACGAGCGACCAGCGGTTGAGCCGATCGAGCGTCGCGGCGACCTGGTCGAGAAACAC
Source organism: Deltaproteobacteria bacterium (assembly GCA_020854145.1). Lineage (GTDB taxonomy): Bacteria > Myxococcota_A > Polyangia > Polyangiales > JADZFZ01 > JADZFZ01. Next base: position 1,608 of record JADZFZ010000543.1, on the reverse strand, counting down.
GTGAGAGACCGAGAAGACGGAGAGCTCGTCCGCACGGTGGATGTCGGCTGCGCCGGCGGCGAGCCGATCCATGAGCTTCCATCCGTAGACCGCGACGCGCGCGCCCGTCTTGCTGGCCTTGTGGAGCCGCTCCACCGAGGGGGAGCCGATCTCGATCCAGGCGCGCAACGTGCCCTGCAGATCGCGCTGCCAGATCGCCGGCTCGTCCTCGACGCACAGCCCGCGCGTGAGCTCGACGCCTTGCGCGTGCTCGAGGCAACGCGCGATGACGCGCATCACGAGGTACCGATCGGTTTCCGACGGGTGCTGCGCGACGCGCAGATCGAGCTCTTCGTACACGCCGCGGTCGCTGTCCGCGAGCGACACCTCGAACCGGCGCATGGTGGCGGTCAGCGCCATGGCGTCAGACCGCGCCCAGCTCGGCACGAACGAGCGCGGTGCCGCGCACCATCGACTGGAGCTTCCCGAAGGCCACGTCGCGAGCGAGGTACTTCATCCCGCAATCCGGGGCGATCCAGAGACGCTCCGGCGGCACGACCTCGAGCGCGCGCCGGATCCGCGCCGCGACGGTCTCCGGGGTCTCGACGGACGGGTCGCCCAGGTCGATCACGCCGAGCATGATCGTCTTGCTCGGCAGCTCGCGAAGGATCGAGAGATCGAGACGCGGCTGCGCGGCCTCGATGGAGATCACGTCGGCGGAGCAGGCGTCGAGCTCCGGCAGGAACGAGTAGCCGGTCGGTCGATCGTGGACGATGTGCGCGTAGCCGAAGCAGAGGTGCACGACGGTCGTTCCGGTGATGCCGTCGAGGGCGCGGTCGATCGCGCGCACCGCGTACTCTCGTGCTTGCGTGGGACGCGCCTGCACGTACGGCTCGTCGAGCTGGACCATGTCGACGCCCGCCGCGAACAATGCGCGAATCTCCGCGTTGACCGCGTCCGCGTAGTCCATCGCCGCGGCGTCCGCGCTGCCGTAATGGTCGTTCTGCGCCTGCTGCATCATCGTGAACGGACCGGGCAACGTGATCTTCGTGAGACGCGTCGTGTTGCGCACGAGGAGCTCCGCATCGCGCACCTCGACCGGACGCACGTGGCGGATGGGGCCCGCGATGCGGGGCACGGGGTTCGGGTGGCCGGTGCGATCGATGGCCGTCCCGGGATGCTCGACGTCGATGCCGGAGAGCGCAGTCGCGAAACGGTTGGAGTAGCTCTCGCGTCGGATCTCGCCGTCGGTGACGATGTCGACGCCGGCGCGCTCCATGTCGCGGATGGCGACGAGGGTGGCGGCGTCTTGCGCCTCCTCGAGGTGCTCCTCGGGGATGCGCCAGAGCTCACGCGCGCGCACGCGTGGCGGCAATCGGCTCTCGAGAGCGCTCCGGTCCACGAGCCACTCGGGCTGCGGGTAGCTGCCCACGACGGTCGTCGGCAAGAGCGGCATCGCGGAGCCAGGCGCTCTCTCCCTCTCGGGAAGAGGGTCGGGGCGAGGGGTGCCTTTCGCCGAGCGCGTCACTCGGGGACAATGCCACGCTCCCTCGCGATGGCGACACCCGACGATCGAGACGCCGCCCGACTCGTCGCGCGCGCACGCACGAGCACGGTGGCGAGCGTCTT
>JADZFZ010000542.1 GCA_020854145.1 Deltaproteobacteria bacterium | reverse complement strand
CCCTATCCGACCGGCCACGCGACGACGAGTGCCCGTGCGTGACGAACAGGGCTGCCCGTTGCCGCCTATGCGACGGACGCGAGCAGCGCAAGAGGGAGACAGGGGCGCCGCTCGCCGAGGGGATACGATGATCCGACGCTGGGTGGCTCTGGCTGTCGGCACCGCACAGCGGAAGTTCAGACGACTGAAGGGTCATGCTGACATGGCCTCACTCATTGCCAGTCTCAGGCCCTCTGACGACAAGAACGAGGTTGCACAGTACGGGAAGACGGGTTAGACATGGCCTTCGCCGCTGCCTCGAAGTTCAACAGCGAGCGGGACATCCCCGCTGCGGAAGCCGCGAGCGCGTCATCTCCAGAAAATGCCGACAGTGCCACTCATGAAGAGAGACGGGCCGCCACGGTTGACATAGACTCCCAAGCCGAGCTGTAGATCCAAGGATCCCCAGCTCGCCTGTCCAAACACGTGGCCGCCGACGCCCAAGAGCGAGATGTACCCCAGCTTCGCGCCCGTGCGCAGACGGTAGTCCGTTCTGGTGACCTGTTGGCCTGTGTGCTCGTATCGGCCTAGGCGTCCATCGCCATAGACATCGAGCTCCCAGACTGCGTGTACACCCCCGCCGATCTCTTCTACGACCCAGAGGACGGGTTCCACACCGAGCACGTAGCTCGCGTAGAGTCGTCGCCGGTAGCGATAGTCGCACCTCACCGTCTCGCCGACCGAAGAGCCAGAGTATCCCGCATTGTCTGACTCGCTCTCGCGTGTGAAGTGGACACCCAGCAACGTGGCAACCCAAAGACCAAAGATCGGCGCGGTTCGGACCGAGCCGTCGGTCCGACTGCCACCGACGTCCGCAAACAACCCTCCACCGAAGTAAACGCGAGTGCCGAATACCCAAATCCGCGGCCTGTAGTGGCGGAGCTCGGCATCGAGACCGAGAACACCGAGCCCGCGCAATTCATCGTAGATGCCGCCCTCCAACAGCCCTAGACCGGTCGTAACATGCGTCCTGGCGCTGGCAGCACTCACCGGCACCCTCGTCGTGGTCCCCTCGCAGGTCGATGCCGCTGCAGATGGCTGCCCACGCGCGTCTCTCGCCGGGGTCACGAGAGACACACTAACGAACACGACCACGGACAAGTTTCTCAGGTACTCCAACGCGCAATCACCCGTCGACAATGGCGATCAAGACCTGCTCCACGGTCACGTCGGCTCCTCTTCGCTCGCTCCGAACTAGTCCCACGCCCTCGACAAGCCAAATGGTTACGCTGCTCGTCACCGGCTGCAGCGTCCCCAGGGACGCGAGCTCAGTACCGGTGATCCTCCAGGATTGAAACGTGCCTGCGGGCACCGTCACGCGTTCGCGTGCCCCGAAGGTAGCGCGCCTGGTCGTACGCATCGCCCCAAGGTCCGGCGACCGAGACATGCTGCGTAACTCTCCAAGGACAACGATGTCTGGCGCCGGACGAGCCGGCCACCGCCACAACCGACTGGCATCGTCGTCCGGGCCCCCAGTCCATGGGTCCTCGAGCCCGGCAATCGACGAACATCCGCGAGTCAGTGTGAGTGCACCGCCGGAGTTTCGCCACGTCCACCTCGTCAGCGCCCCCTCGGTAGTCGCAACCTCCTCCTCGAACCTGACGTCAATCATGCCGGTAGACTGCGAGTTCACCCTCACCTCGAAGCGGTGAACAACACCCAGCTGCGGAAGAAACGCGTGATCGCAGGGGTCGGGTGACGACGGCGGTGATGTGCCTCCAGCGGCCTGGACGATCTGGGCAGCACCCGTGGGCTCCGCGGGTCGGCGGCGGTGAACAGAGTGGACCGCCGCCAAGAGACCCACGGAAACACAGGTCAAGACCAATACGCCCAGTCCCCAACGGCCGGGCTTCATGGTCCCACGCTGCAGCGCAGCCTCCTGGCGTAGATGCCTGGACCAGCGTCGACCAATCGCTGATCCAACCATCCCAACACGAAACGATCCCCGTCACCAGCGATGTCTGGCAGGAGCTCCGCGGCCACTGGCCCAGTGGTATCGGTTCTCGGCGCGAACGGCAGTGCAGTCGCATTCGCATCCGTAATCGTCAACACTTCGCTACCGCGCTGTCCCTCCCGCGTAAGGATAGCAGCGCGCACAGCTTCCCTGTAGTCAACGGCGGCAGTCACGCGTTCGCCCGGCGTCGATACTCGGGTCCTCTCGCTCCAGACCACGACGGCGCCACCTACGACCGGAAGCAACTCGACCGTCACAGAGATGATCGCGGCGTCGGATGCGCATGGGAGCTGCCAAGGCGTGTCCTGGCTGTGCCCACCGTCTGCGTCCATCAAACGGAGACCCCGGCAATCGTTGCCTGGCCCACGAGGATAGGTAAACAAGACACGATCACCCGACACGGCCACCGCGCGAGGCTGGAAACCACCTTCGTTTCCCGCGGGCTGTGTAGGCGCGACGCGACGTGGATCTCCTATGGCTGAACCGTCGGGCGCAATGCGGAGGTAGTGGACGGCTGTATCGTGGTAGAGGAAAAGTGCCGCAAGCGACCCGTCTTCCAAAGAGAACAGGAAAGGGGCGATCACATCGGGAGCGTCCAGGGAACAGCTGTTCCTCCACTGCAACGGACGAGCATCGGTGTCACCTACCTTCATGATCATGAGCAAGGGCCGCTCTGGGCAGGAACTCGGCACCGCTACCAGCGCTGCCCAGAGACGCCCGTACGCATACGCGATTGGATACACACCTTGGTTACCGGGGTCGATCATGGTGCCCAGGAAGATCGTTGCGCAGTCCGGGCAAGAAGTGCTCCTCCAAGTCGGAATGTGAATCCCTGTCCGCGTCGGAGCGGAGCTCCCAGGATCAAACGACCAAATTGCTACTGCCCCTTCATCGCGAAACGTTCCCTCGGTCTCCGCGCCTACCGACCAGATCTGTGCAGATAGGGCGCCGTTGGCTGCCACCCACCGAGGTCGGTGAACAACCGCGGGCTCTCTTCCGTGCAAGACCACTTCACCTACTGCAATACCGGCACCGAACCACCGCGAGTACCGATATGCCCTCTCCGGGGCCCAGCCGCTGGTAATATCCCACTCACCCCACGACACCAGGGTGTGGTCGCCGATCATGCCCATGGAGGGACCCGTCAATGTCCAGGGAGACTCGGGATAGTCGACTAGCCGCTCCGAGTCGCCGGCCAGTTCGCACCATCCGATGATGCGAACGGCGTCCTCTGCGCACGACGCGACCGCGGGCAGCAGCAACAGCGCCGCTCCGAGAGATGAGCCGAGCGGTCGACGTAAGCTCAAGCGACTATCGCAGCGTGACGACAAAGGGACCCTGGACCGAGCCGGCACCAGGGAAGACAATCCAGGCGCCAGGCCTATGCTCTCCGGACCAAACGAGTGATTCCGATCCCACGACCAGATCGGATGTACCGTCGTGGTCGAGGTCACCAGGGGACGCCACGACGCGGCCAAAGCCGGCACCTGTGGGGCCGGCCAGAACATCCAACACGCCGCCAGCCGCGGTAAGGAGAACTACGGCACCGGCGCCCCCACCAGCGCCTGGGGCTCCAGCAGCAACCTCCTCGGAGCCATCGCGATCGAAGTCTGCAGCAGTCGACAGGCTGATGCCCAGGCGGTCTCCGGGTCTCGACCCACGCACCGACCACCGGCGCCGCCCTGACCAATCGAACAGAACCACCGTCCCGCGCCGCTCGGCGGAGTCCGGGAGACCTGCGAACACACCCGACGGGTGCTGGGACCTCGGCAGGACTGCAGCCGACGATTGGCCCATTCGGCCGTCCCGAAGTGGACCGTCGAACGTGGCAATAAGGTCGCCTACAGGCGTCACTGCGTAGAGCCTTCCCGCGCGCGGACGAGAAGCGGGGCCAGCCATGGGAGCGCCGATCAGCGCACCATCGCCGACGCGGTCCCCGTCGCGATCGCCGATCGGCGCCAACGACGCGCCGTACCTGTCACCGTCCTGCTCCCCCAGCCTCGTCGTGACGACTCGCGGCGCACCCGCGACGTCAAGGACGAACACGGCACCGGTTGCTCGGCCGGACGCGTCGCGTGCTCCCGGAGCCCCGACCAGCAGCAGATCACCGAGACCGAGCAGTGCTGCGCCGACTTCGTCGCCGTCACTACCACTGCTCCACCGCCAGAGCTCTAGTCCGGAACGTGATCCAACGGCAACCACTACTCCGGTGTGGTCAAAGCAACCGACGTCCGGTAGACACCCACCATGGTCAGCGGCGCCGAGAGCGAGATCCCGCATACCATCGCCGTCCACATCGGGAATCGACGCGATGGCGGGCCCCAAGTCGCCAGAGAGCCCGAGATCGCCAGCCGTAACACGAAGTCTACGATCACCACGGCCATCGAAGACATCGAGGTAATCCTCACCTGCCTCGCCACTGCACCGGTCATCCCAAAGACACAGGGGATTCAGAACCGGCAGTGCCTCGCAGCCCGCACCGCCCGACAAGCAGAACGGCGCGGGCGCGGGGCCGGGTCCTGCGACACCAGCGTCGTCGAAGAAGCCACGTGGATCAGCGTCACAGAACCGCGGAGGATCGACCCCACCACACAGGGGGTCACAGAGGTCGCCAATGCCGTCACCATTCGAGTCCTGTTGCGAGTCCTCCATAGCGCCATTCCGGCGCGACGGGCAATTGTCGTCGCAGCCGACAACCACCCCGCTTGTGCACGGCGTGTACGTGTCGCGACGGTCATTCGCGCCGTCGTCGTCCACGCCGTCGCCGTCATCGTCCGGGTCGCAGTCATCCGGCGCGCCGTCATGGTCGATATCTTGCGTCAAACAGCCATCAGGGCCGCAACTCAGAGGGTTGGCGGAGAAGGGGTATTCGTCGAAGTGGAAGTTCAGGCCCAGGCAGATGGCCCCGTTGCTGTCCACCCCTTCATTTGGGCAACCGTCACCATCAATGTCGCAGTCGCATGCGTCGCCGTCATGGTCACCGTCGAGATCCCGATTGGAGTCGCTGTACACCAATGGACAGCGGTCGCAGCAGTCTCCCCAGCGGTCGCCGTCGCCGTCGAATGCTTGGCTGGGGTTGAAGTGTTCGGGACAGTTGTCCGTTTCGTCGTCCACGCCATCGCCGTCCGCGTCGACGATGAATCTGAACGCTGCTTTGGTGCCGGTGAAGTCAGTTACCGAGAAGGCGCGGGTGTAGACAGGGCGGCCCTCCACGGGGTCGAGTGCTCCTGCGAAGACGGAACGTGTCAACGACTTTGAGACAAGCCGCATGATCAATTACGCATTTTTTCTGTTTACGGGACTGGCCTCCATCGTGAGCGCGGAGTCGGCTTGTGGGGGATTGATCCAGACTTGATCGGCGGG
>JADZFZ010000541.1 GCA_020854145.1 Deltaproteobacteria bacterium | reverse complement strand
TTCGAGTTCACCTTCGGCGGCCTGCTGCAGGTCTGGGCCGTGCCGTTCCTCGGCAACGACGCGCGCCGCTCGCTCGGCGCACCGGTCGACACGGAGGGCTTCGTCCTGCGTCGCGCGCGTTTCGGCGTCCGAGGCAGCATCCTCACGCACACGACCTTCGAGCTCGTGTGGGACTTCGTCGATTCGCACCTCGACGACTCGTCGACGATCTCGACGGGTCGCGTCTACGAGGCCGAGATCGGCTATCGCCGGCTCGAGTTCGCCGAGCTCGCGTTCGGAGTCCGTCGCATCCCGTTCGCGCGCGCGGATCTGGCGCCCTCGTGGGGCCACCAGATGACCGACGTGCCCTTCGCGTTCCGCGATTGGCACTTCTCGCGCTCCGCCTTCCGCACGATCGTCCCGCCGCGTTCGGTCGGTGCCACGATCTCGGGGCGCCTGCCGATGACGCGTTACGCGATCGGCCTCTACAACGCGTCCGGCTCGCCCAACGCCGGCCCCGACGCGGCGGGCTTCATCGGCGCGCTCCGCCTCGAGGTCGCGCCGATGGGCAGCGTCACCGACTACGAAGGCCCGCGTCTTCCGCAGGACGAGCACTACGACACTCCGCGCTTCGCCCTGGGCGTCGGCAGCTACCTCTGGGGCGACCCGGTGGGCAACCAGCTCGGCCTCACCGGCGACCTCGTCTTCCAGTGGAACCGCATCTACCTCGAGGCCGCGTTCGTGTGGTCGGCCTACCGCCCCGACGAGTCGGGCTTCGATCCCTCGAGCATGGTGCTCTCCGACACGACGCAGATCGCCTTCCACGCCCAGCTCGGCGCGTGGATCGTCCCGGGGTACCTGGAGCTCGCGACGCGCTTCGAGCTGTGGAACCCGCGCACCGAAGACGACGATCGTTCGCTGACGGCGCTGCGCGGCGCGCTCAACTACTATTTCATCGGTCATCGGATCAAAGCCCAGCTCGAGTACACCGCACGCATCGAGTCGGGGGCGTCGGTCGAGGACGATCAGCTCGTCCTCGCGCTGTCGCTGCGCATGTGACGGCGAGGTCGTGATGAGCCGTCGCGAGAAGAAATCGGGAACAGGCTCCCTCTCCCCGAATGGGGAGAGGGTCGGGGTGAGGGGCGAGCACCTGGCGAGCTCACGCCGGTCCACCCCTCACCCTGCCTCTCCCCGCGTTGCGGGGCGAGGGGACGCGCGTCGATGGGGCGCGGGTTCGGTTCCGCCCTTCGGGTGGGCGCTGCTCGCCGTCCTCGCGTCGTGCAGCCTCGACGCGACCGACCCGGTGGTCCCGCCGTTCCAGGAAGATCCGGAGCACGCGTGCGGCAATCCGCGCGACGGCGCGCGCGCGTGCCAGATCACGCGCCGCGGCCAGCGCATCGGCGGGCCGAGCTCGGTCGCGGACGTCGGTGACTACCTGCTCGAGAACGACCACATCCGCGTCGCGATCCTCGCGGCCGGCAACTCGCCCGGGCCGGGTCTCTTCGGCGGCTCCATCGTGGACGCGGACATCGTGCGCCCGTCGGTCTCGAGCGTCGTCGGTCAGGACCGGTTCGCCGAGATCTTTCCCATCGTGAACTTCGCGGTGCCGGGTGATCCGGTCGTGACGGCCAACGGCGCGCTCGAGCCGTTCAACGAGGGCGTCGGCCCGATGCGCGTCGAGGTGCTCTGCCCCGGCGACACGTGTCCCGAGGCGTACCGCACGGCCAACGCCGCGGTCATCCGCGTGACGGCCAAGGGCGCGAGCCTCATCTCGGCGCTCGACGCGCTGCGCCTCCTGTCGGTGCAGAGCGACCTGTCGTTCCAGACCGACTACATCCTCGAGCCCGAGCGTCGCTGGGTGCGGATGCACACCGAGGTCATCAACGATCGCTGCCGCGATCCCGGCCTCAGCGACGACGAGGTCTTCGCTTCGCCGTCGTCGCGCACTCCGTTGCAGGCGATCGAGCCAGGCCTGAGCCCGTTCGAGATCATGCTCGGCGACAGCCTGCGCTTCGGCACCGGCGATCCGATCGAGACCGCGCCCGGCGTGGCGGGCGGCGACTTCCTCCTCTTCGGCCCCAAGCTCTCGCTCTTCACGCCGGGCTTCGGCTACGGCACCAAGCTCTACTTCCTCGAGAGCTTCGAGCGACGCATCGACACGCTCGGCGATCCGCCGATGCCCGACTACATGGCCGGCGTCTCGGGCGACGTCTCGTACGGCTACTTCGGCGACGGCCCCATCCAGGTGCCGATCCTGACCGGCAGCTTCACCGCGGCCTTCTCGGGCGAGCGTCGTCTGCCGTACCCGGAGAACCCGACTCCCGGCGACGAGTGCGCGATCGAGGAGTACGTGACGGGCACGTTCTCGTACGACCGCTACTTCGTCGTGGGCGACGGCGACGCGGGCTCCATCGCGCGCGCGCGCTTCGAGATCACGGGGCAACCCTTCGGCACGATCGCGGGCAATGTCGTCGAAGCGGGCTCGCTCCGCCCGCAGCCGCACGCCGACGTGATCGTGGTGCGCGATCCCGATCCTTCGGCGCCGGTCCCGTCGAGCATCCGCGCCGCGATGGACCAGAACCTCGCCGCCGACGGCAACCCCGGCGTCGTGATGGCGCTCAAGACCGATCGCGGCCTCGACGCCGACCTCGACGGCTCCTTCGACGGGCCCGTGCCACCCGGCACCTACCTCGTCGTCGCCCGCACGAGCGAGGTCCCGCCGGGCGCGCCCTTGCGCGTCGTCGTCAACGCGGGCGAGACCGTGCGCGGCACCGTGCTCCTCTCCGGCGGCGGAACGCTCCGTTATCGCGTCGTCGACGAGCGCGGAGCCGCGAGCCCCGCGAAGCTCACCATCCTCGACGACGACCTCACGGGCACGAGCGCGTGCGCGACGGGCGGGGTGCTCTCGCCGCGCGGCACGACCGCGCGCAGCCCGCGCCGGCACGTCGAGCTCGGCGACGGCGAGCTGCCCGACGGCATCGCCCGCATCGTCTACACGACCTCGGGCGAAGGCCAGGTCGCGCTCGAGCCCGGGCGCTACGAGATCATCGCGTCGCGCGGCATCGAGCGCGGCATCGATCGCGCGTGCATCACGATCGCGCCCGGAAGCACGGAGCACGTGACGTTCGCCGTGCCCCTCGAGGTCGACTCTCCGGGCTGGATCTCCGGTGACTTCCACGTGCACGGACAGCTCTCGTTCGACTCGTCGGTGCCGCACGAGGCGCGCATCCGGTCGGCCGTGGGCGAAGGGCTCGAGCTCTTCGCGTCCACCGATCACGACTGGGTCGCCGACCTCGGCCCGACCGTTCGGGGCATGCAGCTCGAGCACCTCGTCGCGACCCTCGTCGGCATCGAGACGACGACGCTCGAGACGGGCCACTTCATCGGCTTCCCGCTCCGCTACGACGCGACACGCAGCGAAGGGGGTGCGATCGACTGGTCGCGTCGCGACGCCTGCCTGCTCGCGCCGACCGGGCCTCGCTGCACGGAAGGGCCGGAAGGCACGATGCTCCCCCTGACACCCGCCGAGATCTTCGCGGCGCTCCGCGATCTCGGCTCGCTCGGCCCGAGCGAGACGGCCGTCATGGTGCCTCACCCGCGTGACGGGTTCTTCGGCTACTTCGACCAGTTCGACATGTCGGCCTACGACCTCGCCATCAACGAGGCCGGCTTTCTTTCGAGCGGCAACCCGCTCTTGCGCAGGCCCTACTGGTCGCGCGCCTTCGACTCGATCGAGATCATGAACGGCAAGCGCTACGAGCTGCTCCGCACGCCCACCGCGGGCGAGGTGAGCGCGTTCGCCGCGACGCTCGACGA
>JADZFZ010000540.1 GCA_020854145.1 Deltaproteobacteria bacterium | reverse complement strand
GCCGCCGCGTGCGATGCCGACGGCACGCGCAACATCCCCGAGCACGGGTTCGTCGCCGCGATGAACGCGCGCCTCTCCGACGACGTCGCCATCCGCGGCGCCGAGATCGTGCGCGCCGGCTACGACCCGCGACACGACGCCATCGGCAAGCGGTACCGCTATCTCGTTCACGTCGGCCGACCGCGCGATCCGCTTCTTCACGGGCGCGCTTGGCACCTCGACGGCGCCTCCATCGCCACCGAGGCGATGCGCGATGCGGCGCTGCCGCTGGTCGGCACCCACGACTTCGCGGCCTTTCGCGCTGCCGACGACGAACGGCCGAGCAGCACCCGGACGCTCACGCGAATCGAGATCCGCGAGGGTGCGCTCGACCGCGAGGACATCCTCGCGCTGGAGTTCGAGGGCCAGGCGTTCATGAAGCACATGGTCCGGATCCTCGTGGGCACGCTGGTCGAGGTCGGCATGGGAAGGCGCACCGCGAGCTCCGTGGCCGCGCTCCTGTCGGGAGGACGCCGCGAGGATGCGGGGCGGACTGCCCCCGCTCACGGTCTCTACCTCGTCCACGTCGAGCTCGGCCGGGCCGCACGCCCGGGAGGATGATCTCGCACGGGCCCGAACGAGCGCCTCGGCTACACTGCCCTCGCAAGGATGGACCGTCGGCGGATCGTCGGCTCGTGGGTCGCCCTGGGTCTCGCACTCGCGGCCCCGACCGCGCACGCGCAGACGCCGACTGCCCCCGGGACCGCTCCGGACGAGACGCCGAGCGCTCCCGACGAGACGCCGGCTGCCCCCGCTACCGCTCCGGCCGGGCGGCCCAAGGTTGCGGTGGTGATCGTCGGCGACCCGGACCCGGAGGCGATCGCGCTCGCGGAGCGCGTAACATCCATCGTGGCGGCCGACGCATCGATGACGGGAGTGTCTTCGAGCGATCTGCGCGCGGCGATGCGCGGAGCGCCTGCTCCGACGGAACCGGACGGCCTCGACGACGTCCGTCGGTTGCGTGCTTCTCTATCGGGAGAGGAGAGCGACGACGTCGAAGGCCTCGTGCGCCTGGGCACGAGGGCGGGAGCCGATGCCGTCGTGCTGGTCCGCCGACGCGAGGGAGCCTACGAAGCCGTGGTGCTCGACGTGAGCCGGCGATCCTATTTCGCCGGTGCCTACCGCGACGGTGGCGCCGACCGTGCGTCCGAAGATGCGCGCCTCTCGCGGCTCGTGCTCGCACGTGCGGAGCAGGCCTTCGCAGCGCGCGCCACGGGCACGGCGACGACACGACGCGCTCCCGGTCCCGCCCGAGCGGGCACCGCGGCGACCCGAGCACGCCCCGCACGTGCCAGCGCGACGGCGACGGAGCGTCGGCGCTCGGGGGCCGATCGGACGCGTCGCGCGCCGCGCCGCCGCGAATCGTCGAGCTGGATCGAGAGAACCTGGCCCTACTTCGCGGCTGCCGCGCTCGCCGGCGGCTTCGTGGGCCTGTACTTCCTCGGTCGTGAGGACGACGAGGCGGAGCCGCTCCGCTTGCGCTTCGTCCCCTCGAGCTCGAGTGAGGCGGGCGCATCGCCATGAGCCGCGTCACCCGTCTTCTGCTGGCCTCGGTCTCGGTGCTCGCGTCGCTTGCGCTGCCCGCGAGCACGCGGCTCGCCACGGGACTCGCGCAAGAGCGACCCCGGGCGGAGCAGAACGCGACGGCGCCCGCACCCTCGCTGCCGTCGGACGTCCTGGAAGCCGGCGGAGTCGCGCCGCCGCCTCCTCACGGCTACGTCGTCGGACGCGTTGCGGGGATTCGGTGGATCTATCACCGCAGCGCGGCGCGCGAGGTCGAGCCGCTCATCGAGCGTGCGCCGATCACCCTCGCACGCCTCTCGCGCGAGGTCGGGCTCGATGCACCCCCCGCCGTGGAGGTGCGCGTCGCGAACGGTCCGACCCAGATGCGGCGCCTCGCCCCTCCGCAGGCGCCACCCCCGCCGTACGCGAGCGGAGTGGCCTATGGCGACCTGCGTCTCGTCATCCTGACGTTGACCGCTCCGGAGACGTGGCAACGCCCATCGCTCGAGCACGTCCTCGATCACGAGCTCTCGCACATCGTCGTGCGCGCAGCGGCGCCCGGCGCGCGCGTGCCGCGCTGGTTCGTCGAAGGGCTCGCGATCCACCAGGCCGAAGAGCCGACGATGGACCGCACCCGCGTGTTGTGGGAGGCGGCGGTGCGCGACACGGTGATCCCGCTCGCGCACCTCGACCGGTCGTTTCCTGCGCGCTCGCACGAGGTGTCGCTCGCGTACGCACAGTCCGCGGACATCGTGCGGTACCTGCTCGTCTCGGCAGGCCCGCACCGCCTGCCGCGGTTGTTCGCGTCGATGCGCGCCGGGCGTTCGTTCGACCGCGCGCTCCGCGAGGCGTTCGCCACGACGCCTGCGTCGCTCGAGCAACGTTGGCGCGAGGGGCTCAAGCAGCGGTTTCGCACGTTGCCCCTGCTTCTCGGCGGCACGACCATCTGGGCTCTCGTCGTGGTGTTGCTCGCGCTCGCGTGGGTGAAGAGCCGGCGGCGCGCCCGACAGAAGCTCCGCGTCATGGAGGCGACCGAACGGGAAGAAGACGCAGCGCTCGCACGTGCCTTCAAGGCGCTGGACCGTGCAGCCGAACAAGCCCGGGAGGACGAGGCGACCAGCCTCGCGCGCCGCATCCGCGACGGCGAGGTCATCGCGGCGATCCCGCGCAGCGCGCCCGGCGAGGACGACCCGGAGATCCCGAAGGTCGAGCACGACGGCCGCCACCACACGCTCCACTGACGGCCGCGGGTCGCGATCGCGCCGTCGCAACCCTCGCGTCGCGCCTCGTTGCCCCGCCCCGCGCTTCGCGTCACGTTCCGCGCGCGCCGGAGGAGGCGCACCCCATGACGCGTGTGCTGGTCAGCGACAGCCTTTCGGAAGCCGGGCTCCGCATCCTCCAATCCGCCGAGGGCATGGAGGTCGATTACCGCCCGGGCCTCGGCGAGGCGCAGCTCGCCGAGGTGATCGGCGACTACGAGGCGCTCGTCATCCGCAGCGGCTCGAAGGTCACGGCGCGCGTGCTCGAGGGCGCGAGCAAGCTGCGGGTCATCGGACGCGCAGGCATCGGCGTAGACAACGTCGACGTCGCGGCGGCCTCCAAACGCGGCATCGTCGTCATGAACACGCCCACCGGCAACGCGGTCACCACCGCGGAGCACGCGCTGTCGCTGATGCTGTCGCTCGCGCGGAAGATCCCGCAGGCGACCGCGAGCATGCGCGCCGGCAAGTGGGAGAAATCCAAGTTCCAGGGGCACGAGGTCGCGGGCAAGACCCTCGGCGTGCTCGGGCTCGGCAACATCGGGCGCATCGTCGCGGACCGCGCCAACGGGCTGAAGATGCGCGTCATCGCGTTCGACCCGTTCCTCTCGCCCGACCGCGCGCGCGCGCTCGGCGTCGAGAAGGTCGAGCTCGACGATCTCTGGAAGCGGAGCGACATCATCACGTGCCATACGCCGCTCACGCCCGAGACCCGCGGCATCGTCGGCGACGCCGCCATCGCGCAGATGAAGAAGGGTGTGCTGATCGTCAACGCGGCGCGCGGCGGGATCGTGGACGAGCAGGCGCTGCTGCGCGGCCTCCAGAGCGGAAAGGTCGCCGGCGCTGCGCTCGACGTCTTCGAGAAGGAGCCACCCGATCCCGCGAGCCCGTTGCTCTCGCGCGACGACGTGATCGTCACGCCGCACCTCGGTGCGTCCACCGACGAAGCGCAGGAGCGCGTCGCTCTGGAGATCGCCGAGCAGATCGTCGCGTACCTGACCACCGGAGCCATCGTCAACGCCGTCAACGCGATCGGGCTGACCCCCGACCAGCTCGAGACCGTCGGTCCCTACTTGCGGCTCGCCCGCCGCCTCGGGCACTTCCTCGCCCAGCTCGACCCCCTCGCCGTCGAGGAGATCGAGGTCGTCGCGACCGGCGAGGCCGGCGAGGTGGGCGTAGGCCCCATCACGCGCGAGGCGCTCGCCGGGTACCTCGGCTGCTTCATGGATCTGCCGGTCAACGCGGTGAACGCGCCGCTCGTCGCGGCAGACCGCGGCGTGCGCGTCTCCGAGGTGCGGCGCGAGCGCTCGCGCGGTTACGCGAGCCTCGTGTCCATGACCGTGCGTGGCGCGTCGGGAGGGCTGCACTCGGCTTCGGGGACGCTCGCTTCGTCGGGCGAGCCGCGTCTGGCCACCGTCGATGGCTTCGAGCTCGACGCGTGGATGTCCGGCAGGATGCTCGTCATGTGGAACGAGGACCGGCCCGGCGTCATCGGCGCGGTCGGCACGTTGCTCGGCGCGCGCAGCATCAACGTGTCGCGCATGCAGGTCGGCCTCGAGCCGACGCGCCGTCAGGCGATGAGCGTGTGGAACGTCGACTCGCCCGTGCCGGCCGAGGTGCTCGAGGAGCTGAGGAAGCTCCCGCACGTCTCGGCGGCCCTCTCCGTCGCGTTGTGAAGAAGGCGCTCCTCCCGCTGCTCGGGATGCGCGACCTGCTGCCTCCCGCAGCAGCCGCGCGCCGTGCCCTCGGGCGTCGTCTCATCGAGACGATGGCGCGGCACGGCTACGAGCTCGTCACCACGCCCGCATTCGAGCGCGAGGAAGTGCTCGAGCTCGGCCTGGCGTCGGTGGGCGGCGCCGACGTGATCCGCTTCGTCGAGCCCGACACCGGGGAGGTCGCGGCGTTGCGCCCGGACATGACGCCTCAGATCGCGCGCATCGTCGCGACGCGCCTGCGCGATCGCCCGGCGCCCTGGCGCCTCGCGTACGAGGGCACCGTCGTGCGACGCCGTCGCGGACGCGCGCGGCGGCACCGCCAGATTGCGCAGGCGGGCTTCGAGCTGATCGGCGTGGCGGGCGCGCGAGGTGACGCGGAGGTGGTTCGCGTCGCCGTCGAAGCGGCCCGTGCCGCGGGGCTCGACCGCATGCACGTGGAGCTCGGCCACGTCGGGATCACGGCCACGGCGCTGGCCTCGATCGCGGACGACGACGCGCGCGCCGAGGTCGCCGACGCGCTCGGGCGCAAGGACGTCGCCGAGGTCGAGTCCCTCGCACGCGCCGCCGG